>JAIXQT010000127.1 GCA_027485595.1 Pseudomonadota bacterium | reverse complement strand
CACTACTACTTTAAGGATCCCGATGCTCCCTTGAGCTATTACAACCCACTCCAGAGCGAAGGATTCCTGGCTGCTCGGACACTCAGAATCTTCGGCTATTCAAACGTCGAAATATTCGCTGAATTCATGGAGCGAGAGGCATTTGGCGAAGACGGCAGCTCCGTACTTACTGTCATAGGGTCGATACTGCGCACCCAGGATATCGAGCTTGAGGAGCCCCTTACAACCATCTTCGAAAATCCCGGCCAGGGAGGTAACGCTAACACCATCTCTCTCCTTGAGGATGTGAACACGGCGCACTTCATGTGGGCATTTAGGGACAAAAATAAGATCCGACACGAGGTCGCAAATATGATCCTCGGCACGGAGCATCCCTTCTCCGATAATTAAAAACCGAGAATTTGGCTCCGGAGGTTGGTCGAGCAAGGAAGATAGTGAGCATGAACTCGGGGTGTACCCTGTCGATCGTTCGACCGACCCCTCGTCAAAACTATCAAAACGCCTCCCGAGCAACCTTCGCTTCCCCCCTGCTCAAGTCCATTACGAGCAAGCGATTCAACACGTTAGAGAACCGTACCGTTCCGTTACACTTTCGTTATAACTGCCCTCCATAATCCTGGTACTACAAACGTTCGCGGAGGCGATTATGTACGGCAGAAGATACTACCCAGCAGGATACGGAACGGCCCCAGGACTCTATGCGCCATCGCTCTTCAATCCTTTTCGGGGGCTTCTTGGTGGGGGCCTGATGATTGCAGGCGTCATCGTAATTATGAACATGCTCGCCCCTCAACTTCTGGAGAGTGCGCTCCCAAACTGGAAACTTCGCTACGGCGGCATCATCATCGCTGCGGTCATGCTCGGATTTATCCGGTCAATCTTTCGAATGTTCATTCCACTCGCAGCCCTTGGCTTCTGGATCTTCGCAATGTTCGCCTTGATTCACACATCAGTGCCAACCTCCTTAGCGCTCCCAAAGCTTCCATCATTTTCTGCCCAAACAGCTCCGACTCAGGTGGTAACCCGATCCACTCCGACTATGACGCAGCCGCTGCATGGTTCACGCTCCCTCCCCGATAGCGCCTACTTCCCAGCTCAAAACAGCGCGGGACTGGGCGCAATCTCAAAGATTCCCGGCGTTTCGTGGCTCAAAAAGTTGTTCCGGTAGTACAGGTTTCCCTTACATCGCCACACCTCATGTTTTTCCCTTGGTGCCGATCGGAGCGGTGTGGCAATAATGGGTGGTGTCGTCGGCCCTGCAAGCAACCCGCTCACCAGGCGTCGGTCTACTTCAGAGAGGAAACCTTATGAAATCGATTCGTGTGCTATGTCTCCTTGCAGTGGTTTCTTCGGGTACGATATGCACAATCCGCACCTGCCACGCCCAAAAGGATCCCGAGGCAGCCGCCCGGCAAGCGCAAATAGACGCGGATGAAGCGCGCTCTAAGATTCAGGACCTCGAGCAAGATCAACAAAACTTCGCGGACGTACAGAACCAAAACACCCTTGAGATGGCAGCTCGTGACGGGCAGATCGGTGAGTTGCGAGAGGAGCTTGCGGACGACGAACAGCGACGTCTCGTCGCGGAGCAGGCTGAGCAGCAGCGTCCATAATCCTAAAAAGAGCAGTTGCGGCCCTGAAATTGGATGTCGACCTCCGTTTATGACTCGGCGTGAGGAAGGATCCTTAACTCACCCAATCTCTCCATCACGGTATTCGCCAGGTATCGGTTCCCCTCCGGGGTGTAATGCAATCTGTCGTGGTAGATACTTCGAACGTCGTATCCCCTCTGCTCTATGACGCCACGGTAATCGACGTACGGGATTCTTGCCTCATCAAGCACACGTTGGAAGTTCATATACCGACTGCGTACGGACGGAAAATCCTCGCGATCAGGAGAGAGGATGACAGCAATCGGAACATGGCGCTCCTCAGCAACCGCCATAATTTTTCTCAACAAGGACATAACAACTTGGTTCGCCTCGGGCTCTGCAAGTTCAATATCTCCGGCGATGAGGTGTGTAGCGTTTCTGAAGGTTTCACTTGCTTCGCTCGCCCGTGAGAGGAGGAAGCTATCGGAGAGGACGTTCCGAAGTGAGTATCGAGAGATCGGCCAATCGGTGAGTTCAAGATCATTCCCTCGTTGACGAAAGAGCATCTTTCGCTTTCCGAAGATCGAATTACGAGTGGTATTTTGATAATCGTTTTGCGCGCAGATGATAAGAACTATTCCAGCCAGCCGCTCTGACATGAGCGGCAGATTCTCCTCTAAACGCAAGAGGTACTGATCAAGACCATAGCCGGAGACCGCTAAGTTCGAGAGTTGTACCCCGTGAGGCTTGAGCGAGGGATCAAGGATATACCCCAAGGTATCAGCATCCCCAACGCCATATCCCCATGCCACAGAATCTCCAAGCAGCACTACCTGCCTGCGGTCTAGGTCCAGTGGAGGAGAGCGATATCCGTGCGCGTTCGCTGAGATCGTTCCCCACGAATGCTGAACGTGACGATTCGCCACCGGACGCCACGCCAAGAGGCGGTCAAAGACCGTATTCGGATCATGCCATTCCAGCACTGGAGCTCGGAAAACAAAGTGATACACCTCGGCACCGATCCCAGCGAGAAGGATCCCACAAAGTGAACCAAAGAGCAGAAGAGCGATCTTTACTCGTAGGGTCGCCCACTGGGCACCAGTTAGATGAATCCCCACCGTTTCTCTCCGCCCTTCTTCTCCTCCTCTAACACTGCGATCGTAGCGTTCGCCTCATGCATCGCCCGCGCCATATCCTCGAATAGTTTCGACATCAGCGCGGTATGCGAACGCAGAAGGTCCTCGAAATCGTCTCGCTCAAAAACCATACAGGTTGAGGGTTTACTCGCCACCACGGAAGCCATACGCCTGGCGCCGGTCAGCGCGGCGAGCGCCCCGAATATCTCCTCCTGCTTCACCTTTCCTACCTTGGCGCCGTGCGCAATCACATCGGCGTCACCATCAACGAGACAGAGCACCTCCTGACTGAACTCTCCCTCCTTGATGATAACTTCGCCTGGGGAGAAGGAACGAAACTTGGGAGGAGGCGGTACCGCTTTAACCTTGAGGGCTGAAAAAAGTGAGAAGTATCGAGCCGCGGAGACCGCCACCATCGCGCTCCAGCTCTGCAACGCGCTCGCCGCCTGCCGAAAGAGCGTGGAGAGTTCGTTGTTGTCATAGCCAACAACGTGACAACCACGCTCAATCCCCGCGAAGGAGATCCCGGGAGTCGCGCCGAACCACGGACCAAGCACTCCACCCGCTGTGAGCGTTTCGATAGCACGACCGTTGACGACAACGTCGAGGTGCCCATCCTTGACTACCCACAAGGAGGATCCATTCATTTCCAGTGTCTCACCCGGGGGAACGAACCGCTGGCGGACAGTGCCCGTGAATCGAGGAAGAACCTCCTCGACGAACCGTTTGGAGAGCGTGTCAAAGTCATTAGGATTGTGGTGCCAGTGTAAGGTTGTTTCCATAGGTCCCCCTCAGATATAGGGAGAAGATCGATTAAACACGTTTTTTTCTTAAGTGAAAAATGCAAAAAACTGAGAGAAATCAGCCAGGAATCATGAATTCACACAACGCAACCGGAGGCTGAAACGAGGTGTGGACCACAACCTAAACCCTTAGTATACCTACCCCCTGCGCACCCATAGAGAAGGGCGAGACAAGCCCAGGAGGATGATAATGGATTCAGCTAAGATTAAGACGTTCATGCAACTTGCCGGTCAGGGGGTTCAAAACAAGCTTACTTCAGCAGACCCAAAGACCCGGGCTCTCGGCGCGCAGCTCCTCCTCTCAGAGGTGCTTGAATACGTCATTCGCGGGCTCGGTGTGGTTCCACATATCAACGGAGCGCCTATCACCGATCCAGAGGCCGTTACCTACGAGCCAATCAACACCCCCGATCCCGAGGAGATGATCGATGGACTCTCAGACATCGCATACACCATGTACTGGAATGAGTGCGCGTTCGGAATTCCCCTCGCGCAGGCATTTGAGCTCGTCTGCGACAACAATCTTGAGAAGTTCGTTCACCTCGCGACATGGAGCGGAGAGCCACGAGCTCTGCAAAATAGCGAGTGGCACTGTGGTGTCAACGTTTCATGGCCGGCTGAGGTGACTCACGTTGAGGTCTTGAAGGTTGATGGAGAATTCTACGCGGTTGGCAAGGACGTCCGAGGCAAGGTCCGCAAACCATCAAGTTATAAAGCGGTCGATCTTTCGGCTCTTGTGGCGAACGCGTGAGGTTGTAAGAAAGCGCCCCCTCGCACAGAAAACTCACCGATTGCTCCTCATACTACACGACGAATGGATCCCGCTCCGCACACCATTCTGGTTCACGGTTTTCTGCGAACCCGGCACGACATGTTCCTCTTGGCGCCTCGCCTGCAAAAGCTCGTGCCCGAGACGAAAGTTCATTCGTTTGGATATCCATCACGAAAACTCACCTTGCACGAGATCGCCCTTCAACTCGCCGATTTCGTCTCAACGGTTTCCAGGGGAGAAAAGGTATCGTTTGTGGGACACTCGCTCGGTGGCCTCGTGGTTCGCGCGCTCGACGCGATGCCACACCATCCAGCCCCTCTTTCACGCCTCGTCACACTCGGCACACCACACCAAGGGGCGCGTATCGCCGGACTGATGGCTCGACTCCCAGTTCTCGGCACGTTCGGCGGACCGGTGCTTCAAGACCTCCTTATCCCCCCTCTGCCAGCAGAGCCACGGTCACTGCGCGTGGGATGTCTTATCGGTCACACGAAAACCCGATGCGGCTACCTCCCGTTATTTGGTCGGGACAACGACGGACTCGTATGTGTCGATGAGGCCGTTTTCCCAGCATGCACGGCGGAGCTCCGAACCTTTACCTTTCATGGGCTCTTTCCCTTCCTTCCGGGCACCGCTCACCTCTCGGCACTCTTTCTCCGACATGGGAGCTTCTCTCAACCCGCAAATGGGTAAAATCGCCTTGCCATAACCGTGTTAGTGCGGCACCTTGTAATCGTTCACTGGAGCATAGTGTGTAGGTTGTAGGAATCGAACGTGGGGACCCCGTCAAAAGTCATCGCAATAACTGGAGGAATCGGCTCCGGCAAATCCGCGGTCGCTAAGCTCTTCGAACAGTGGGGTGCGCAGACCGTTGACGCAGACCTCCTTGCGCGTGAGGTTGTAGAGCCAGGCACAGAAGGGTTTCAACGGGTCGTGGACAACTTCGGCGAGGACATGGTGCTCGCTGACGGGTCGCTCAACCGCCCGAAGCTTGCGTCCATCATCTTTTCGGATTCAGAGAAGAAGAAGCTACTTGAGTCATTGTTACACCCCCTCATTCGCGATCGGTGGCTTATCAAGATGGAACGCCTCAAGCAAACAAACGCTCCGATTATCGCCTACATCGTTCCACTCTTCTTTGAATCAACCGCGAAGATGCCGGAAATAGAGAAGGTGGTTCTTGTGTCCGCGCCTGAGGAGACACGCGTCTCCCGAATTATGGCGCGAGACCTCTTCCCCGCTCACATCGCTGAGCAACGCATCAAAGCGCAGCTCCCTGATAGCGCAAAGGTCGACAAAAGCGATTACGTGATCAAGAACGACGCTTCGCTGGAGCAATTAGAGTCTCGTGCTCGCGAGGTGTTTAGTAAGTTGGCGGCGAATTAAAAATTATCAGCGATGAATGCGAGCGACCGTTCTCGGTCGCCCTCCCCGCCCCCCTATGCCCTCTTATTCATCGGCACATATTCAGACAACGCTGGACCGACGTAGATCTGACGAGGCCGATTAATCTTGTTACCAGGCTCCAGATCATACTCGCGAGAATGCGCGATCCATCCAGGAAGCCGCCCGAGTGCGAACATCACGGTAAACGCTACCGTCGGGATCTTCATCGCCTTGTAGATAATACCGCTATAGAAATCGACGTTTGGATAAAGCTTTCTCTCGATGAAGTAAGGATCCTTTAACGCCGCTTCCTCAAGCTCGTGCGCGATGTCGAGAAGAGGATCAGAGATCTTCATCTTCGCGAGGAGCTTATCACAGGCGGCCTTAATGATTTTTGCCCGCGGATCGAAGTTCTTGTACACGCGATGGCCGAAGCCCATCAACTTGAAGTTGCTATTCTTGTCCTTCGCCATATCCACGAACTTCTTCACACTCTGCCCGCTCTGGCGGATCTGGGTGAGCATGTCGATAACTTCCTCATTGGCTCCCCCGTGCCGAGGCCCCCAGAGCGCGCAAATTCCAGCGGTAATGGCCGCAAAAAGATTCGCTTTGCTACTCGAAACCATGCGAACGGTCGATGTCGAGCAGTTCTGCTCGTGATCAGCGTGAAGGATGAGCAAAAGGTTGAGGGTCTCCGTCATGACCGGATCCACTTCATAATGCTCAGCTGGTGTCGAGAACATCATGTGCAGGAAGTTCTCACAGTAGGACATGTGATTCTGCGGATACATCAACGGCTGCCCGATCGACTTCTTGTACGCAAAAGCCGCGATCGTCGGAAGCTTTGCGAGAAGACGAACACTATTCAACGAAAACTGCTCATTCTCTGACTTTCCTTCCTCGTGTTGATAGAAGGTCGAGAGGGAAGAAACCAAGGACGCGAGGATAGCCATCGGATGCGCGTCGCGAGGGAACCCGTCATAGAAACGCTTAATGTCCTCATGAATCATCGTGTGACGACGAACTCGATTCGTGAAGTTATCAAGCTCCTCTCGTGTCGGAAGCTTACCTTCAATCAAGAGGTACGCGGTCTCTAAGAAGGAGCTGCGCTCGGCGAGTACCTCGATAGGGATTCCACGATACCGAAGGATTCCCGCCTCGCCATCGATGAAGGTGATAGCGCTTGAGCAAGCGCCAGTGTTCATGTACCCGTTATCGAGGGTCACGTAGCCGGTCTTAGCTCGGAGCTGGGAGATGTCGATCCCCTTTTCGTTCTCCGTCCCTACGACGACTGGCAGTTGAATTGACTGTCCTGCGAGTTTCAGCTCTGCGGTCTCGGACATTTAGATCTCCTTGGTAAGACGATTAGTATCCACTACTATCTTAGACTCAGAAGCGAGCGTGCTCGTTCCATGTAACGTTATTTTTAGTACTAAACACCGCGAAGAAAAAACTCAGCGACGCATACCATGGAACAGAGTAACCGTACCGAGAACCCGCCCAAACGAATGTTTTACCTGTCAAAACGGCAATCCGCAAAATTATCCGGATGAGCCCGGTCCGACTTTACGACTTCAGCATCAAAAAGACACCCCTTTATCCGTGAGATCTCGGTGAGAAGGGAGCAATTTTGACGAACATCGGACGCTCTCGTCCGACCTTCGACGGAGACCCCATGAAGATCCCTGCCCCATTCTCTCGCTTTGCGTCACTTCTCCTAAGCTCAGCACTCGTTACGGGGTGCGGATACTTGCGGATCGATCCCGACCACTACCTCTTTCGAAGTGATGTTATCGAATCGGTCGAGCAAGAGAAGGCGATCGTAGCTAAGGCGAAGCTTGAGTGGACCGCGGATGGTCGGGCGCGCGTCCTCTACGTCTCGGGCACGCCGTATGAGCGCGGCTATCAACAGGGGCGTCTTCTGAGAGAGGAGGTGCGAGATAACCTCCTCTACCTGTACGATAAGGTGCTCGACAAGTATCACTTCGAAGAGCTTCTCGACGAGTCCTTTGAGCGGCAACGCCCATACATTCCCCAAGAGTATATCGACGAGATGCACGGACTGGCGCACGGTTCTCGCCTTCCCCTTCGAGTCGTCCATGCTATCCACGCCCTTCCTGAGATCACCGAGTGGGGCGGCAAGAAAAAATACAAAAAACTGATCAAGGAGATGATGGACGGAGTGCTCTTGGGCACATCGTGTAGCAACTTCGCGGCTAATAAGACAGCCACTGCTGACGGAAATATGTACACCGTGCGGGTGCTTGATTGGGGACTCCACAGACTTTCAAAGCTCCACGAATATCCGCTCATTACCGTCAACGTCCCTGAGAAGGGCAAAGGAGTTCCATCCGCAAACATCGGCTGGGCTGGATTCCTCGGAGCCGTCTCGGGCATGAACGCCGAAGGGATTACCCTCGGAGAGATGGGGTACGGAGACCCGGAGGGAGAGACTATGCGAGGCCGCCCGATGCCGTTCGTGCTGCGCGATGTGCTGACCTACGCCAAGAACCTGAAGGAGGTTCGCAAGATAATCAAAGAGGCGCCCCCAACGAACTCTTTCGTTTTCCTCATGAGCGATGGCAAGAACGGCGACGCGGAGCTCTACCTTCGGGATCGATACCGCTTCGACGTTTTCAAAGCTGGAAAGGATCTTGAGGACAAGAGCAAGAAATTCCCGGCGATTCCAGGCATCGTGTATGGTGGACACTACCAGGAGAAGATGACCTCGAAGTTGGGGGAGACACGAGGAACGATGACTCCGGAGATCATCATGAAGGAGGTTATCCCGTTCATCGCGATGCCGTCTAACTTCCAAAACGTGCTGTATTCTCCAAACGACCTCTCTTTTTGGTTCACTAATGCAGCGGGACCGAAGGCTCGAGCGGCAGAACAGCCCTATACCTTTTACGACTTCAAGGCGGGCTTGAAGTCGTTTGAGGCCGGCGGGAAATAACCCGTTACACGCATTATTCCTGAAGGCTTCCTGTGAAGACCACTTGCACAGGAAGCCTTTTCCTTTCGTGCGGACTGCTCAACCGCGAAAAACTCCCTCTCTCAGGCCAGTAAGGCACCATACTTTCTTTATTTTGCCGATATGGAGCGATATAACTCCAGGCCACAAACCTGTCAGAGAGCAGGCGTACACACGGACCAGTCGATGAGCACAAAAGACGAAAAGATTACTACCTTCAATCCAAACAACGCCGGGCTGACCGATAGCCAAATCTTTGGCCTCCCATTCAACGAGCATGAGAGTGACTTGGTCCTGCTTCCAGTTCCCTGGGAGGTCACGGTGAGCTACGGCAGCGGCGCCTCTGCGGGACCCGATCATATCTTCGACGCGAGCTTTCAAGTTGACCTCTTTCACCCAGAATTTCCCGACCTCTGGAAAAGAGGTATCGCCCTTCTTGAAGACTCGCCCGGGATGCGAGAACGTTCTGATTCGTTGAAAGCGAAAGCCGCCACCATCATCGAAGCATGGGGAAGCGGCGCGGTGAGTGAGGAGGACCCTCAGCTGCGGTCTCTCTTCACTGAGATCAATGCAGCCTGTGAAGAGATGGTGGGCAACGTCGAGCAACGAACCGGGGAATGGCTCGATAAAGGCAAGCTGGTAGGCCTGGTAGGTGGAGATCACAGCACACCTCTTGGATTCCTGCGCGCGCTCGCGAAACGACATGACTCATTCGGAATTCTCCACGTCGATGCCCACATGGACCTCCGAATAGCGTACGAGGGGTTCACCTACTCACACGCCTCGATCATGTACAACGCGTTGCAACTTCCGCAGATAACGAAACTCGTTCAGGTTGGAATTCGCGACTACTGCGAGGAGGAACTCTCTGTTGTCGCCGCCAATAAGAGCCGCGTCGTCGTGCACACGGACGCTGAGATTCAACGAGGAGCATTTGAGGGAGAGACATGGAGGGAGCGTTGCGACAAGATCCTCGCCGCTCTACCAGAGAAGGTATACGTATCGTTCGATATCGATGGTCTTGATCCGACGCTCTGCCCTAACACCGGCACTCCGGTACCCGGAGGCTTGGGCTTTCAACAAGCCTCGTATCTGCTGAGCAAACTCAAGGGTCAGAAGAAGATCATCGGTTTCGACCTCGTTGAGGTCGCTCCTGGCGAAGACGATTGGAATGGAAACGTTGGCGCGCGGTTATTGTACCACATGTGTGGTGTGGCGTTGTCGGCTTAGGGGCGGAACACGGGTGTGCACAGAGGGGAGGGCGACCATTCCTGGTCGCCGTGTTCGAATCCCCAGCAAATGTCCTTTGAGGTCCGAAACATTTCGGCCGAAATCACTTTGCCCGCGCAACATTCACACTAGCCGGAATCATCACCGATTCGAGAGAGTGGCCATGATTCTTCGCATCTGTCACCCCATTCAGCGCGTGAACCCAGTAGTCAGCGGTCACATCCTGGTTGACCTCCTCTTCCTTGGATCCAAAGGCCCACTCAAACGCTGAGCCCACGCTCGCGCCAGCCTCTACAAGCAGGTTTAACGGCTCTTGAAGAATTCGATACGGCAGGATGGACCAATTCCACGAGTGGTTGAATGACCGGTCATAGAATTGCACCGCCTCTTCCTCGATATATGGAAAGGGGAATAGCCCCCCTTTATCCTTGCTCGGCGGTACTATTGAGACAGTTTGCGTGTAGAGCAGTCCTACGTAGTGATCAGCTAACAGGAATATCGTGTCGGGACGGCCAATCTGATCGCGCAGCTTGAGTCCGTAGGTGAAGGGAACCGTTCGATCGAAAATCCCCAAGATGAGAAGCGTGTTCTTTCCATCGAGATACTGGGCCGTATTCTTCGGGTCCGTGCGGAGCTTCGCTTGAAGCGCGTCGAAGAACTCTTGCTCTGAATACCCTTTATTATCGCGCACCGATTGGATGTACTTCTCAATACGTGGTTGATTCGAGTCTCGGAAGAGGTGCACGAGATCGGTTCCTCCAAGCACGAGCACATTGTACTGCAACCTCTTGTCGATCCCGGCGGTCAACGCGACGTTAATCGCTCCGCGACTGATTCCGAAGGTGCCGAATCGCTTTTTTCCGAATTCAGCCTCGAAGAAATCGAGCGCCAATCGATCCCGAATGATGTTAAGGCGAAAAACCTCCTCGAGTTGATCGAACATCGTTGGGTCTTTAAATTCATTGCTTCTATTAACTATCGCAGCGTCGAAGCCGGACTCCACAAGATACTTGGCGATATGCTTCTCGATAAAATTCTTCCCCCCGAGCACTGGAAACACTAACACGAGAGTGTCTGACGGCTTCCGCCCCTCGAAGTAATCGATCACGATGGGTCCGGCATAGGACTCGATAGTGATGTGCTTAAGTGTGTAGTGTTCGGTGTCTTGCAAGATCTCAGTGCGGAAATCTCCGTAGGCGGCGGTCGGCTTGTAGTATTCATCCATAGCGGCAGGGCGCGCGGGAGGGCCCTCGTACCACGAGTCACCGGAGAGTCTAAAACACCCCGCGCTTGCAAGGGCTATGAACAGGAGAAGGATTCGCACGAGATAGTTCCATCTACTAGAGTCACCTTATGGACGCCTCAGCACACGCCGCGCGCCCCTTTTCCGGTGATACGAGATAGGATGACTATCCACTCCACGCCGCATCGCGCCGCAGGGATAATTTTTTAGGGAGATCAAAGAATTGCGGGAATAAAACGGTCGTTTCACCGTCATTAATTCTCACGTCTCGCCCTTTGGCTCTCGACAGAGGAGTGTGATAGTGTTCCCCCAGCTTTGTAATTACCGTGTGGATACGTCGTGCAGGAAAAAACAACCAATTGGGCTCGCCCTTATCTCTTGATATTGGCAACCGTAGTTCTACTAAGGCTCGTTACGCTCGCCGCTCCCGATCTATTCGACACAACCGAGGGACGGTATGCCACGACTTCCCAGATCATGCTTGAACGCAACGATTGGGTGACCCCATGGATCATCTTTAAGGGTGTCGAGAAGCCGTATCTCGGCAAACCTCCTCTTCACTTCTGGCTCATCAATTCCTCTTTTGAGCTCTTGGGACTCTCGAACTTCGCCGCCCGCCTTCCGGGAGTTTTTAGTGCGGCCGCCATCACCCTTACACTCTACTTCTTGGTCTCTCCCCTCCTCGGGCGTCGCGCCGCATTGGTGTCGGCACTTATCTTTAGTACCTCACTCCTCTCCTTCATCCTGAGCGGTGTATGCCTAGTCGATGTAACTCTCACGGTCGGCATCACCCTGGCGGTCGCTGGATTCGCGCTTGCCGACCGTTCTCGACTCGCCGGATACCTCTGTTTTGCCGGTCTTGCGCTCGGAGTTCTCGTAAAGGGTCCGGTAGCGATCGTCTTTTTCGGCATGGCCGTCGGCCCCTGGGTAGCTTTGCGTTGGTGGTTTACACGCTCATATCCTGCTCAAATGCGAGCACTCCCCTGGATTACCGGTCCCCTCCTCTTCCTCCTCATAGCAATACCTTGGTACCTTTTCGCTGAGAGCCGAAACCCTGGGTTCCTTGAATACTTCATCTGGACGGAGAATATCGGCCGTTTCACCAAAGCTGATTACGGCGATGAGTATGGAAATGGACATGTGCAACTGCGCGGAGCGGCGTGGGTCATGATGATTCCATCCCTGGTGCCCTGGTCATTGGCTCTTCTGGGAACGCTGTGGGAGCAACGTCGACGGCTCTCATGGAGTCGGTTCCTTAACGATCTCAAGCATGACGAGTGGCTCTTGCTTGGCGTTACCTGGACGGTGAGCTGTCCCGTTCTTCTCTTTTTCGCCAAGCAATACACCGCGACCTATAACATGAGCTCAATTCCTGGATTCGCGTTTCTTCTGGCGGTCATGTGGAAACGCGCAACCGAACATGCGGAGCCCTATCAGCTCTTCAGCAGATTAACGACCAGGATGCTCTACGTCGCTATGTCGCTCACCGTTCTGGTAGCCTCTATCGTTTTTTATGTTCAGGCGGCCGAGCCCTCCACTTCTCAAACGACGATGGCTATCATTATCGCTTTTGGTCTCTTAGCGGCGGCGGTTCGTATGCCTTCTCTCAAGGACTCAATGAGCTCCATCGCGGCGCTCTCCCTGATGGCCGCTATCGGCTACAGCACCACGTTAGTAGCCGGAGACGCGTACCTTTCGACTCACCGCTCGACAAAGAACATTCTGTCCTACGCGGCATCTCTCGCGCCGGGACAACACCTTACAATAGGATTCGCGCACAACCTTCCCTTCTCGGCTCGCTTCTACAGCGCTCTCATGAGCGACCCAACCGTGAAGGTTTCACAGATCTCCAATGAGGCGGTATCCCAAGCGACCGAGGATCTGATTATCGTGCGGAAGAACAAGGGTGACACCGACGTCGTGATGAAGGATCCCACTAAAGAGAAGATCGGGGAACTCGGTCGATGGCGGGTATACAGGCGCAAGCAACCGTAACAGAAACAAATATCTCTATCTCTGAACGATTAACGAACAAAGCCGTGCTGTGAAGAATAGACGCAGGAAGCTTACTTCTTGATCTCTTCGCTGTTCACTTGCATGAGCTGGGGCGAATCATTCCCGGCGCTGTTCTGAACCTCTTCGGACCAGAGCGGAAATCGAGTCGAGTAGCGCGGGTCGTCGAAGATGACCTGCAAACCACGACGATTGCGCATGTTCACAAAGAGAGGCGCCTTGAGGTTCGCGGTCGTCATCCTCGGATCAGGGCGAACTGTCACGATAATCAAGATTGCGTACTCGTCATCCTCACGGAAATCAGTATCTCGATCCCCAATCGGAGGCTTCACATCGAACTGTTGCCCGAATTCGAATCCATCAACAACCACAAAGGCGAGGTCCGGATCTTGGGTTGATTGCAACCATGAAAACGGCGGCTTGTGTTCAAGCATGATGAAGCTTTTAGCCGAAGGAAAGCCGATAATACCCGACGGGATTTCAATCACACTATCAGCAGGAACGTCCAAGTCTCCAAAACGGGAGCTCGGGACAATTATAGTCTCGCCCTGCTTTTTCACATTATCACTCATGACCCCTTTCCTCGCTCATTACTTGGAGACACATTTGAAGCCACCCGCTTGCCTGTTCGTCCAGTAATCGACACCCTCTTGGGATTCTGCGTCGTTGCATCTTCTGAACCAGGCTTCGCTGACCCTCTCCAACTTCCAGACAACTGCTCAAGAGCGTCACCTGAAATGCCGGCTTCAGCCGCCTTTTTGTTTTCCTCAAGGATCTGGAGGTAAATCTCCTCCCGATAAATTCGGTATTCGGGTGGGGCGTCTATCCCCACTCGAATCTGATTTCCCTTGATCTCAACAATAGTCACCTTGAGATTGTCTCCAATATAAAGACTCTCTCCTGGTTTCCGGGTCAGAATTAACATGCGACTCCCGCCTTCCTTGGCTTAACTACTCGTTTCTCTAAACATATAAGATGACGATCCGGTGAAATAAGCACTAACGTATTGAAAAATTTGCGGCAAGCTAAAAAATTCAAGAAAGTCAAGCGCGTAGCCCCTCCCACAGAGATCAAGGCCCTTAAAAACGCAAACTGTCGTTCTAACTACCCCTCGAGATACCGCTTCAAGAGGGCCTCTGTCGCCGTTAGGTCGTCGACATGAACGGTCTCCACGGTCGTGTGAATGTACCGGGTCGGCACCGACAGGGTGATGGTTTTAACACCAGCGCGGGTTCGCTGAATCGCTCCGGCGTCAGTGCCCCCTCTCGGTAAAATCTCCATCTGGTGCCTAATCTTATGCTTTTTGGCTAGGGCCACGAACTGTTCAACCAGCTCTCGATGACAAATGACCGACCCGTCGAGCACCTTAATCGCAACTCCGTGCCCAAGTGCCGTGATTCGTTGCTCTCCCGGCACTCCAGGAATGTCTGAAGCTATCGTGGTATCAAGGCAGATACCGATGTGAGGATCAACGCCGTAGGTGCTCGTGAAAGCGCCTCTAAGCCCGACCTCCTCCTGCACTGTGAATACACCGTAGATGTCATTTTTGGGCTTCTTCAGGGCCTGAAGGGCACGAATTCCAATATACACCTGCACTCGATTATCAAGACACTTACCACTCGCGTAATGACCGAACTCAACGAAAGGAGCGTCGAGCGTCACCATGTCGCCTATCTGCACCCGCTTAGCGACCTCTTTTCCTGGGAGTCCGAGATCCACGAAGAAGTCCGAAACCTCCTTGGCTGCGCGGCGCTCCTCAAGGGAAGCGGTATGAATTGGTTTACCACCAACGTTCAGAACCCCCCGCAACGGCCCCTTCTGAGTGTGCACAATCACACGGCGAGAGAAGAGGTTCCGGGTGTCGAATCCACCTACTTCTTGTAGACGGAGAAAACCCCGTTCATCCACGTAGCTTACATAGAATCCAATCTCGTCCATGTGAGCCGCGAACATCACCCGTTCCCGACTTCGGGCACTCCCCTGCTTAAAGGCGATGACATTACCCATGGTGTCCACCGAGATGGTATCGGCGTACCCCTTCAGCTCCCGCATAACGATAGCTCGGATAGCCTCCTCACGGCCCGGAACGCCAGCGGCTTCAGATAGTTCGCGGAGTAATTTCATCAGACACCTCTTGTAATTGACCTTTTAAGGGAACATGCTTACTACATATATGTTCGATGCGGATGGCGGGAAATGAGTATCGCCAACAACCGGGAGAGATCAGACACTTCCGGGCGGAGGCGGGGTATACCTACTCATGAAGCGCGGCTCACAGAACTTTTGAATAGAAAGCCGGCGAACCCATCCAATAGTGTCTTAGTGACGTTATTCTAGGAGTGTCATGAAACGAATAGCCCTCTTCATCCTCACCAACATCTTGGTGGTGTTGACCATATCCATCCTTTTAAATCTGCTTGGCGTCAGACCCTACCTCAACGCCAACGGGATCGACATTCAGCAGTTGGCGATATTCTGTCTCGTTTGGGGTATGACGGGCTCGCTCATCTCTCTTGCCATCTCACGCATGATGGCGAAGTGGACGATGGGGGTAAAGGTCATCCCACGCACCTCGTCGGAGTACGCATGGGTTGTCATGATGGTCGAGCAGCTCGCTCGCAAGGCCGGGCTTCCAGCGATGCCGGAGGTCGGCATCTACGATAGCCCTGAGGTCAACGCCTTCGCGACCGGCCCATCGAAGCGCCGCTCGCTCGTCGCGTTCTCGACCGGCCTTCTGAATTCGATGAACAGAGATGAGATCGAGGGTGTCGCGGCGCATGAGATCGCACACATCGCCAACGGCGACATGGTGACGATGACCTTGTTGCAAGGTGTCGTGAACGCATTCGTTATGTTCTTCGCCCGAATTATCGCGTGGGGTATCTCGCAGAACGTGCGCGAGGAAAACCGTCACATGACGCAGTTCATGGTAACCTTCCTTCTTGAGATGGTGCTCGGACTCCTCGGGATGATCGTGGTGTGCGGATTCTCACGATATCGTGAGTTCCGAGCCGATCGTGGCGGGGCTCAATACGCCGGCAAACACGACATGAGCGCCGCGTTGCAACGACTTGCTGCCAACACTCGCAAATACGATGAGGCTCCTGCGATGGCGGCGTTCAAGATATCCGGGGGTGTCGGACAGCTCTTCTCGACCCATCCTCCACTTGAGAAGCGAATCGCAGCGTTGCAGTCGGCGACACTGTAATACGATTCATCACATCGGGGGCGTGATCCGTGGCGGATCACGCCTCTTTTTTTATGGGCGAGCACGTGTGGTAAAAAACCCGATCCCTAGCAGGGTGGTGAAAAATGGTTCCGTCGTGAGCATTTTGAGGGTTTCGGCGAAACGAGGCGGAGACGACGAAAAAACCGGAGACGTATCCACTGAGATACGTTGAGGATTTTTTCGT
>JAIXQT010000118.1 GCA_027485595.1 Pseudomonadota bacterium | reverse complement strand
GGAGAAAACGTGCTCGCTGTATCGCAGCGGATACACCTGCGCGCGTTTTCTCCCTGCATTCTCGCGCTCTCCTAGCTCGCAGAGCCTCGCCTGCATGGTATTTTTGAGATGGCTTCTAGCCAAAAGCCAAGGGTCATGGATGGGGCCATCTGACTGATCGATTATGAGATGGGTGGTTAGAGCGGGGCTGGTTTTATCACTCGTAGGTGCCCATTCAACGCGACCCGTTCTCTAAGCTCCTTGTTCTGGATCGCTTGCGGGATGGAGCGACGATAAAAAGCGATCAGGAACTCAAGCCGTGTTCGCTCACTTCGCATCTCAAGGAGCTCCTGTCGTTCGATGTCGGTGAGCCCCGCGTTGTGACCGAGCAGGAACGACGCGAGATCGTGTGCCTCAAAGAGTGGGACATCGACTTTTTCGGTGGTAAGCTCGACGAGTTTCGTGTGGAGTGAGGATGCGACGTTGGCGAGACGACCATCCGGAAAGGTATCGTCGTTGTAGAAACCGACGATCGCTTGCGGATAGGGGCGACCCGACACGAAGCGTTGAATAAAGAATCGACGGGTTCCTCTCGCGAGTATATCGATTGACCCGTCTGAGTATCTCTTCAGAACGCGATCGACGGTGACACAACATCCGACCTCCGCGTTGTCTCTATCGGTTGCGAAGAGGATACCGAATTCCCGTTTTCCGCGTTCTCCACTCTCATCGAGACAGTCCTTGATCATCGCTTTGTAGCGGGGTTCGTAGATTCGAAACGGGATCCGTTCACCGGGAAATATCACGAACGTGAGCGCGAAGATCGGAAGGGGCTGGGCGGTCATACCCTAAGTATATCGTGGTGGTTGAGGGGCAACGAAGCGAAATTCTTTGGTAAGAGAATTAGGTGGGTTAGGGGGCTGTAACGTGGTCCTTGCGTCACTGTAGGTTGTGAGCTGAGGGATGGGTGCGATCGAACCCCACGGTGTTCTGGCTCTCCGAGCTCTCCGCTCTCTGGAGATCGGTGGGAGCTCATGATAGGTTCTCGCCATGTTCGGTTCTCGTTTCCGACAGTCGCTCTCCTTAATGATGGCCGTGGTGCTGTTGTCGTTGGCTGTCGTATCGCGCGCTCCTCAAAGTAAGTGCCGATGTCACGAGCGAAAGAACGCCTCCCGCTCACAAAAACAGGAGCAGAAGCCGTGCGTTTTCGGACAGATCCGTTCGTTAACAGCGAGCTACATCCTTCCAGCCTCCGTTGAGGCAGAGGAAGGCAACCGCCTCTCGTTCGTTCCTATCATCCATTCCGCTCGCGACGGCGTCACGTTGCGGATCGGAACCTACGAGCGTCCACGGGCCCGGTCGCCGCCCGTTCTTTCCTAGGACGAATTCTTGGAGCGCGGGGGAAAGAGAATAAAGACTGACTCTCGCGCGTGAGCGGATCTTACCGCATATTCATTAACTTTTTTGGACATATGAAAAATATCTTCATACGGCCCGCACTCGCCGTTGCATCAGTGGTGCTTTTTCACTCCCAATCAGCGAACGCCTGTGACGTGTGCGCGCTCTACTCTGCGGTGCAGAACGAGAGCCCAGTCGAGAACGCGTTCCGTCTCAGCCTTGCCGAGCAGTTCACCGCGCTTGATCGAATTAAGACGGATGGACACTACACCGAAAATACCTATAACCAGTTCCTCAAGAGCTCGGTTACTCAGGTGTCCGGTCAATACGATGTGAGCAGTTCAACATCGCTTCAATTGGTGGTGCCAGTGGTGAGCCGAACATGGCGTCGCATCGAGGACGAGAAGGTTCAACGTGGAAGTGACGCCGGCATTGGGGATATCACCCTGTTGGCTCACTACGTTCCTGTGAACTATTCGAATGGCGACCTTCTCGCTCGACTTCGTGTATTTGGAGGCGTTGAGCTCCCAACCGGAGACGCGCACTACCTTGGTGAGGAGAGCGCCCCCGGACATCACGGCGACGATGAGGACTCCCACGGTGAATCGAACGAGGAGGTGGAGCACCACTCGTTTGCACAGAAGCACAACGGAACCGTCCACGCGCCACAATCGGCTAACGCGGTCCACGGGCACGATATCACCCTCGGTTCCGGTTCCTGGGACTTCCCCCTTGGAACTGGTCTCTATACCCAGTGGAAAGGCTTCATGTGGCAGACCGACGCGCAGTATACTATCCGCACAGAGGGCGCGTTTGACTACACCTTCGCCAACGACTGGGCGTGGGCGACTGCGGTTGGTCACTACCTCTACCTGGAGGATGACGCGCAGGTCTCTCTTCGGGCTCGTCTCTCGGGGCAGTACAAAGGATACGATACCGGAAGTGGTGGGGTGCGATACGACGACACCGCGTTTAACGGTACCTTCATCGGCCCAGAGGTCATAGCGCTCGCTACCAACAAGTGGGTGGGAGTTCTCGGATATGACCTTCCAATTGAGGTCCACAACTCGGATACCCAGATTACGCCAACCTGGCGGATTCGAGCGGCGCTAACCTATCGGTTTTAGGGCCAAATCTTCCTTCCCCGGCTCTTGACGGAGCCGGGGGAAGCCGCAAGTATAGCTCGGTATTCGTTTCAGCGGCTTACAGGGAGAAAAGGAATGTCAGAGCAAGTGCGAAAGCTGCCTCAGCAGGAAGCGGTTCAGGGCGAGGCAGCGGTTCACGGCGAGGCCGCGGCGCGAGAGCTCCCGGTTGCGGATATTCGCTCCCTCATGACCGAGATCCGTGAGCGGATCAAAGCGGATGTTGAAGGAAATCGCGATAAAAACCGCGAACTCTCCCGAACCGCTCCCAGGTTTGCGAAGGACGGCAACGTACGGGTAGGGGACCTTCAGCACTCTGAGGAGCTTCGGTACGTTAATCAGAACTACGCATTCGACGCCCAACTTTCGCCGGCTGTTATCCCGAGCCACAGGCGCGGCCCCCTCGGTAAGCTCGTTCCTCTCTTCAAGCGAATTTCTCGCAAGGTCATTCGCAAACTCTTCCTTGCCGATTACCTCAACGCCGAGCGCGCCTTCTCTGAGCACCTCGTTCGCCACTTGAACGAGATCGGTCGATATATCGACGCGCGTGACAACGACGTGATGCGCAAGATCGACCGGATCGATGACGAGAAGAGCGCTGCAATTCTCGCCTTGCAGCAGGATATGCAGTCCCTCATGAAGGATCGAATCGGCGCTCTTGATGAGATGATTCGAGGATTAGAGGGGATCGTGAACAACTTCCCCCGGTATACCGATCCCAATCCTCCCCGTGTTCAAGAGAGCTCGCAGCCGCTCACGGTTCCCGATCCTTCGTACCTCCTCCTTGAGAATCGGTATCGGGGAGGGGAGGGTGAGATCGAGCGACGACTCTCCATTTACCCAGAGATATTCAAAACAGCTCCCGCCACGGTGCTTGAGATGGGCTCCGGTCGGGGTGAGCTTCAGCGACTCTTCAAGAAAGCGGGTGTTCCATCGTACGGTGTCGATCTCGATACGGTCATGGTTAATGTCGCGAACGCGGCTGGATGCGACACCAAATTCGGCGATGGGATAGCACACCTGCGCTCCCTTCCGGACGCCTCGCTCGGTGGGCTTATCGCGATCCAGGTCGTTGAGCATCTCACCCGTTCACAGTTGCTGGAGTTGTGTGAGCTCGCCAAGCGAAAATTGAAGCCAGGCTCCAAGCTCGTGTTTGAGACGATCAATCCGCAATCGCTCCTCGCGCTTTCATCGAACTACTTCCGCGATCCAACCCATATCTGGCCGATGCATCCCGATACCCTCGGATACACGGCGACCCTCGCTGGTTTAAAGATCGTTGAGACACGCTACCTCTCTCCTGTCGCTCCGAATCATCTTCTCAAAGAGATCCCGGTCGATCCGAACCATCCACCAACGGTCGTTGATACCGTTCACCGCATTAACCAGAACATCGAGCAGTTAAATCGTTTGATCTATGGCTTCCAGGACTACGCTCTGATCCTTGAGGTGGCGTAACGATGGCACGGATTCTTGTACTTGGAGCGAAAGTTCCCTTCACGCACGGTGGGCAGGAGATCCTCGTCGCAACCCTCATCAAGCACCTTAAAGCGCGAGGGCACGAGGCGGACGTTATCGAGCTTCCGTTCAACCCACTACCGAAGCAAAATCTCCTAACGCAGGCCGCGATGTGGCGCTCTCTCGATCTCGCCGAGTTCGCGGGTGGTAAGGTTGATCTTATTATCGCCACGAAGTTTCCGACCTACTACGCCCGTCACCCAAAGAAGAGCGTGTGGCTCGTCCACCAGCTTCGCTCGTTCTACGATCTTCACGGTGGACAGTATTCAGACATGGGCGATGACCCGCGGGATGAGGTGCTTCGTAGGATGATCACCGATGGCGACGGGATTGCGCTGGGTGAGTGCGCCTATCGCTCCGCCATCTCTAAAAACGTTGCTGACCGTTTGCAGTCGTACAATGGACTCTCCTCAACGGTTCTCTACCCACCCCTCCCACTCGGGGACCGATACCAGAACCGAAGCGCGAAGGCGTACGTACTCTCCGTTGGACGATTGTGTCGCATTAAGCGACTCGATCTTATGTTGAACGCGATGAAGCATGTGTCACCTGACGTGTCACTCAAGGTCGTTGGTACCGCCGATGAGCCGGGGGTGATGGAGTACTTCAACAACATCATCAAGGGACACGATATCGGGCGTCGGGTCGAGTTCTTGGGCCGAGTGAGCGATGAGGCACTCATCGATCTCTACGCCGAGGCGATGGGGGTGTTCTACGCTCCGTTCGACGAGGACTACGGATACGTCACCCTTGAGGCGATGGCGAGCGGTCGTCCGGTTGTGACAGCTACCGATAGTGGTGGAACGTTAGAGTTTGTGAAAGACCGTGAGAATGGTCGTGTCGTTACGCCGGATCCTCTCGCTATAGCGGAGGCCTTTAATGAGCTTGCTCGTGACACGGAAGCCGCTAAACGTATGGGCGCAAGCGGCAGGGCCTTCATCGAGAGCTCAGGTATGTTGTCTCAAGGATGGGACACCTTGATCGACGCGCTCCTCTCTCCACTTTCTCAGGGTGAAGGTTCACAGGCGAACAAGGCTGCGTAATGGCTGATAAGAAGCTTCGAATAGCGTGGTTCACCCATCTCGCTCGGGCGAACGAGGAGGTGAGTACGATCTCGCAGTACTGTTCGGATCTTCTCCTTCCCTTCATGAAGGATGAGTTCGATATTGAGGTATTCTCGGGATTACCCTCGGGTGTTCATCTCGGGGTTCCGCGCTACAACACCTTGAACGCCTATCAACGGCATCGCGCGAACCCTTTTGATATCTTTTTTTATCAGATAGAGGATGAGCCTCTCGGTCGGGTCGTTCGAACGCAGGTCGGAACGATGCCTGGCATCTCGTGGATGCATGACACCTTTCTCTCCGATCCTGGAGCAGAGGGGATCCATACCAGCCCGTGGGAGCGGTCCGTTCAACAGGTGCTCGATCTCTCGTTGCCCTTTCTTGAGCGAGGAGATCTCCCCTTGCAACCTCAGCCGCAAGGGTATCGGGAAACCTCAGTGTCTCCGATCGTGTTGTACAACTCTGAGTGGGCGGAGGGCACACTTCACCGATTCCTTTCCGGTCGATATGAGTACGCCTCATGTGGACACCGTTCAGACGCGCTCCCAGTACCGGTAACGGTGATAGAGGACGCTCGTTCGCATGAAGTGGGGAGACCGTTTCAGATTGTGGCGGCGAGCTCGGCCCGTTTAGATGGTCGCGCGCACAAGTTTCTTCCGGCGCTGGCGGATTGTAGCTACTCGACACATCTCACCTGGATCGTTGAGCCCTCAGAGCGGGCCGACGCACAGCGAATGATCGGCGAATTCGGTGTTCATGAACGAGTCACCCTCATCGAAGGAAATTCTCCCGACCGATGGCGGTCGCTTGTAGCGAAGAGCGATCTCGCGCTCCATCTTACCTCAAATCCCCATACGCGTTTGAGCCCATACCTCGAGCTTTCGATGGCGGCGGGGGTTCCAACCGTTGTCATGCGTGTCGGGCGAGGAGAGTCTCTCTCTCATGATATCGCCTTCTCAATCGAACCGGGACTCCACGAAACTGCGCAGTTACTAGGGATATTCGAAGCTTTGGGTGCGGGAGACTCTCGTCAGTTTGGGCGCGCAGGTCAAAATCTGGTCAAGGATGAGAATGACCCCGCCCACGTGGCTACCCGACTGGCGACCACGTTTCGAGAGAGTGCGCCACTACTCGCCGATGTGATGCGGGCGTGGGACGGTCTCTACAAACGCGCTGAGGATGCGCTCCTTGAGGAGATTAAAGCCCTTGTGGATGCTCCAACTGGCGGGATGCCAGGGGCTTACGAGATGATTGTGAGGCCCTTCGTTGAGGAAGTGGAACAAGGGGTCCTGAAGCCGCATGTTGAACGTGCATGATCATGTTCCCTTCAAAACATGAAGCCGCGATTGAAGCGTTATTGCGCTCATGCATTATTCGCACACAACATAATAATCCGGGAGCTTATTGATCTCCTTCGCGAACGTATGGACGCTCCGTTTATGTTCGGCGACGATGGTCTTGAGTGCCGGTGGAATAGTTCCGGTAAAGACGCCCGTGAACGTCTTAACAAGAGCACTCTTGGGTACCGCAACCTTGACGCAATTAATGGGCACTGAGTTGCACAGGAGCTTGGGTCGAGGGTCGTTAATTTTAAGAAGCGTCCGTATTCTACTAAGTGCCGAAGTCGAGCGAGAGATGAAGCTTACAATAGCTCGCTCGCTGGAGTTTCCTCTCCTCACCGTCCGGACGACTTTGAGGGCTCGCTGTGAAAGTCGGGTGATGACACCCTTCGTGTACTCGAAAGGGCGTTGCTGAGTAGCTGAGTCGTATGTCGTGCACTGCTCAATCATTCCGTTCTGCGTACAAACAGGAGGTCTCTGTGAGAGGACGATCTGTTGTCCAAGGATCTGCCACATGCCGAGCACCAGGTCTCCGTACAGAAACTCTGATTGCGGCACTGTGAAACCGCTTAGGCCCGGAGGAAAGAGATCTGGTTGGATCGCTCGCCCAGTCGCTGAATATAGTGAGTTAAGCGACCGAAAGTAATACGGTACTGCGAGCGTGGTGTCGGATAGATTATTCGTTGAAAAGTAGAAATGTGGCTTCTGATCGATGAAAATCCGACAAGGCTGTTCAGTCGCCTTGATAAGTCTTTCAGCCTCTATCGTTACCGGACTTTGTTCAGCGAACGTTGCTCCGCTTTCGTACTGAGTCGCAAATGAAATCGCCGCTAACGCCGACTTTACCGTGTGATAATCCGTGGGGTGTAGTTGGGCCGTAATGATTCCCTGATCATCTGTCAGGTATGTTGTTGAATCGATCTCAACTGGAGCCCCCGCTATGGGCGTTTCCTCGATCGTCAGTTCAAACGTGACGTCGACCAGGGAAGGGGTGGCTGTTGGAGTTACTGTGGCGGTTGGAGATGCTGATGGGGTCACGGTCGGCGAGCTTGTCGGTGTTAATGTTGCCGTAAAAGTTGGAGATTGAGTTCGGATTGGGGTCCCCGTCGGGGTTCTTGAAGCGGTTGGCGTGCGAGTAGGCGTTCGGGTTGAGGTTGGTGAAGGCGTTGGGGTTGGAGTTCTCGAGGGTGATATCGTTGGTGTGAATGTTCTGGTGGGTGTTGAGGAGGGCGTTCTTGTCGGGGTTCTTGTTGGGGTTTGCGTTTGGGTACTGGTTGGTGTTCTTGTCGCGGTCGGGGAGGGCGAGTGGGTCGGTGATGGAGTGAGGGTCGGCGTATGAGAGGGGACGTGAGTCGGCGTCTCCGTGGGCACGTTTGTTGGTGATGGCGTAGGTGTGAGTGTTGGAGTTGCCGTAGCGGATTGGGTTGGTGACTCGGTTGGAGTTGCTGTTGCCGTGTAGGTCGGAGTGGCGATCGGAGTGTCGGTTTCGGTTGGTGTGTAGGTTGCCGTGGCTGTTGGCGTCGGAGTTGAGGTGCCCGTTGAAGTTGCCGTAGCGGATTGGGTTGGTGATTCGGTCGGTGTTGCTGTCGCCGTGTAGGTCGGAGTAGCAATCGGAGTGTCGGTCTCGGTTGGTGTGTAGGTTGCCGTGGCTGTTGGGGTCGGAGTTGAGGTGCCCG
>JAIXQT010000227.1 GCA_027485595.1 Pseudomonadota bacterium | reverse complement strand
CTCTCTCTACGGTCGCCTCGGAGCCGTCGCCGTCAAGACGGGTGATATCGTGGAGCACGATAACGTTATCGCCACGACCTCCGCACCGGATGCCAAGGGACGGAACTTCTACTTTGAGATCCGAAAGAACGGCTCGCCGGTAGACCCTAAGACCGTTTTGGTGAGGGTGTCGCGGTAGGTGGGCTCGATGTTGGTCCAGCATTTCCACCATTTTTTCTCGTCAGTTTTTTCAGCAACCATGGGGATATGTTCGACGGGGTATTGGTTTTCCACTGAACGTATTCTCCGCCTTATAGTGCCAAAAACGCCGCTCAGTGAAGCACCAGTAATTCGCAGAGATCGGGCGTAGATTGGTGTTGTTTTGCACAGAACGATCGGTCATTCGCGGGATGCGAGTACCGCGCGGCCCCTGAGATAATCAGTCGGGAACAGACTGCTCGCGAACGTGATAGATGGAAATCTTTGAAAACCGCATTCGTTGAAGAGTGAATGAAATGGTTCGTATGGGGCATCGTCAAGCACCTCCGATACGATCTGAGCGGTAAGCTCGACGGGAGACATGAAAAACCAGGCGTCATCATGGTGGTGGGGTTCCGCGCACTCGTATTGGCGATCGTTGCGGAGATGTGTTCGGCAATACTTAGCGGTGCCGCCATATTCTGAGAGGATAGGCGGCTTTCGTATGGTACCCTTACAATAGCTAGGGCACGTGCAGGGCTGCTCATCGGATGGATCGCATCCGAGCCCGCTGTCCACTGTTCTCGCACAATGAGAGGTAGGAGCAGACCTCTCGGAGGATTGTACAATCGACAAGCGGGCATGAGCGTACCTCCAGCATCTACATCTCGGTCACCCAAAGAGCGAGTCGAAAAAGAGGCTCTGCGACGAGTGCAGGTCGGGCCAGCTCCGCTGGGTGTTATAACCGCGACATCGGGCGTCCGGGCCCATCTCGCAATCAATCCCGCCTACGCCGCGCTCTTGAGGGTCGGAGAGCTTCTTTCGTTTCACATGAACACGAGGCGGGTTATCGGGGAGGTCGTGTCTCTTCACAGGGCGCAGCACACCGCAGCTGAGGTGAGACTTGTGGCGACCGTTGATGAAAAGAGCGGAGCGCTCACGCCGGGGGCGAGAGAGCTTCCTGGCGTTGGCGCGCATGCTGAGCGGTGTGAGCATGAGATTGCGCAGGCGCTGTGCGAGGACCGAGCCCATGTCGATCCACAGAAGTCCGACTCCCTTCTCCTTGATCTCGCCAGCGCGACCCGTGATGAGTCGTTGCATGTAGCGCTTCCTCCGGAGAAGGTGTTCGGACGGCATCTTGCGATCGTGGGGAGCTCCGGCGGAGGAAAAAGTTGCTCTGTCGCGCGGCTCGTTGAACAATGTGCTCGGCACCGCTCCAAGGTAATCCTGCTGGATCTCACGGGCGAGTACGAAACACTTGGAGACTCGGTCTTTCACACGCACTTCGGGATGTCGAGTCGCGATATAACGAACTCCTCCTCAGTGTCACTCCCATTTTTTCAACTCACCGAAGCGGATCTGGTCGCGATTCTAGAGCCAGAGACCCCCCTTCAGTTGTTTAAGCTTCGCTCTGCGATAACGACTTTGAAACTTCTTCACCTTGACCCGAGGCTCGCTACGGACGGTGTATTTCCCAAAGCCCACAAGCAGAAGCGTGTGTATGACCAAGCGATAGATGACTTCAAGTATGAAGTGCAGAGGCGGGAGAATTACTTCGATATCTTTCGACTTCCGTTACAGATCGAGCTCGAGTGTGTAGATATGTATCGCAGTCAGGCTGAGAGTGGTTTTTGGGGAGGTAGCAATAACGAAGAACTATCGGCCTGCGCCGGACTTATCCACAGAGCTCACGAGGTGCTAACGCGAGGGGATCTCGCCCCGATATTCGCGCCTCATACCGCTCCATCCCTTATCTCCGACCTCGATACCTTCCTCCTTGATGAAGCGGTCTCTGTCCTGCGCGTCTCCTTTGAATTCCTCTCGTCGACCCATCACGTCCGAGAGATCGTTGCGAACGCTGTAGCGCGACGACTGTTAGAGTTGGCACGTCAGCGTGTCTTTATGGAGCGGCCGCTTCTCCTCGTTGTGGATGAGGCCCATCAAGTACTTCACGGTACTGCGTCGGCGTTCTCGCGAGATTTTCCGTTAGACGCCTACCGCGTCGTTGCGAAAGAGGGTCGCAAGTACGGACTGGCGTTGTGTGTGTGCACGCAGCGGCCGGGTGATATTCCCGAGGACATTATGAGTCAGATTGGTACCTTTCTGGTTCATCGACTGATTGGAATTACCGACAGAGCTCTCGTCGAACGCGCTACAGGGGCATGCGACAAAGAGATGCTCGATGACCTGCCGGCGCTAAGTCCGGGTGAGGCGTTGATCGTTGGAAGTTCGTTCAGTCGGGTGCTTCGTGTTCGAATGAAGCTTCCGACCGCCCAGCCCCACTCTCACGGACCAAACTACCAAGCGTTGTGGCGTGCGTAGAAGCCATCTCAAAAATCCTCTGGGCTGCGGCTCGCTGCGCTACGAGATCGCGTCGTCTTCGGGAGAAAACGTGCTCGCTGTATCGCAGCGGATACACCTGCGCGCGTTTTCTCCCTGCATTCTCGCGCTCTCCTAGCT
>JAIXQT010000131.1 GCA_027485595.1 Pseudomonadota bacterium | reverse complement strand
TGGCACGAGCTGCGCGATACGATCAGTCTCGGCATAGCTCATGCCGAGCGCGCGGCCGACATCCTTGATCGCCGCTTTAGCCTTGAGGGTTCCAAAGGTCGCGATCTGCGAAACCTTCTCTTTACCGTACTTCTCGATCACGTACTTGATCA
Organism: Pseudomonadota bacterium; assembly: GCA_027485595.1. Taxonomy (GTDB): domain Bacteria; phylum Bdellovibrionota_C; class UBA2361; order UBA2361; family OMII01; genus OMII01. The sequence continues at coordinate 18,067 of JAIXQT010000131.1, read as the reverse complement.
CGTGCTCACGCCCGTGAATACAGAAGTCCACGTCGATATCAGGCATGCTGATACGTTCTGGATTCAGGAAACGCTCGAAGAACAACTTATTCGAGATCGGGTCCACTTCGGTGATTCGCATGGTGTACGCGACGAGCGATCCCGCTACGGATCCACGGCCCGGCCCAACCGGAATAGCGTGGTCCTTTGCCCACACAATAAAGTCCGCCACCACAAGGAAGTAGCCGGCAAACCCCATCTTGCCGATCAGCGATATCTCCTCCTCGAGTCGGTCGAGGTACTGCTGCTTCATCGCAGGCCCCCACCCAGGGAGCGCCGAGAGCGCGTCCTCGCGGCTCGTAAGCCCCTCACGGGCCATCTCTGCCATGATGTCGATGAGTGGGCGCTCATCGGCACACTCATACTTAGGCATGTAATACGTCTTTGACTCAAGCGAGAGGTCACATTGGGACGCGATCAGCGCTGAATTACGGATCGCCTCAGTGCACCGATCGTTATTTTCGAACTCCCTGATCATCTCCTGCTCGGTCTTCAAGTGAAGGGTAAACCCCTCATGGCGGAGACGGTCGGGATCGAGAACGGTTTTTCCGGTGGAGATGCACATGAGCACCTCCTGCGCGAAGTGATCATCCTTGTTCAGGTAGTGGCAATCTGTGGTGGCAACGAGCGGCACACCAACGGTCTGCGCAAGATCCATAATAGCGGAATTGTGCTTTCGCTGATCATCGATCGGATGGGGTTGAAGCTCGAGGTAGTAGCGGTCCTTGAAGGTCCTGGCGTAGAATTCAACAAGCTCCTTCGCCCCTTTGTAGTCATCGACCATGGTGGCCTGAGCGACCTCGCCAGCGAGACAGCCGCTCAACACGATCAAACCCTCAGAGTATCGCTCCAGCAGTTCGTGATCGACCCGCGGCTTGAAGTAGAACCCCTCCTTGTATGCCAAGCTGGAGAGCTTGCAGAGGTTGTGATAACCGGTCTTGTTCGCGGCGAGCACGGTTAAGTGGCACGTACCGGCACCACCTTGCGCCCGCATCTTTCGCTCATGCCGCGAACCGGGCGTGACGTAGAGCTCGCACCCAATGATAGGCTTAATCCCGCCCTTCTTCGCCTCATAGTAGAACTCAACGGCACCGTGCATATTACCGTGATCAGTCATGGCTATCGCTGGCTGGCCGAGTTGCGCCGCGTGCGCGATAACTTCTTTGAGCTTATTAGCCCCGTCGAGGAGGCTGTATTGGGTATGAAGATGGAGGTGAACGAACTGCGACACGTCGCCTCAAAAAGAGAGAAAAAAGACGGTAATAATCGGCTCCCAATCCTACCCCCTCCGGGGCCAACCCTCAAGCATAAGAAAGGAGAATGAGGTGGGGTTTTTGAGGTGATCATACGGGGCTAGCACGACGGGAGGGCGGTCATTCCTGACCACCGTGTCGGAATCCACGGCAGAGATGGTTGGACAGCGCGCATTGCGGCGACCGGGAACGGTCGCCCTCCCGGGGTGCGAATTCGGGACGCTCTCCCTACACCGCAACCCGCGCCCACCCCGGCACCAGCTCATCCCCAGCGACGCGGACGATCTCGGAGTCACGGTAGAAGCGCTCCAACGAATCCAGCAACTTGATATCGGCTTCATTATCCTCTTGCACGGCGATGTCCTTGGAGCGCACGAGCTCGGCCATCATATCGGATAGCTTTGGATGGTAATTATCCGGATCGTTAGGGTTTCGAATGGCTTTTACGAGCTGCAACTTCCCACCGTACCGGTAGGTAGCGTACTGACGTAAAAGATCGGCCGACCTAGGGTCTGCGAGGCTAAGCTCTGCGTTCGCGAGCTGATACCGGACCCACAACTTCTTCGCGTCAGGGTTGGTTGTGCCCGCCAGGAGATCCTTCGTTCCCTCCCGGAGCGCACGGTAGTACACATCCTGCGCGTCGAAATCGAGCCGATAGATATCTTGCTCGATATCCGCCTCACTTTTCTCGAAATAGTTAGAGAGCGTCACGTTTTTGAATTGCGCTAAAGCCTTCCGCGCAAGCTGTTGAACCTCAGGGGTCGCCACCGCTCGCCCCGAGGTAAAAAATGAGTGTTTCATGGACTGACGCCACGAGATCGAACGTGGTGATGGCTCTTCAGCGTATCGCTCAAGATTCACCCACAGAGACGCTCGTTTATTCTCATCAAGAAGACACATCGGCACCCGCCTACTGTAGCTTCCCTCCAAAAGATCGTAGTTCGGCTCCTCGATCTCGTAGACCGATCCACTTCGCACCGTAGAGTGGAGCGACACACCCTCATACGCCTCATAGGTACGAACATCTACCTGGCACCGCTCCTGCAACCACGCCGCGAGTTTAATGGTCAAAAGAACATCCTCTCGCGATTCGTGAGCCTGAACTCCTTCCAAGAGCCCCAAAGCGTGACTGACCGTCTGCAGAGAGAGCGATAGACGTTTTTCGCCCTTACACTGAGCGCGCACCTTTTCGCGAAATTCGGTGTTCGTGAGGTACGCCTTATGAACCGCGTGCAAAAGGTCCCTGGTAGAGAGCAGCCCCTTAAAATACGGATTAATCCCGTTTCGGATAAAGCTTGTGCGCAGGTAGTTCAGATCGAACCGTGATGAGTTGTATCCAACGAAGGCGATCGCCCCCTGCGCGGTTTGAATACACGAGGAGAGGAATTGCTCGATCTTCCTCATCGCTTGTGGCTCGGTATCGGTCGCGATCCTTTGGTGATCAAGCACATCGGTTCGATTCGCGAGGATAGCGCCAGGCTCAGGAAGTTGGAGCCGATTTATCTTTACCAACCCTGAGAGCTCCCCGATCGGCTTCAGAGTGTCATCGACGAGGATAAATGAGTAATTAAGGATCTGACCGACGGTATTTTTGGTGGTGGTTTCGAGGTCGTAGAAGACGGCGTACATGCGCCAGAGAGTACACCAAAAAGATAGGGGAAACACGCGAAAATCTCCGCGTATTTCCCCACCGAAAGCCTTTCCGATAATCCTACTTAGTCAATCGAGCGAGCAGTTCGGAGACAATCGCCTTCTGCTCAATCGCGTGGTGCTTTGAGGACCCCGTCGCGGTTGCGGCTGAAGCCGGACGCCCGATATACACAGGGTCGAAACCAAGGGTCTCCCGCAAAAGCGGCGCGACGTAGCTCCACGCACCCATGTTGTGCGGCTCCTCCTGTACCCAGAAGGCGCTCTTGGCGCCGGTCTCTTTGAGGATACGCGCGATCTCATCCTGCGGGAACGGATAGAGCTCCTCGACTCGAATCAAGCGAGCCGAGACCTTATCGGCGCCCTGAAGCGCTGCCTGTACATCGTGGCCAACCTTACCGGTCATGAAGACAAGATTCTTACACGCCTTCTTGCCGGACAGGTCTGTCTCAAGCACGGACTGGAACGTCCCCTTGACCATATCCTTGAGCGAGCTCATCGCCGCTGGTAAGCGAAGGAGACTCTTCGGGGTCATGATGATGAGCGGTCGTTTAATCTCGGAGAGCCCTTGACGACGCATCAAGTGGAAGTGCTGCGCGGCTGTCGATGGATAGCACACCCGCATATTCCCCTCAGCGCACATCTGAAGATATCGCTCTAAACGGGCGCTGGAGTGCTCCGGCCCCTGCCCCTCGTAGCCGTGAGGGAGCATCATTACGACACCAGAGAGCTGGCCCCACTTCGACTCTGAGCTTGTGATAAATTGATCGATGATAACCTGAGCGCCGTTCGCGAAGTCTCCGAACTGACCCTCCCACATCACCAGCGCGTCCCGATTGGTTGCCGAATATCCGAACTCGAATCCAAGAACGGACGCCTCTGAGAGCGAGCTGTTATAGACCTCGAACAATCCTGCGGCCCCCTCGCGCTGGGCGAGCTCCACAAGCGGGCTGAAGGTACCGCGGGCCTCAAAATCATCCAGCACGAGGTGCCGGTGACTAAATGTTCCACGGCAGCAATCCTGACCACTCAGACGAACCGAGCGACCTTCGAGCCCGAGAGAACCGAAGGCGAGCGCCTCGGCCACTCCCCACTCAATTCCCTCTCCCGCCTCAACGGTCTCTACACGTTTCTCGATAATCTTTTGAAGCTTAGGGTGTGGCTTGAATTCTTCAGGCCACTGGGTAAGCGAGCGTGCGATCGTAAGGAGCGTTTCCTTTTTCACGCCGGTATCAGTGAGAGGAACCTCAAGTCGACCGTGAATCCCACACGCCTCGGTTCCGACGGAGCCGCCCACACCCTCGGAGGCCGCGGCGAACTCGTTCTTATACGCTTCAACCTCAGCGTCGACGTCGGCCTGCGTGACCACGCCAGAGTTCACCAGACGCTCAGCGTACTGTTGCCAGATAACTTTCTTACCCTTAACCTCCGCGTAGGTCCCAGGCTGGGTAAAGCTCGGGTCATCGCCCTCGTTATGACCGTGCTTTCGGTGGCCGATCAGGTCAATGATAACGTCCTTACCGAACGCCATGCGGTACTCCAATGCCAGTTGGGTCAACCAACACGAGGCCTCTGGGTCCTCAGCATTCACATGAAACACCGGGCAATCAATCCCCTTAGCGAGGTCTGTACAATACCGTGTTGACCGCGACTCGTCCGGAGTTGTCGTAAATCCGATCTGGTTATTGATCACGATGTGGAACGTTCCACCGGTGTAGTATCCACCGATCCCAGAGTAGTTAATGGTCTCAAAGACAATTCCCTGCCCAGCGAAAGCGGCGTCACCGTGCATCGCGAGCGGAAGGTACGCTCCACGATTGTCGCGGTCGTTCCTGTCCTGGAGAGCCCGAACGACCCCCTCAACAACGGGATTTACAAACTCGAGGTGAGATGGATTCGGCACAATAGAGAGCTCAATCTCGGCGCCGCTCGGAGCACGGCGGGTCTCCCATCCGAGATGGTACTTTACGTCTCCAGCTCCCGCGATGGTAGCTACGGTCTTATCCTCGAACTCCGCGAAGATCGTGGCGAGCGGCTTACCTATAGAGTTCGCCAGCACGTTCAAACGACCGCGGTGCGCCATACCACACACTATCCCCTTCACCCCCGCTTGAGCGCTGGATGAAGCGAGAACGGAGAGCATCGGAATCAACGTGTCATTACCCTCAAGGGAGAATCGCTTCGTGCCAACATACTTCCTGTGGAGCTCAGACTCGAAAAGCTCAGCTCGAATGAGGTCTCTCAGGATCTGCTTTCTCTCCTCAGCGGAGAACGTAGGGGCCCTTCCCTCAATTCGGGCCTGCAACCACCTGCGCTCCTCGACTTTCGTGAGGTGCGCGTATTCGTAGCCGATAGTGCCGCAATATGTCTCTCGAAGCGCTTGCACGAGTTGTGCGCACGATGAATAGGAGCGTCCAGCGAACGAAACTCCAGAGAACGTTATCTGAGAGGGATCTCGCTCTTCGCCGTAGTGCGAGAGCTGCAGCTCGGCTGGAGCCTCGGCCTTCATTCCGCCGGCTTCAAGTGGACTGAGGTGAGCGGCAGCGTGTCCATAAGCCCGGAACCCCTCAACGAGCCTCTCCCCGACCACATCGTTTGAAACAGAGAGACGAATTGCCTCTACAGGCCGAGCGTGTCCATTAACGTGCCCGTTGGCGTGACCGTTCGTGTAGCCGTTTGAGACCCCCGTATGATCGAGGGACCGGAAGAACTCAACCCACGCTGGATCCACAAGTGACGGGTCCGAAAGGTAGAGCTGGTACAGCTCGGCGAGATACCCTGCGTTTTCCCCGAATCTTACAAAACTTTCACCGTTCATAACGTATCAAAAATATTAACCGATTGCGGATATGATCCTAGCAGAAGCGGGTCCGTCCTCAAAGAGCCCAGAAAACTCAGGATTCAGCTTCCAATTCCCTTGAGCAACGCCCCAACTAGAGAGATCGGATGGTAATCCGGTAAACTTGAGTCCATCTAACTACCTAGCACGGTAGTTAGAGAAGAGACCCTCGCGCGCCTTTTGAGAGACGACTGCTTCCCTTAGTCCAGGCGAGGTTTGTAGTCCAAAGCCCTTCACACCAACCCCACCTAGCCATCCTTCTTCGAAACCGAGAGGAGTCCCGCCGCAAGCATCGCGTTGAGGTTATGCGCCTCTGACAGGTTACCCGCGGCTTTAGAACGGATAGCTCCCCGGATCTCCAGCGCGAGCATCTCGGCATCTTTTTGGCCACTCACACTCTGAGAGGCGTCGAGCAGCGCGAACCCCGTTGCTCGTACCAGCTCGATATTCCGTTGTACGAGAGACGCGGCATCATCGAGCGCTGTGATGTTTTGCTCGACCTTTTCTTTAATCTCTCTAACCGCAACCCGAATCTTGTTAAAGGCGGCGGACCCGTCATCATTTTGAGCGGGGTCCTCAGGGTCTCGCGTAGCCTGTCGGAGGGCTCGATAAAATTCCTGCGCCGGAAAGAGCTGGGAACTCGAATTCGTCGCGTCACCTGTCGGGGTTTCACCACCCGAAAAGGAGGTTACCTTATTGAAAGCAACCCGAAGCTCGTCAACTTTAGCGGAGTCGAGACCACCTTGCTTCAGTGATGCCGCCATCTCTTCTGTGGAGAGAAGGTCCCTGCCTTTAACAACCGAGCCAGCAACAAGCTCCGAGTACGCCCTCGAGAGCTCATCAAATTGGCTCTTGTAGAGCTTAGCCTTGCTTGGAGGGATGTTCCCGCGCCCGGCCTTTTGGACAAGGGTGTCGAGCCCCTTCACGACATCGAGCATGTTTCGTGTGTAGTCAGAGGCGATGTTGATGAACGAGATACCGGCGTTAAGGGACTGGATGGCAGCACCGGCTCCTCGGGCTCCGCGTTGAAGGGTAACGGAGATCGGTTCATCGGGCTCCTTGTTGAGCCCGACCTTAGGGGTTGAGTCAGACGAGCCGGACGCCAGCCTGGTGATAAACTCCCCCGTTATCACGTTGTTGATCGTTGCTATTCCCATGGCGCTAGGTAGAGAGCTGTACGTTCCTTAGGATGAGAGGCATCTCGGAAAGGCTTCGAAAGCCCGAAAAAAAGGGATCCTCTGAGATTTCAGAAAGTTACTTAAGGAGGCGAGACAAAACCTGCCACGCGGGACATCCACTCCTTCAGTGCGCGCATCCCCTGAATACCGAGCTTATGCCCCACCCCATCCTCCTCGACGTAGTTCACATTCAGGCCATACGACCGAAGACGCTCAACACCCTTACGAGCTTTCTCCACCGACAGAACCTCATCGGAGGTGCCGTGCGCCACAAAGATATCGGGGCGCCCCTGTATAAGCCGCCCTTCACCAACATTCGATACGAAGCCTGCTAGTATCCCCAGACCATCGAAGCGGACAACCCCGGTCAACATAACGGCCGAGAGCATAACTGAACCTTGCGAAAACCCAGCCGCTACGAGCTTGCTCGGCTGGAGAGAGAATAATTCAATGTAGCGCTCAAGGGCGAAATGAAAACGGTCCCGAGCAACCATAATGGCCGGTTCGAGGGGCTGGTCAGAGGCCATATCCCACCAACTAAACCCGCCAAGGACATCGGGCAAAAATGCCTGAAACGAGACAACATGCGCGCGCTCGGGAAGTGTCCGCTCAAAAGCCCACATCACCTGGGCCGATCCAGCCCGCCCGTGGACCAAAACAATCAGAGGCGCCGTGGGATCGGCGCACAAACGATGAATAAAGGTAAGCCCGACGAACTCTTCTTGGGTAGTATCCGACTGCACTCGCATGGCACGGAGCGTATCGGATCACAGCGCGGGATAGCAACCGAGTCAGGACTCCGTCGGCACAGGAACTCCCTTCTCATCACCCTCCGTCACTCCGTCGGCGCTTTTAAGCGGCTTCCTCACAACATACCGGTCCGATTGCTCGAGACCGGTGAGCACGAGGATGTGATGGGGGTTGATGTTAAGGAACGAACACACCGATTGAAACGAAAAGATGTAGTCGTCCTCCTTGCTCAGGAAGTAATCCTTCGCTCGTCGAGAGAACTCGCCCGGCCTGTTCACATCGGCGATCGCATTGAGCAGGATAGCTCTCAGGAGGTTCTTCTCCGGAGTCGCCAACTCGGGATGCTCAAAGTCATCGAAGCCTACGTAGATAGCGGTGTTTTTACCTTCCCTCATCATATACCCCTTAAGATGCTGCGAAGTACTCGCAGGCCTTCGGTTTTATTTCCTCAGGCTTATCAAATGGTTCGACCAAACCAGGCGGTACCTTGACGACCGGGGGCGAAATCGCGCGGTTTACGAGGATCTTACGAACCTCTCCTACGAAACGGTCCTAGCAGGGCTACGAACAAGGCGGCCGGGATTTGAAAGAAGGCGAGGCATATCCACTCAGATACGTTGAATATTTCCTCGGTGCCTCAGCCCAAGGTGCCTATCTTCCTAACGCTCGGCGATCGGGTGCGTCGTCCTGGCAAAACGGGTAACAGGATTAGATTTTTCAGGTCGCTGGGAGAACACGCCTCGACGCTTTCTTCGCCGACAACGCACATCCCCCCACCCCCTTTAGGGCATTCAGCAACGTGCCGATACCTCCCATGCGGAGAGAAAACCCCGCCTGCCACGGAGGGCACGATGAAAACTGAATGGAATCAGCACTCGCTGGTCGCGGCGACGAAGGAGATTGAACGCTTTGCGGCAACCCGCAGAGTGACACCGAGCTCAGACCTCTTAAGAGAGGAGTCCGGCGGCTACGCCCACCGCAGATTTAAAGACAAGCGGGACCACGATCTAGACGACCCCGAAAAGGCAACACCAGAGGAAACCCCGGGGTCAACTCGGTTACTTGATATTACCGCCTAACAGGGTGGTGAAAAATGATTTCCTGCTGCGCATTTCGAAAGTTTGACTGCAACTTCGTTTGAGACGTCAAAAAAATCCTCAACGTATCTCAGGGGATACGTCTGCGGTTTTTTCGCCATCTCCGCCTCGTTTCGTCTAAACTCTCAAAATGCTCGCGACGGAACCATTTTTCACCACCCTGCTAAAGAGATATCGAAAGAGCCTCTTTTCAGAATCTTTTCGAGTAGGCTGTGTCTCCACAAGAGACAGCAACGGATGCGACGCAGCGACTATCTACCGCAAGCGGACCGATACACCTTAAACGAGCATTGCTCCCCCGCACGCGATGAAACCTCGTCAAAGCTCTCCTCAAAGGCTGGGAATCGCGCGTCCCCGGCATGACGACCGTGCACGAGGGTGAGATGAAGCTCATCGCATAGCGGCAGCGCTGCAGCATAGAGCTCAGCGCCCCCGATGCACCAGAGGATCTGCCCGGGCACGCTGAGCTGCTCAACTATCTTGAGAGCATCCGCAAACGACCCGACGCCATGCACTCCCTCCGGTAGATCGAGAGCCGCGGGGGTGCGAGACATCACGATATTCACCCGACCAGGAAGTGGGCGAAACCTCGGCGGCAACGACTCCCACGTCTTGCGCCCCATGAGTACAAAATGACCGGAGGTCTTCGACTTAAAGTGCGCTAGGTCCTCGGGCAGATGCCACGGCAGCGCACCCTCCTTCCCAATGACACGCCCCTCATCCATGGCGACGATTGCGGCGATGGTCGGCTTCGACATGGCTACACCGCGATGTCAAACTTGATGCGTTCGTGAGGCTCGTACCCCTCTAATTGGAAATCCTCGTAAGCAAACGAGAAGAGATCGGCCACGTTCGGATTGAGCTTCATGGTCGGAAGTGGTCGTGGCTCACGCTCAAGTTGGAGCAACGCGCCCTCAACGTGGTTGGAGTAGATGTGCACATCACCAAAGGTATGCACGAACTCATACGGCTTGAGACCCGTTACCTGCGCTACCATCATCAAAAGGAGCGCGTAGCTCGCGATGTTGAACGGAACGCCCAACATAAGATCCGCTGAGCGTTGATAGAGCTGCAAGCTGAGTTTGTCGCCGGAAACATAGAACTGAAAGAGCGTATGGCACGCTGGCGGGGCTACCTCGGGAAGGTCCGCCGGATTGAACGAGATCACGACGATCCTTCGACTTGAGGGGTTGGATTTAATTGTCTCAACCGCTCGTTTAATCTGATCGACCTTTCCGCGAGGGCCTTCCCATGAGCGCCACTGTTTTCCGTAGACCGGACCGAGATCGCCGTTAGCGTCGGCCCACTCATCCCAGATCGTGACGTTGTGGTCTTTGAGATACTTGATATTGGTCTCGCCGTTCAGGAACCACAGGAGCTCGTAGATTATCGATTTGAGGTGAACCTTCTTTGTCGTCACGAGCGGGAACCCGTGCTCGAGATTGAACCTCATCTGCCGCCCGAATACCGAGTAGGTACCAACTCCGGTACGATCGGGGCGAACGATAGCTCCGTTTTTTTCTACACCAGCTTCTGGCTTTCCGTTTTCAAGAACGTCTCTGATCAGGTCGAGGTATTGCTTCATAGGTTAACGAGAGGGTTAGAATCTGCGTTGGCTACTCACCGAAGGTGATAGGCGTGCTAGAGCATAATCGCACTGCCCGCTCCACATCAACGGTGGGTTCCTGACAGGCCGAATGCCGGCACACGTACATCGTAGCTTTATCCCCGAGAGCACCCCGACTTTCAAGCATTTTCGCATTCTTGGCGCCTTTTCTTCCCCATACCACCGTGGCAAAGGGAAGGAACCGCCTCCACAGCTCTCGAACCTCGGTGGGAGGACTCTCCTCACGAGTCGAAGCGATAACGGAACAGGTCGCGGCGCCTGCCATACGCAACATGACACCATTAAGGGTTGACATATAAACCATCGGAAGAGATGAGGCTTCCTGAGGTATCCCCTGCTCTAAAAGTTGCGCTCGATAAGCAAAAGCCGGATCGCCGGTCACCTCAGCAAGGACAAGCAAATTGGATAAAGATACTCCGTTGGGCGAAGGGGCGGCGCCATCAACCCACTCCGTCATATGAACGATGAGGCCGGGGGCGGCGGAGCTAACGTAAGCCCGACGCTCTCCACTCCAGAGATACCTGTCCTGCTCACGCTGAAGGACGGCGGCGCGCTCAATCCACGAGGCGTCACCGGTCGACTCGAAAAGCGCTCGATACCCCCCGATCAGATACGCGTAATCCTCAAGAAGAGCTGGTATTCCCGCTTGGCCGGCGCAGTATCGCCGCTGCAGTCGTCCATCAATGACAAGTGAGCGTTCTATAAATGTAGCCGCGCGCAGCGCGGAATCGAGAAAGTCCTCTCGTCCAAGCACCTGATAGCCGCGGCAGAGCGCGGTGATCGCAAGCCCATTCCAACCCGTCAAAATCTTTTCGTCCCGATGTGGTCGCGGACGCTTCGCGCGAGCGTCAAGCAGCAGCAGCCGAGCGTCTCGAATCTCTTGGGACTCACTCTCTCGCCACGCTTCATTCGACGGAATGACGAGCGCGGAGCGACCGTGCTCAAAATTCCCTTCAAGGGTAACCGAGTAGAGGGCGCAGAACCACTCTGCCATCGCCGGTGGAAGAACCGCTCGGATCTCCTCTTGCGTCCACGAGTAGAACTCCCCCTCCCGATTTACCTCTCCCGCGTCCTCGGCGGCGAAAAAGCCACCCTCGGGCGCGGTCATATCACGGGCGATGTACTCAAGGGTGCGTTCCGCGACGACCCGATACAGCGGCTCCCCCGTAACTCGGTACGCGTCGAGATAGAGCGGTGCGAGCAGCGCGTTGTCGTACAGCATCTTCTCGAAGTGAGGTATCTTCCATTCAGCGTCGACTGAGTATCGATGAAATCCTCCACCGAGTTGATCGTAAAAACCGCCGCGCGCCATTCCGGACAGGGTTGTTGTCACGGCCTCAAGCGCCGCGGCGTTAGGTCGAACAGCATGCGCCCTCAGCAGGAAGCCGAGCGATTGCGTCGGAGGAAATTTCGGAGCCTGACCGAAGCCACCGAAATCACGGTCGTAACGTTTGAAGAGTTGGTGCAGAGCCAGCCCGAGCACGTTCACATCGATCGGAGCCTCCGCGAGCTTGGGCTTTCGGGACTCAAGGAATCGGGTCAGCTCCGCGCTCGATGTCGAAACCTTGGCTCGGTCGTTCTTCCACGCGTCGGCCATCGCCTGAAGGATGCCGATAAAGTTCGCGCGGTAAAAGAACGTGCCGCCCCAGAACGGTTGTCGGTCAGGAGTTAAGAACACCGACATCGGCCATCCTCCGTGACCGTGAATGCCCATCACCACATCCATGTAGATCTGATCGACGTCGGGGAACTCCTCACGGTCGACCTTGATACTGACGAAGTTCTCGTTCAGGACTCGTGCGACCTCCTCATGCTCGAAGGAGTCGTGTTCCATGACGTGACACCAATAGCAGGTAGAGTACCCAATCGAGAGAAAGACCGGCTTATCCTCTCTGCGAGCTCTCTCAAAAGCCGCATCTCCCCAAGGATGCCACCAGACGGGGTTGTCTTTATGTTGGCGCAAGTAGGGGCTCGACTCCTCCCCAAGTAGGTTTTTCGGTTCTTCCATAAGACTCCACATCACGTCCGAGTCGGGACATTCCCACGTATCGGAGATCGTGTCGACCGAACCGGGCAGCACAACGCAACGCCCGGACAACATAACCAACCAACAACAATAGGAATTTAGGAAAACCTCAACGATCCCGCGAATGTTCCCCAAGACCCCAACAACACCTCTCAAGTCCGGCGGCCTATCTGCCGACCAATGACTTACCAAGGCATAGCACGCTGATTATCATGAACGGAAACACGTACAGTCCACTATCAGTCCTCATCGTCGACGATGCTCCAAGCGCAAGAGCGGTTCTCAAAGACATGCTCACCGAACTTGGATTTGAGTCCATACACGAAGCGGCAAACGGTAGAGAGGCGTCCTCGATTATTTCGCGCGAGAGCGTACATCTTGTTCTCTGCGATCAGGTGATGCCAGACATGTCAGGCAAGGAGCTCCTTGTGCATATCCGTAGAAATTTGCGACAAGAGACACTTCCCGTGATCTTCGTGAGCGCACTCAGCGCGGTGCATGAGGTAGCAGAGGTTCTTGAGCTGCAAGCTACGGACTACCTCGTAAAGCCGGTGAGCTTTCGCAAACTTCGCAGAAAAATTGAAGAAGCGCTCCACCTTGCGACTGAGAGGATCGAGCTTTGCCCTGACCACATTGGGCCGCTGGGTAATCTGTAGCAGTCGAATTCAGAAACCCGAAGCAACCGGACGAGAGCAATACACCACATCAGGCCCCACCGAGGCGAGGAGCGCGTACGAGAGCGTTTCCGGCTCCGTAAAGACATCGTGACAGAGACGGGCGGCAGGATCATCCTGAGCAACAAGGGGAAAGCCGTCAGCGATAAGCGCCTCAAGCGACTCGAAGAGGAGCGTTTCATTGAGACTGGTCAGCGGGCGGGAAAAAGCACAGATAATATCGTTGCCCTGCAACTCAACCGACGCCATCTCAACATCAACCAAAGAATTGGTGCCGACGAATGAGTATGTGCGGGTCGCAAAGATATCAGGAAACTCCTGCGCGTCCCCTACCTTATCGACCTCTCCCTCCGGCGCCTCAAAGAAAGGATAGAGCTGAGTCTTTCGAAACAGGTAGACGCTTCCAAACCCAACCCTGCCGGTCGCGATCCTTCCATCCTGAATAGCAACCCCCAGCAGCGAGGCGGCCATGCGACCTCCGGCTGAAAGTTTGTGACCAAAAGAATACACAGAGGAGTTAGCGCTTCGGAAAGCGTCCTCTAGCACCTTCACAACCGACTCCTCGCCCTTGCCGAGCTGCGGCTTGGCGGCTATTGCTGCGTAAGAATCCTCCACGCCCCTGAGGAAGTAATCGATCGCCAAACGGTACGCCACCTGACTGCCGAGACTGTCACGGGCGGCGGAGGATCCCGCAAAGATCATCCGAGATGGCGTCATCTCTGGATTGAACGCGACAAACGACGACACGTCATGAGCCGCTTTATCTCCTCGATAGAGGTGGCAGTCGAGCCGGGTTAACGCCATAGAAGAAAATATCACATCGGCCAGAACCACCCTGACCGGCTACTCCCATTAAATCGGTCGTTAACCAGGTTAGCAATCAGTATTTGTCGTCCCCGGCCATCTACGCCCCTCTCCGGGCATCCAGGGAGGTCAGATCCCGCACCATTCCGGTCGAGTTTGGCTACTTTCTTCTGCGGCGAGGGCAGAGATCCCTTGTGATACCGACACGTTCCAGCTAATAACGGGGGGAGACATTGCTGTCGTTTGCCACCTCTGAAAAGGCCGTCTGTATGAAGATCTCCCGCTCCCCATACCTTCTCGCAACCTGCCTCTGCGCCTCGCTCGCGACGTCGCCCCTCATCGGCTGCTCAAAAAAGGAGGGAGATTCAGCGCCCCAGCAAAAGGCCCTTGTGGCGCCGTCTCTTTTGGATGAGCCCTTGCTTCAAAAGATACCCGACACCACGGCTGGCTTCGCGGTGATGGACTTTGCTGGCGACGGGTACAAGCGTTTCATGGCGAGTCCGTGGGGCAACGATGTCAAGGGCCTCAATGCCCTCGCATCAGCGGTCGAGGAGCTTGAGACAAGCGGAGCATCAGAGGAGCAGATTAAGGTCGCTAAGACGGTTCTCGATTCTCTTCAAAAACTGGGACTCGTAACCCCGGAAGGCAAATCTCAAGTTGAGAAGGTGCTCAGTGACGCCGTGGGATTTATCAGTATCACGAAGGATAGCAAGGTGCCGGTCGAGTTAGGCGTGTTCGCTCGCGCCGCAACTGGTGTTAATCTTACCGATCGGGCCGCGCTCCTGAGACAGATACTTACCGACGCTGGCCTCAAGGTCGCTGACGAGCAATTTGGCTCGACCAAAGGATTCGCCGCTACGATGCCCATCCCAGAGGAAGAGGGTGTGACGATTTCGCTCTACGTGGCGGGAACGCAAGACAAACTTGGGCTCGCCTTCTCAAAGAAGAGCATAGAGGCTCTTCTCGCGGACGGCCCAACGAAGGGATTTGCAAACCTGAAAGCCCTGCCTGAGTTCGCTCAAGCTGAGGAAACCGTACGATCCTCAGAGCCCCAACTCTCCTTCAGCTTCCTCTCAGTGAAGATGTTCGTCACCAACTTCGCCCACGATCCGGAGGGTGGCGAGGATGAGTTCGATCTCAAGGAGATTCCGGTGACCTCGGTGGCGATGAGCCAAGGGTATTCAAATCAAATGGTGACCACTGCGGGAATTACCGTCACTCCCATGAATGAGCTTCAGAAGAGCGTATTCTCAGCGTTCGAAAATAGTGGGATTCCATCGACGGCGTTCAAACTACCAACCGATACCGCGGTATCGCTCTCGCTCGATACTCGCGTTATCGGCAAACTTGAGAGCGTGCTGAAGGGCCTCAACGAACCGTCGGCCGGGATGATTGTTGAGCAACTCAAGAACATACAAGGGATCACGGTCGGCGTCCGAAACGGCGAGAGCAGCTCACCAGCACCGGACGTCTACCTCGCGCTGGAAAGCTCCGCGCGCGATCAGGTTGCCTCAACCGTTGAATCCGGACTTGACCTGGCAATGATGGCGACCGGGCAGCAGCTCCAATGGAACACCAAGGAGATCAGCGGGTCCCCGACCCGATATCTTCTCACGCCTCTCGGCGTCGGCGTCTATGTCAGCTCCCCAAAGAGCTCTAACGCACTCGTGGTGGCTACCTCCGAACGTGCGGTGCAAGACATCGCAAGCTCAAACAGTGGCGGAACTTCTCTCGACACCTCGATGCCCAAGGAGCTCCGAAGTCGGGTGTCACCAGCGTCAACCGGCTCGCTCTACCTGAACTTTATTCAGCTCGGGACCCTCATAGACTCGGTCAAGGGAACGGTCGCATCGATGATGGGGCCAAATCCTGAGCTTGACCAGGTACTAGACTCCGAACGACTCAAGAAGCTCGGAATAGGGATCGGAAGCCTCTCCTACACAAACGGGGTATTCAAAATCCAGTCCGCCTTTGAGCGAGGCGAGACAAAGTAACCGAGCGCCTGCTCAAGGTGCAAAGAAAATGGGGGCTTAGCCCCCATTTTTTCGTTCCAGCTGACACGACCTCTCAACCGTGCTCTCGTAAGCTCATCGTTTGCGGGAGATATTTCGAAGCCCCGTCCACCCCACCCTCATCGTAAGAGATAGTCTTTAAGATATCTTTTCCATGAGGCACACCATGAACACCCTGGCACAAGTTCTCGAAATCGCAAGCCGCCTCGATCACCTCGGCACATGCGCTGAGTGGATCGCTCGTGAGACCGTTCACACAGACAATTCGATCTCGCAAACGGGAACCCTCATGTCCGTTCTCACTGAGGATATCCGAGAGAAGCTCACCGCTCTTATCTCAGAGCTTGAGCAAGCAGCGGTAATGGACGGGTCACACTAAACCCCTCTCTCCGGGGTCCTCAGAGAATTTATTAGGGGACCCACACGACCTTTCAGTCACTTATCAATTTACCTGATTCACTCAGGCCCATATTCCGGATATGAGTTTAGCTTCGGCGGACTTGTAAGAAGGACACTATGGGCCAATCTGCTGTACAAACCCAAGACGCGCAACCTCAGAGACCATGCACGCTTCACCTGGTGCGTGGTGGCCGATGTAAGGCTCCTCAAGCGATCGCAGCGCCCCCCCTTTCCACCGACATTATTTCGCTTGGCATCGTGCTTGCGATCTTACAGATCATGGACGGGATCCTTACCGGAATCGGCATGGCTCAGTATGGAACCTCAATGGAGGGAAATATCGCTCTCCGGTCCTTAATGTCTGCGATCGGATACATCCCGGCCCTCGTGATGGTCAAGGGTGCATGTATCGGATTGGTAGCTCTCCTCTGCCATCAAACCACAAAGATATCGTGGCTCAAGCCGGCCCTGTATGGAGTGATGGCCCTCTACATTGTGGGAGCAGTCGTGCCGTGGACCTATATCTTAGTCACCGACCTCCTCGCTTAGGGCGTCTGTGTGTGTCCCCTCACTGGGCTGGTTGTCCATAGACCCGTCCAACAGCTACTCATAGACATCCCTCATGGAGTGATGTACGGATCTACGTAACTGTTCTAGCCCACGAGGGGCGTATACTTGGTAGGTAGTATGAGAGTCACGAAATGGGGGGAGTGTGGTATCGTATGCGCTCTTCATCTCGCCAGAAATTACGGAGACCTCGCCATCGGGGCCGCTGAGATAGCTGAAAGCCAGGGCATCGATCTCCCATACACCCAACAGATCCTCCATCGCCTCCGAAAGGGCGACGTGATAGAGAGCGTGCGAGGCCCTAAGGGGGGCTACAAACTTCTACGCCCACCGGCTCAGATAACACTCAAAGATATCCTCTACGCCGTCGAGGGCGACACGTTTCAAATTATCTGCGATCACTCCCCTCTCCATCCTGAGTCAGAAGGTCCCACCCGGTGCTCAACCCGTGAGACGTGTGGCCTTCATGGAGTATGGCAGGAGCTCCGGAGCGCCATCGATAAACTTCTTGAGGAGCGTACCCTTGAGGACCTCATCAAAGCAGAGTCACCGCAGTCGCTCGTGCAGTTGAACGTCACCGGACGACAGTAAGCGAAAGCTCAATCAAACGAACAACGGCTCGCTATTTTTTCCCGATGGCGGGAATAAAACTGTACTTAAAGAGCTTAGATTCGCCGCCGCGCCGAATCTCTATTGTCGCCTCATCCAACCCAGCAAGAAGGGAAACGAACTGCGGGAACTGGTCCGGCCGTTTAATGAGATACCTATCAGCGGCGATAACAACATCGGAGCTCTGCAACCCTAGAAGCGAGAATGCGCTACCCTCTTGAACGTCGAAGAGACGATAGGAATAGCTTTGACTCACCGAGAGATTATCAAACACAGGTACTAGCCGAACGGTATTTACCCCCTGCTGCACAAGAGCGTCCTGGAGATCCTTTCGCTGAATGGAATAGTGCAGCACCTTCATCGGCGGAGGAACGGGACGGATGTCATCGATGAACTTAGGTTCGCGAACCGAGGAGGGCGAACACCCCGTAGCGAGAATACCGATCGTCAGTACACCAAGAGCTATCACACGCTTCATACGGCACTAACTCCCACCAACCTTGCAAAAATTCTCGACCGATGCACCATCCATTCGAAGATACCGCG
>JAIXQT010000266.1 GCA_027485595.1 Pseudomonadota bacterium | reverse complement strand
GGGAGAAAACGCGCGCAGGTGTATCCGCTGCGATACAGCGAGCACGTTTTCTCCCGAAGACGACGCGATCTCGTAGCGCAGCGAGCCGCAGCCCAGGGGATTTTTGAGATGGCTTCTAGCAGGGTGGTGAAAAATGGTTCCGTCGTGAGCATTTTGAGGGTTTCGGCGAAACGAGGCGGAGACGAGGAAAAAACCGGAGACGTATCCACTGAGATACGTTGAGGATTTTTTCGTTGGCTCCAACGAAGTTGCAGTCAAACCATCGAAAGGCGCAACAGGAATTCATTTTTCACCGCCCTGCTAGAGGTATTCTCACTCAATCTTCGTCTTTACGGTCGCGAGCCCACCGTCAACCCCGAACACCTGCCCGGTGATCCAACGACCCTCGTCAGATAAGAGAAGAGCCGCGAGGGGAGCTATATCGCCCGGTTCCCCAAGTCGTCCGAGGGGATGAAGCGCACGGGAGAAAGCGGCCGCAGATTGATTGGATGTTATCTTTTCGCTCATTGGTGTTTGTACGAGGCCTGGAGCGATGCAATTCACTCTCAGCTGGCGTGGCGCGTAGGTGGCGGCCGCGGACAGCGTAAGGCCGATAATTCCCGCTTTCGCCGCGGCGATCGCTTCATGATTCGCCAGACCGATGCGGCCAGCCGCTGAAGAGAAGAACAGGAGAGAACCGCCCGATGTCATGGTCCGCGCAGCCGATCGGAGGACAAGAAAAGCGGACGTTAGGTTTTGTTGAATGACGGACGAAAACTCGACCTCGCTCGTGAGGTGCGCCGGTTTTAAGAGTATCGAGCCGATGCAGTGCGCGACGCCCGTTATCTCTCCGAGAGCCGCGCTCGCTTCTGAGAACGCGGACTCCACCTGCGCAAGATTCGTCGCGTCAGCGACCGCGTAGCCGCGAGCCCCTACTTCTGAAGCCGTGGCTTTGAGACGTTCCTCTGAGCGGGAAACGAGAAAAGTTGGAATGCCTCTTTCCTTCAGGGCTCGCGCGATAGCCGCGCCGATACCTCCCGTGCCACCAAATATCACTATGCCACTCATATCCTCTCCTCGTAGACTTACACGGTCAGTTTAGTTGTGCTCCGGGCGCTTCGCCAAAGGAACAGAGAAGGTCGTTCTATATACTCAAGGTTTGCCCTGTCGGCCGAGTTGGAGCGAGAACTGACTCGGCTCCTCCTCTACTCGTCGTAACTCGAAGTCTCGAGCGGGGGATAGCACGAGCGGTACCAATTCCTTTGTGACGGAACTCGTATCGAGGCCGAAACTGCGCTCCTCGGTCAGGCTCAGCTTGCGGAGGAAGAAGTATCCCTCCATGAGCATCTTATCGAGCCACGGCAGGTCGCTCTCAAATGAGAGTTCTTTGTGAAGAACAACGAAGCGCGTATCACCCTGAATCTCATTAGCACGTAAGGAACTGTATCGACTCATAGGATCGACCTCTCCTCGAAGCGCCATGTCCTCTATGATCTTTTTGAAGAAAAGATTAACGCGCGGCTCAACACGGAACCCCAGATTGAAGTCGATTCGGAACACCTTCTTGGGTATGAGCGTCGTTACCTCATACTCGGTTGTGTATGGCACATCGAGTACGTTTACGTGAATAAACCAATACACATCAGCGCGCTTTGGATGTACGTGGAAGAGGGAGTACACGACCTTGCTCTCGATCAGCTTCGGAAAGGGAGCGCCGGTCATGTAGATGAGGTGCGTAGCGTATTTAGGAACGCTTTCATCCTTGCTGAGTGCTTCGAGTGCCTGCAAGTGTTGCGGCAGGGATTCGTATTCAGTGTACGCCATTTTCAGGCGTGATCCTGAATTCCAGGCGTACATTATGAGCCCGACGCCTGACGCTACAAGAACGGTAAACCAGCCCCCATGGAAAAATTTGAGGAGATTAGCCAGAAGAAAGGCACCTTCGATAGAGAGGTACAAGGCGAGAAATAGCCCCACGAAGATTTTTGGAACCTGCTTCCTCAGTAAATAGTTGGCGAAGAGCACGGTTGTCATGAGCATCGTGAGGGTGATGGCAAGCCCGTATGCGGCTTCCATGTGAGCCGATTCTCTAAAGTAGAGCACGACGAGCACACACCCAATGAAGAGCAGGAGATTAACGGCTGGGACATAGATCTGGCCTTTGAGCTCGGTCGGGTACACGATCTTCGCTTTTGGTAGTACCGACAGTCGCATTGCCTCGGTAGCGAGGGTAAATGAACCGCTAATAAGAGCTTGGCTCGCGATGATTGCGGCGCAGGTTGAGATGATGATGCCCGGCAGAAGGAACCAGCTAGGCATTATCTCGTAGAAGGGATTGCTCTCCCCGAGGTTGGTTCCGATCTGTGTGAGCATCCATGCGCCTTGTCCAAAATAATTGAGGAGAAGCGCGATCTTCACAAATACCCACGACACCTGAATATTACCCCGCCCACAGTGCCCTAAGTCAGAGTAAAGGGCCTCCGCTCCCGTGGTGCACAGGAATATGGCTCCAAGAATCCAGAAACCGTCCTCATGGAAGAAGAGGAGTCGAACGGCGTAGCCTGGATCGAGTGCTTTAAAGATTGAGGGATTCGCGAATGCCCACGAGGCTCCGAGCACCGCGAGCATCGCGAACCATCCCAACATGACGGGACCGAAAGAGTGACCTACCAATTTTGTTCCAAAGTGCTGAATCGAGAAAAGAACCGTAAGGATAGAGAGAACGATTGGAACCGTTTGGATATCTGGATTGAGCTTGCGAAGACCCTCAACCGCAGAGGAGATCGAGATGGGGGGGGTGATGATACCATCTGCAAGGAGTGCGCTTCCGCCGATGATTGCGGGTATCAAGAGCCATCGAGCGTTCTTACGCACGAGCGCATAGAGAGCAAAGATACCTCCCTCTCCTCGGTTGTCCGCGTGTAGGATTAGCGAGACGTACTTTATCGTTGTCAGAAGGGTCAGGGTCCAAAAGACACACGACAGGGCCCCAAGCACGACCTCCTCCTCGATAGCGGTAGAGCCCGTGACTGCTCGCATCACGTAGAGCGGTGAGGTGCCGATATCGCCGTATATAATACCCAACGCAATCAGGAGTCCCCCTGCTGTTACCTTGTTGGGATGGAGTCTTTCGGACATTGATAGACCTTTCTGTAAAATGTATGGCGTCGCGTCCACCGCATTAACGGTGAGGCTAAGGGCTCGACCGCGAGGGTGCCATCGTGTGCCACCTCGCCTTCATCAATTAGATGGTAGGGGCCGATGGTTTATAGCAAAAATGAGGACCGCTTGAGTATTAGTTGTTCCAAAAAGGGGATTAGTGGAGAGATGGGTGTGTGAGGTGGCTTCAAAAGCCGGGTTGGTAGAACGCCTTTTTGAGAAGCTCTCTAGAATGGCGGTTTGGAGTTTGACGTTAAAGCGCCGAAGAAGATCGCTCAGGAGAGGCCTTACGTACATGACGAGGGGGAGCTCCACATTCCCCAACGGAGCGGCGGAGGAGGATTCAGAGCGCATGTCCCAACCTTGCGACGACCACTCGTTACAGTGGCTTCGTTGGCGAGGATATGGGATGCCTCTGTCACTGCTTAGGCTGAGCGTCTCCGTTTAAGATAGCCTCGGCGATCTTACTCGAGTCTACCTGATAGGTTCCTCGCTCAAGCTCCTCTTTAATACGTTCCGTGCGACGCATCTTCTCTGCGAGCCACTGCAGAGCGACAGAGGTAAGACCACGCTTGCGGCCCTGTTGAGTTTGGTTGTTGTTGTCATCCATACCGATTTCCTTTTGGCGCGGGCGGGACCTGCCTTCTGACCTCGAAGGTTGATTGGTCACGCCCCCTACAGATAGGTAACGACATTTCGGGGTATTCCTTGATGTTTTGGGGCGTAAGAATGCGCCAGAAAGCGACAATAAAACCTTGAGCAAATTGAACGTTTTTTGTTGCCAGGGTCCCTCAAAGCCACTAGCACCCATATTTTACTTGATGTTATCGGGAGTGCTACATTGGGCCGCCATCCATAAGAAGCTCCATGCCTCCGAAAACTTCGGAGATTATCTTGGGGCAGTCTGTAATCGTGACCGGTCGATAAGGGTGTGAAGCGAATGAACACAAAACAGATGACAGCTATTTCGCCTCGACGAGAGGATGATTATCCCGAATGGTACCAGCAGGTCGTAAAGGCTGCTGACCTCGCCGAGAATTCGGCAGTTCGAGGATGCATGGTGATCAAACCGTGGGGCTACGGCATCTGGGAGAATCTCCAACGTCAGATGGATAAGCGCATCAAAGACACGGGGCACAGTAACGCCTATTTCCCGCTTTTTATCCCACTAAGCTACCTTGAGAAGGAGGCCTCGCACGTTGAGGGATTCGCGAAAGAGTGCGCGGTTGTGACGCACCATCGTTTAGAGGCGCGTGATGGCAAGCTCATTCCAACTGGAGAGCTTGAGGAGCCGCTCATCGTGCGGCCTACCTCCGAAACGATCATCGGAGAGTCGTTTGCGAAGTGGGTGCAGTCCTATCGAGATCTCCCCATCCTCATCAACCAGTGGGCGAACGTTGTGCGGTGGGAGATGCGCACCCGTCTCTTCCTTCGTACTGCCGAATTCTTGTGGCAGGAGGGGCATACCGCTCACGCGACGGCGGAGGAAGCGGTCGAGGAGACGATGAAGATGCTTGAGGTGTACCGAGAGGTTGTTGAGGACGTTCTCGCGATGCCCGTTATAACGGGGGAGAAGACACCGGAAGAACGATTCCCTGGCGCGGTTGATACGTATTGCATTGAGGCGATGATGCAGGATCGCAAAGCGTTGCAAGCGGGAACCTCGCACTTCCTCGGACAGAATTTCGCCAAGGCCTCGGATATCAAGTTCCTGAGCAAAGAGGGAACGGTCGAGTACGCCTACACTACATCATGGGGAACCTCAACGCGTCTTATCGGAGGGATGATTATGACTCACGCCGATGACGATGGACTTAGGGTTCCACCTAAGGTTGCTCCAAAGCACGTGGTGATTATCCCGGTAGTCCCGAAACCAGAGACCGAAGCCTCCGTGTTTGAGTATGCAGAGTCGTTAGCCACGGCTCTTCGAGCGCAGAGCTTTAATGGCGCGCCAATCGAGGTGATCGTTGATAGACGTGATATTCGCGGCGGTGATAAGAGTTGGGAGTGGGTGAAGAAGGGTATTCCAGTTCGACTTGAGGTCGGCCCTCGCGACATCGAATCACGGAAAGCAGTTCTCTATCGACGAGATCAAGGACCGCGTGAGAAGGCCTTCGTGGCCTTTGACGAAGTCGCGGCGGGTATGCCGGCGCTCCTTGATTCCATTCAAAAGAGCTACTTCGAGCAGGCAAAGGCGTTCCGAGATGCTAACATTCGGCGCGACATTAATAACTTTGAAGAGTTCAAGAGATTCTTTACGCCAAAGAGCGAGGACAAACCGGAGATCCATGGAGGTTTCGTCCTCGGTAAGTGGTCCGGCGATCCTGAGGGGCTTGCCAAGCTACAGGACCTCAAGGTCACCATTCGGTGCCTACCGTTTGAGCAGAGTGGCACGTCAGGGACGTGTGTCGTAACCGGTAAGCCAGCTACGAAAGACGCTATCTTCGCGAAAGCATACTAAGGACGCGAGGCAAAACCTTCTAGGAGTTCAATTGTGGACGCCGACACGTGCGCGTGCGCGTGCTCGTAAACGTCAACGTACCCGAAAACGTTGGTATTTTTATTCCGGGTACGTTCACGTTCACGAGCACGTTTACGTGGGGTTTTGCCTCGCTTCCCTGATGAGGGCCTAGCCCCTCGATATGCGCTGAGTGGCGCGCGTTGGGCGTGTAGGAGACGCGCGCCCACTAAACGCGCTGGTTCAAAGGAATGACCGGGTTCTATGGAGCGCGATGTTTCGTTGAGCGATAGGTCCGCGCTGGGTGTAGCCTCGCGCGGACCTATCGCGATTCACGTGCGTAGGAAGCGGGTTACGCCGCCGTCGACGCAAGGGACTCTGGGGAGTCGATATTAACGCGACTAACGCTTGAGTTAATGCGCTTTACCAGTCCAGTGAGTACGTTCCCAGCGCCGTACTCCCATGCTGCCTCAGGGGCTTTTTGTGCGACTACGTTCTCAACGCACTCCACCCAGCGCACCCGACCACACACTTGAAGGGCGAGGTTCTCGCGGATCTGCTCTGGGTCATTGGTAAAGGAAGCGGTGTAGTTCTGGTACACTGGGAACTTAGGCTCCGCGATTGTGATGTTAGCCAGGTCAATCCGAAGGCGCTCTTCGGCTGGTTTCATCAAGCTGCAATGGAAGGGCGCGCTTACGGGAAGATCGATCACCTTAGCTGTGCCAAGTTTCTCAACGAATCCGGCCACTCCCTCAACGGAGCCCGCCACAACGATCTGTCCAGGAGCGTTGATGTTCGCGATCTCTGAGACGCCGGCGGTGTTCGCGTCGATAGCCGCTTGAAGTTCCGCTACCTCTTTGCCAAGCACCGCCACCATTCGACCTGTTCCAACTGGAACCGCTTCCTGCATGTACCGTCCACGTTTATTGACGAGTCGTACCGCGTCCTCGAATGAGATAGCGTCTGCGGCCACGAGCGCGGAGTACTCACCGAGCGAGTGTCCAGCGGCTGCCACGATGGTGTGCGAGCTTGCGTGCGGTTGCATCTGCGCGAGTCGGAAACAGATAGTGCTCACCGTCAGGATCGCTGGTTGCGTAATCTCAGTGAGGGTCAACTTGTCTGCTGGTCCCTCAAAGCAGATCTGGGAGAGAGAGAATCCGAGGGCATCATCAGCCTTGGCAAAGAGCTCCTTGGCGATGTCGTACTGCTCGAAAAGCTGACGACCCATGCCGACCTTTTGAGAACCCTGTCCTGGAAATAAAGCAAAGATTTTAGACATATACATCCTCTCTGTGTCCCCCTGTCTCTCATATAAAGGATTTGACGGGGAGCGCCGATAATTCAGGTACGGAGGTCCGATGTCAAGAGACGGCGTTCGCGCATATTCCACAGATGGTGAGGTCACGCCGCTCTCGGTGCTGGTTGTCGATGACGATCCGCTCATCGTCGCGCTCCTTACTGGATTACTGACCTCTAAAAACTACGTCGTTATAAAATCCTATAGCGGACAAGAGGCGCTCAAGGTTGTTCAGTCTCAACATGTCGACCTGATTATCTGTGATGTCGTTATGCCCTCCATGAGTGGCTATGATTTCTTCAGCTGCGTTCGCGGAGAAGTAGAGGGGGCGCACATACCGGTTGTGCTCATGACTCCCCCAGGAACTGCGGTCGATGATCAAGCCGCGCATGCGCACGCAGGTGCTCGATGCGTTTCGAAACCGTTAGATCCGCAGATGCTCCTTGCGGCAGTGCGGGAATTGATCGGTTCGCAGGTATCGTCAGAGAAGCTCTCGAAGCAGGAATTTGACGCGTATAGGAAGCGGGTGGTGCATACGCTATCCCATGAGTTTCGCACACCTCTGAGCGCCATCAACGTCGGTATCGAACTCCTCATGGAGCATCGTGAATCGCTCGATTCGGACAGAGCGACAAATGTTCTTGAGGCGGTCAGGCGAGGGGGGCAGAGGCTGGAGCGATTGGTGAGGGACTTCCTGATCCTGCAGCAGATGGAGGCGGGGATTACTAACGAAGTGTTTGTGTCGCACGCGTCAGCAGTACCCATCACGGAGGTTGTAGAGCGTTTTATGAGCTTCAAGGCTCCTGCGCATATCGGCGAGGGTGCAACGTTTTCCGTAGATGTGAAAGGAGGAACAGATCGTGTGCATGTTGTCGAGTCAAATATCCTGGATTGTCTGGATCGATTGGTCTCCAACGCCATCAAATTCTCCACTAATTCTAAGAATGTTGAGCTCGACGTAGCTATCGACGGTCGCGAGGCGCGCTTCGCGGTAAAAGATCGGGGATGTGGGATCGATCTCGCTCAGCTTGACTCTGCCTTCGAGATCTTTACCCAAATAGATCGTGAGACCAAAGAGCAGCAAGGCGGGGGAATGGGACTGGCTATCGCCCGGCGATACGCCACCTCGCACAAGGGGCGGATCGAATTCAGTGCGAGGGAGGGGGGGGGATCGATCGTGACGCTGATTCTCCCTCTCGTCGATGAGGCCTCTGTCGCTTCAATCGATCCGCTTATGAGGGAACAGTAGTAATAAAACGGTCAGGAATGACCGCCCTCCCGGTGTGCCGACCCATGACGTGGGGGGGGGCACGTCGTCGTTTCACGCTGCGCCGCGTTCGCTTGAGTTCTGAAGACACCGTTCACCTCTCTCTTGTCTCTTAACCCCACCCCCAGTACTCTCGGGATGCCCCGTGTACGGCATTCCATCCTTCGAAGGTTGCAAAGGTCATGAAGAAGAGATCTGTTCGAGTCGCGATACAAACAAGTGTCAGTGTGGCGTTCGGCGCCGCGCTCGCAACGCTCGCCCCGGTCGTGCCAACGTCCCTGGCCGACGACTCGTCGAGTTCGCTCGCCTCGATGGTGTCGAAGGTGCACTACGAAACATTGCCTAACGGAGTGCGTGTCATCCTTTACAATCGGGGCATCGCGCCTGTTTTTTCTGGAGCGGTCGTAGTTCGGGTCGGAGGCAGTGATGAGACCGTTGGTGAAACTGGGATCTCGCACCTCTTCGAGCACATGGCTTTTAAAGGAACACGCACCGTTGGCACAAACGATTTTGGCAGGGAACAAAGGCTTCTCGCTCGTCTAGAGGAGCTAGCTCTTGAGTCAAACGCAGCCCAAGAGCTCACCCCGGAGCAAAAAGAGGAGTGGGATCAGATTCACGAAGAGCTCAAAGAGATATGGGTATCAGATGATTTTAGCCGTCGTTATGAAAAGCAGGGAGCGGTAGGGCAAAACGCGACAACAGATAAAGAGTTTACAAAGTATTTTGTCGATCTACCCCGTTCCGCTTTTGAGTTTTGGTGTCAGATGGAATCGGACCGATTGCTGCGTCCGGTTATGCGACAGTTTTATCAGGAACGAGACGTAGTCCTGGAGGAACGTCGGATGCGATCTGATGACGATCCGGTGGGGCGCCTCTATGAACTGCTCCTCGGAGCGGCATACCAAAGGCATCCGTATCGGGCGCCGGTAATCGGGTACGAGAAGGACATCCGCAGCCTTACTGCGACGAAGCTCGAGGAGTTTCGCAAAAAGTACTACGTGCCATCTAATATCGTTGTCAGTGTTGTTGGTCGAGTTAGTCCCGAAGAGGACATGAAGACCATCTCCAAATATTTCGGCGCGTTGCCTAAAGGCGCGAATGTTGTTCGCGATGTTCCCACCGAGGCAGAACCAGAGGGAGAGCGTCGTGTGACCTTGCGAATGGCGGCCTCGCCGCAAGTGATAGTGGCGTACGCCAAGCCGAACTATCCGCATCCAGATGATCCTCCTTTGAGTGTCGCCGCGGAGATATTGGGTGGAAGTAAGATATCCCCCTTGTATGTTGAGCTCGTCAAGCGTCGCCAGTTGGCGGCCTCCATCGCGCAAGAGGAGGGGCCAGGGAACGCATATCCAAACCTCTTGATGTTCGGTGCCACCGTTAAGGCACCCCACACAACGGATCAGATCCTAAGGACGTTTGATGTTGTGATGGATCGCTTCCGTCGGACCGGACCAACCCAGGAGCAGCTTGAGATCGCCAAGCGCTCAATCGGGATGAGCTTCCTCGGACATCTTCAATCCAGTCAGTCCCTGGCTCTCGATTTCGCCTCATCAGAGCTTATGTACGGGTCATGGAAGGCCTCGGTGGAGTGGTACGACAAAATGAGTCAGGTAACGGTGGATGATGTGAAGCGGGTGGTGCAGAAGTACCTCGTCCCAGACCGTCGCACTATCGCCACCATTGAGCGTAATTCGTAGGGCGCAGTGAATTTATGAAAGCGGGATTTATGAAAGCGCGCATTGTTACATCGCTTCTCTCACTCGTTGTGGTCGGCTCTGTCGGGTGCTCTCTTGGAGGTCTCTCAACCGATCGAGCGGCTATCTCTCGTGGTGATGAGGTCGCACAGTTTAAACCGATTCAGCCCGAGGAGTGGAGATTAGAGAATGGCCTCCGGGTAGTGTACCTGAAAGATGATGAGCTACCCCTGGTGAAAGGGCGCCTGTTCATCCGCGGTGGTTCTTTGTGGGGGCCAGAGAGTCCGGTAGGCGCTGTCAGCGCTATGGGTGATCAGATGCGTCAGGGCGGGGCGGGGGGCAGATCCGCGGACGTGCTCGACCAGGAGTTGGAGGAGCTCGCCGCCACGGTGTCGAGCTCGTTCTCGACGGAGTTCGGTGGTGTTTCATTCTCATCCCTCGCATCCGATGTAGATAAAGTTTTCCCGATCTTCGCCGACGTGGCGTTACGCCCTCGGTTTGAGGGCGAACGGCTCGCCCTCTGGAAGGGCCAGTCGCTCGAGAGTATTCGACGGCGAAAGGAGGATCCGAGTACTGTGGCGTCGATCGCTTTCACGCAACTCCTCTACGGCGATTCCCCGTACGGACGGGTCTCTGTTGATCGAGATATTCAAGCGATCTCGCGTGATCTCCTTGTGTCGCTTCACCACAAGTTCGTGAAGCCGGATGGTGGGCTCTTGGTTGTGACGGGAAGGATCGAGCGCCCTGAGGTTGAGAGGCTCGTTCAGGAGAACTTCGGTGGATGGAATGCTCGCGGAGAGCTCCTTCCTGCGGCCCCGGCTGTGAAGCGCGAGCCTCAACCAGGGATCTATTTTATTGAGCTTCCGTTCTCGCAGGCCTCGGTGCAAATGGGCCATTTGGGAGTGCCTCGCCTCACACCAGACTATCCTGCGATCGATATGTTCAATGAGGTGTTCGGTACCTCGGGTTTCGGCTCTCGATTGATGCAGCGGGTTCGAACCGAACTTGGTCTCACGTACGGTGTGTATGGCGGGATCTCGCCGGCGGTAGTGCAGGGAGTGAACTACGTGTTTCTGCAAACCAAAGCCGATTCCGTCGCCGCAGCGATTCAGGAGTCGATAGGGGTTCTAGCGACGATGCAAGCAGCCCCCCCCACCGAGGAAGAGATGGAGGAGAAGAGGACCGCTATTCAGAACTCGTTCGTGCTTAATTTTGACTCGATAGATGAGATCGCGGTCCGTAACGCCCGACTGAAGTTATTGGAGTATCCCGTGGACTACGACCAGACCTACCTTTCAAAGGTCGCGGGAGTGACTCCGGACTTGGTGCAGGAGGTAGCCCGAACTCGGTGGGACCCGAAGAAGTTCGTGATCGTGGTCGTTGGGAATGGGACCGCCTACCAACGTCTCGAGAGCACCCTTGCGGACAAAAATAGCCCTCTCAGCTCGATACCTCTTCGCAAACTGCGTTTTGAAAGCGCAATTGTGGTGCCCTAACGGATCTCCCGTCATCGTAAAGATGTTCCCCTCTCTCTACGCAGGAAGGGGTGCGGCTGTAGCTCATGTCTACAATGTGGAATCGATACGATGAACAGAGGAAAGATCCTCATGGACGCCACTACGCTTGCTTTTGGAGCATGTGTTGCGTTCTCTTCGATAGGGTGCTCGTCTCAGCCAGTCCCCGGTCCCGATAAATTGGGGCGAGATGAGGGACTTGGCGCGATCCAGGGAGCCGGCGCCGGAATGGTGGTTGGTGCTCAAGTGGGCGCTGGAACCGGACCAGGAGCCGCCATCGGCGCGGGTTTTGGTGCTATTGCGGGAGCGATTCAAGGTCTCATGAAGGACTCACTCGAAGAGACCGATATTAAAAATGAGCAAGAACTACGAGCGACCCGCAGCAGGCTTGTAGCGCAAGATGTGCTCGCTAAACACTACGAGATGCGGATGCAGATGCATCCTGGTCGCGACATCTATCCAGCGGATGTGTTCTTCCAAGGTGATTCGGCAAAGATGTGTCCGCAGGGAGTGGCTGTCGTCAAAGAGATAGCGCGAATGAATGAGTTTCGACTTCCTTATTCTCGCATAATAGTGGCATCCTATGCTAAATCGGCTGACCCGGAGTCCACGTACGTTTCGCACCTTACGGAGCGGCGGGCTCGAGAGTTTGTGAACCAGCTGGTTCGGGCCGGAGTGGAGCCGAGACGTTTGGAAACGAGGGCTGTTGTGGTCGACGCTCCAGTGTTGATCGACCCGAATGACAACCCGACCCGGTATAATCAGGCTATAGAGATAATCCCTGTTGATAAGTAGGAGCTATGAAAGGAAAGAAAGACCCAAAGGCGAAAGAGCAGGACAATGGTGGCAAGGACTCCAAGGAGATCTCAAAGATAGCCACTAAAGCTGACCTCAAGGCGTTCATCACAGAAGTGCATGAGAAGATGCTCAAGGAGCAGGCTGCCCCTATCTTCGCGATGGCGGCAATGCAGCAGATTATGAGCCTCGACAACATCTATGACCTTCTCGATAGTCAGAGCAAAGAGATCCTTCAGGAGATCTGGGTCAAATTGCAGCAATCTGGGTTCCATCTGAGGAAGCCTCCGCTCCTTTTCGGAGAGGGTGAGGCGTAGTCTCTTCGACTATTCTATATTGTTACAAACGGCGACCTCGGTCGCCGTTTTTATTGGCGTCAGGTCCTGTGACCGTGGAATCAGTGATACCTGTGGCCGCCACGGTGCGAAGAGGGTAAAACCCTGCTATAACAAACCCCACCAGGGAAACAAGTTATTTATGGCAGCAGAGATTTTCGGCACACAAAAGGCTCGCGTTATCACGATCGTTCTCAGCGTCGTGGGGCTCGTGTTGTCGTATATCTCTCTCGACCAGCATGTTGTGTACTCTCATGGTTTCGCGGCTGGACCGAGCTTCTGCCATCTTAACGCGCACATCAACTGCGAGGCCGTAAACACCAGCGAGTGGTCCGTGTTGTTCGGCTTGCCTATCGCATCGTACGGACTCTTTCTCTATTCAGTTCTGCTTATCGCGTCGCTCGCGGCCTCGAGAGCCGGTCGAACTCTCTCCTTGCGGACATGGTCCGCGATAGCTCTCCTGATCTCGTTTGTCGCCTCGTCGCTCTCTATCGTTCTGTTCGGCATCTCAGAGTTCATCATCGGAGCGCTGTGTCTGATGTGTATTGGAACCTACCTGGTCAACTTCCTTATAGTGGGAGTGGTCTGGCGGTCGGGATGGCGAGGGCGGCTCGTTGAGGGGCTCGCCACAGGTGTTCAGGAAGGCGTGCGTCTCCTCGGCGTCGCGCTCGGTTTAGCTACTGCTCCAGAGTCGATTAGGCCGTGGCGCCTCCGCGGGGTTGCCCTCCTTGTCCTTCTCAGTGGTGTTGCGAGCGCAATAATGCCGGAGGTGCTCTATCAATCGTATGCCGCCGAGGAGATGGTTGAGGGAGATCCCGTCGAAGAGTGGGAGAGGTCTCCGTTGACAACCTTTGTCCTCGATACAGGTAAGGGAGCTTTCGGGGATTACGCACTTGGAGACCCGGGCGCCCCGATCCAGATAGTTGAGTTCGCTGATTACGAGTGTCCCGCCTGCAAGCGGATGCACGACCTCATGAAGGAGCTTCTCGATCGGTATCAAGGAAAGTATCACTTCGTTTTTAAGAACTATCCCCTCGACAGGTCGTGCAATCCGGAGATGCAGCACGACCTTCATGAGTTCGCCTGCGATGCCGCGGTGTACTCTCGGTGCGCGGGCGAGCAGGGTAAGTTCTGGGAGGCCAACACTATCCTCTTCCTTCGTGATGCCGATAAGGGAGAGCTCAAGCGTGAGAGCCTTGTGAACGACGGGTCAAAAGAGCTCGGTCTCGACGACGTAGCTATCCGGGAATGCATGGAATCCGGTCGGTATCGTGAGGTGATTCTCAGGGACATTCGGGCGGGATCCGCGGCCGGACTACAGGGAACTCCCTCCGTGTGGGTCAATGGAAAGCTCGTAACGCAGCCTGGATTAGAGGAGTTCTCTCGAATCTTCGATGCGATCCTTCGTGAGCGTGGCGTTTCAGCCCCATAAGCAGACAGGCGAACAGGGGAGAGCGGGAGAGACCGCCTGATAGGTATGACGAAGCGAAGAGTTCTCATCCATATCGTTACTTGGAATAGCGCTGACACTATCGAGCGTTGTATTGCCCATGCGCGCGGGCAACAGGGATTTACGCTTGGTGTGGATCTCATTATTCGAGTCACCGATAACGCTTCCTCTGATGATACTGCAAGCCGCGTAGAGGCGTTGGTCGGTGATCCCGGGATTGAGTTTCACCGGAACGCCGCTAACTTGGGCTTCTGTGGCGCTCATAATCAGGGTGCCGCGCGGTGCATCGAGGGTGGTTTTGACGCGATGCTGATCCTTAATCCGGATGTTGGGCTCTCACCGAACTGTCTTGAGGAGATGGTGAAGGCGCTCTCGAGCGAAGCAAAGCGAGGTATTGTGACCCCCAAACTCATGAGGGCCGCTGAGGATCTCTCTCCACTCGCGTCAAAGACGATCGATGCCGCGGGGATGTTATTGACCCCAACCGTGAGACATTTTGATAGAGGGAGTGGGGAGGTTGATAGGGGCGCATACGAGCGATTAGAAGAGGTTTTTGGCGCGACTGGGGCGTGTCTTCTGATATCGAGTGAGTGTATCTCGGCGCTTGCGCTTTCAGAACGGGTCTCCGATGAGCCGGTATGGAGACTCTACCCGCAGCTTAAGGATGGGGCGGAAACACGCATTCGCCTCTTTGATGAGGCCTTCTTCGCGTACCGGGAGGACGCCGACCTGTCGTGGCGAGCTGGTCGCATGGGGTGGCGATGTGTCTACACGCCTACCGCGACAGCGACACATGTTCGGGTGGTTACCCCCGAGAGACGATCAGATCTCCCATGTATCTTGAACCGTTTGAGTGTCAGAAACCGATTTCTTTTGCAATGTAACAACTGGGACCTCTCCTGCGGCCTGCTGTCGTTGCTCTGCGGCGTAGTCGTGAGAAACCTTGTGGTAATCGCGGGTGTATTCTTGCGCGAGCGAAGCTCAATCACAGGCCTGGTTGAGGCTCTTCAACTCGCCCCACGAGCGCGGACTATCTATCGGACAACGAAGACGAGCCATACAAGCTCCGCGCGTTGAGGAGGGGGCTTTTGCTTTTGTGCTGATGGGTTGTAGGGTTAGAAAATGAAAGAGATCGTCGCCAAAGAGATAGCTAAGAGAGTTAAGGATGGAGATGTCATCGGCGTTGGCACCGGTACCACGGTGGACGCGGCACTCACCGAGATCGGCAAACGCGTTAAGTCTGAGAACCTCCGCATTACCGTGGTGCCTACCTCCTATCAGAGCGCGTGGCGGTGCCAAGAGCTCGGATTTATCGTCATGTACCCCGGGTACCGAGGCCACCTCTCATGGGGATTTGACGGTGCTGACCAGGTCAACACGAGTCGTTGGGCGATCAAGGGAAAGGGAGGCGCGATGCTCCAAGAGAAGATACTCGCCAAGCGCTGCAAGAAATTTGTTCTGATCGTGGATGAGACCAAGGTAGTTGATCAGCTTGGAGTGGGGTGCGCTATCCCCGTGGAGGTTGTGCCAGAGGCGATCTCGCTCGCGGAGGAGGGACTGAAATCTCTCGGCGCGGCTGAAGTAGTTATTCGGGTCGGCACGGGAAAACATGGGCCGGTCATTACAGAGCGCGGAAACATCATCCTCGACGCGATGTTCACGAGCGTTACAGAGAGATTAGAGGGCGAGGTCAAATCGATTATTGGGGTCGTGGACAGCGGACTCTTCATAAACTATGCAACCGAGGTGCTCGTCGCGAGCTCAAGCGGTGTGCATTCGTTCTAGCAGGGTGGTGATACTTTCAAATAGTTTTTTCTCATCTCGATCTATCGTAGCCACGTATGCTCCAGGCCGGGCTAGCGTCCCTGACGACCGTTGACATCATGCGCTACCCGCTCAACGTGCTCAAAGCAGCGCCAGCGGCGCAGGAGCGTTCCGGAGGCGCTCTTTGGAGTCTGAATCTGTTCTTATGAGTCGGTGAGGGGCTCTTTTTTTTACTTTATTTGTCAACAACACACGCTTAGAGTGTTGGAATGATCAAGAGGGACGTAGCCCCCATAGGGGATTCTATCCATGTTAGAAAGCCTCTAGGGGCGTCACTGCAGCATGCTTGGGATTCTTTATGCTCTCTGCGGCTTCCGCGACCAGAGGGGTTCTCGGCCAGGCCTGGAACAACCGATCTCTCACTCTTCATTCTTGAGCCCAACACTCCGCTTGGTCCAGTCAGTTATTCAACTGATACAAGGCGCCTATATTTTTACAAAGCCGTCTTCTCCGATGGGGCGATGGCGGTGATGTCGATCGCGGGAGAATCCCTCTCGCTGGCCTTGTGTGATAGCTCCCTTGAAAACGCGCTACTCGCCATTCGAGGCGAGGCGAGGAGCCGGGGCGGGTTGGAGAGTCACTCTTTATGCTCGGTTCGAACCCCGCTCGCCAAGCGCACTATAGCCGATTTTTTTAATCACAACCGAGGGCTGATTGCGCTAGTAGGGGTGATCCAAAAAGAGATGTCCGGAGAGGCCGGAGGGTTTCGCCGCTTGCAACTCAAGGGGGTCGAGATCGATGGATGGTCGCACCGGTCCTCTAGTTTGCCTGAGTGTATTGTAGAGCGTGAACGTGAACGTTCCACGAACCTGTTGATGAAGTTCGCATGGGCACACGGAGAGGGTCATTCGGTGGACACGCTCTTGTAAGAGAGTACTCGTCGTCCCGTTCAGAGATAAGCTTCGATATATCAACCGTTACACCTCTGTTGAGCGGAGATTTCTGGCCATAAGCACCTCGCTCAGGAACTCCCCGTTAACGTAGAGCGCGTCGAGATCCAGCCCATATTCTCTAAATCCCAGGGATGTGTAGAGTCTCCGCGCCCGGTCGTTCGATTGCACGACGGCAAGGTGAAGGTTGCGCAACGTCGAATTATGCGCAGAGCGGTCGATCAGCTCTCTCAAGAGGAGTTGTCCGATTCCCAAGCCGCGTGCCTCTGGTGCCACATAGACGCCCCACACGAGCCCCCGATGGGAGTCCTTGGGGGTCGATCCCACCGCGAGCGACGCGGTTCCGACGAGACCTCGTCCAGATACCTCAGCGACGAGGGTAAAACCTCCACGCGCTTGAGACTCTCGCATCCGCTCGTTAATGCTCTCGACGGAGCGAGCCGCGAATGATTCCGGTGTTTCCAAGAAAGCGTCCGGGTGATCTTTTAGAGCCCTTAGACGAAGAGATTTGTAGGGCGGTAGGCGTGCCTCATCCAGCGTGGAGATGATAACCGGGGCTTGCAGGGTGTTCATACGGAGCGGCTCCTTCCCAATTGATCGTAGCAGAGTTCTTCGAGGATAGATCTGAGATTCAGCGAATATCTGAATCGGCCGCTCTATCCGTTCTGGAGAGAGCAAGGGGACATATGGCGGGAATGCTGCCGAATGTTGTGTGTTGGGCGCTCCGTTCCTTGAGGCCACTGTCTCTTACCTTCCGTCCACGATACACTCCGGTCACATGATAACGAAGCATCCGAGGGGGCTCCCCTACATTATCGGAAATGAGGCAGCTGAGCGCTTTAGCTACTACGGCATGAGAGCGATCTTGGTTGTTTTTATGACAACCTACCTTGTTGATTCTTCCGGTGCTTCACGCGGCATGACTGAGGAAGACGCGACATTCTGGTATCACATCTTCGGCATGATGAACTATGTAGTGCCGCTGGTTGGAGCGATCATTGCCGACGCTGTGTGGGGCAAATACAGAACGATTATCACGCTCTCACTTGTGTACTGCCTCGGGCATCTCGCGCTCGCGATCGATGAGACAAGACTTGGGCTCGGTATTGGCCTCACCCTTATCGCCCTCGGTTCCGGCGGTATTAAGCCGTGTGTCTCCGCACACCTCGGTGACCAATATAACTCGGGAAACGCGGTCCACCGTTCCGAGGGATTTAGCCTGTTTTACATCGCGATTAATCTTGGCGCCTTCGTCTCGACACTCATGACCCCGCTCCTGCTTGAGTGGTACGGGCCGAATGTTGCGTTCGGTGTGCCGGGGATGCTGATGGCGGTAGCGACCTTCATTTTCTGGAAGGGCCGGAGACTCTACGTGGTTCAACCACCGACGCCGTGGAGGGAGTACCTTCGTGAACTGTCCGACACCGAGCATCGACTAGCAACTGTGCGGGTGCTGCTGTTGTTTGTCGCGCTCTCGGTGTTTTGGGCCCTCTTTGACCAAACCGGTTCATCATGGGTATTCCAGGCGGAACGCATGAATAGAGAGATTCATCTACCTTTTGTGGGAGGCTTTGAAGTTCTTCCCTCACAGGTGCAGGCACTCAATCCGATCCTGATCCTTATGCTCGCCCCGGTCTGCACCTGGCTTATCTACCCCTGGCTCACCCGACGGGGCGTCCTCTCTACTCGGGGGAAGATAGTGACCGGAATGGTGGCCGCCGCGATCGCGTTTTGTATCGTGGGCTACGCGCAAGGGCTGATTAACCTGGGAGCAATACCATCGCTGTGGTGGCAAGTGACCGCGATGTTCATTCTGACATCAGCGGAGGTAATCGTATCCATCACGGCGCTAGAGCTCGCGTATACGTGCGCTCCGACGACCCGTCGGTCGCTGATGGCCGCCTTTTATTTGCTCTCCGTTGCGCTTGGGAATGGTCTTACAGCGATCGTCGTCGGACCTCTCCGTGATAGTGTGGGAGCTCCATCTACATCGGGGTACTTTTACTTTTTCGCCGCTTTGTCCCTTGTCGCGATGGTTCCAACGTGGTGGATTCTTGGCAGGATAACGCCGAAATCGTAACTGTATAAGGAAATGCCTATGTCACCAAAGCGTCGTTTACTCCTCCGTATTGAAGGATGTCCGTTCTGCGTTCGCGCTGAGCAAGCGCTTGATGAGGCTGGAATCGTCTACGAGAAGCTCGATATTAATCCAGCGGACCGCGCACTTGTCATGACCCTCTCGGGGCAACGAACCGTTCCAGTTCTCGTGGAGGTGGTTGGGTGTGAGGGGCAGGACGATGATATCATCGCGCATATTCCGACCCTCAAAATTCAGTAAACGTTGGAACAGGTCTCAAAAGATGCCGCTACCGTGGGCTGCGAACTGGGGGAGTGCTGTTGTGAGAGTGCCGCGAAGAAATCCTCAACGTGTCTAAGCGCATGCGCCCTCGCTTCCCTAGTCGGGTCCGGTTTTTTCATCGACTCCGCCTCGTTTCGCTGAAACCCTGAAAATACGCACGACGAGACCATTTTTCACCACCCTGCTAGTGTGTGGCTCGCTCAAAGGTCTGCAACACCTCAAGTACCGTTGAGAAGGTCGTCGCTCCATCGCCAAATCGCTGCTGGTGACGGGAGTCGATCGCGGGAGCAAACTCCCGTTGATAGAGCTCGTAATTCTCCCGACTCTCGCTCAGGTATTGAACGGAGTATGTGAGAGCATCTCGCTCGAACGCGTGCACTCGCATCATGCGAGCGGAGGTAAAAAGTCCGGTCTCAAGCACCTTGGGAATCTGCACCTCCCGCATCCAGTCGAGCCACTCATCACGAATGTCCTCTGAAACAGCTATCGTTATGTTGTAGACCAGGTGGCTCATAGTGTTCCTAAGGGGGCGTCTCAAGCGGTTATCTCTATTGTGCAGTGTTGGTGCCACGGAAACAACCCCAGCCAACGTGCCGAGGGTAACGATGCGCCGCCGTTGATGAT
Organism: Pseudomonadota bacterium; assembly: GCA_027485595.1. GTDB lineage: Bacteria > Bdellovibrionota_C > UBA2361 > UBA2361 > OMII01 > OMII01. The sequence goes on along the minus strand of JAIXQT010000266.1, from coordinate 20,753 downwards.
GAGAGGGTTGGCCGCGTCCTCTATGAGGGTTTTACGTAGATTCAAGGAGCTCGATGATCGCCTCCCCATAGAGCTCCAACTTCTTCTCGCCGATACCACTCACACCACGCAGGTCGCTGTACCTTCGCGGCTTCTTGGACGCCACCGCTTGAAGGGTTGCGTCGCTAAATACCATGTACGCGGGAATTCCCTTTTCTCTCGCCACACCAGCGCGCCACGAGCGAAGCTTGGTAAAGATCTCCTCGTCAAAGTCCACTGCTCCCAGGTGTCGACGTTGCTCCTTTCGTTTATCAACCGAGAGTCCCGAGGTGCCCAGCGGGGCCCGTAGGCGAATAGTCCGTTTATCTTTTAGAGCCGTCAGACCCTCCGAGGTAACGTCCACCACGTTAAAATGATCGTGGTTGATAGAGAGGAGGCCAGCGGTCACGAGCTCGCGGGCGAAGTAGAGCCACTCGGCCTTCGTTTTTCCCTTTCCAGCTCCGTAGGTGGAGAGGGTGTCGTGTCCCCATTTCTTGATCTTTTCAACCTGAGCGCCAAGCAGGACGTCAACGATGTGATTCAGTCCAACGGAGAAGCCGCTGTGTTTCTTGATTCGCAGAACGCAGGAGATAAGTTTTTGCGCCACCTCGGTAGCGTCCACCTCCTGTCGGGGGGTGAGACAGTTATCGCATGCCCCGCAGACGAGAGCTGGCTCTCCGCTCTCATCTTTGTAGACTTCTCCGAAATAATTGAGGAGCGAGACCCGGCGACACTCAGAGCCTTCTGCGAACTGTAAGAGACGTGAGAGTTGGCGACTTGAGATCTCTCGCTCAAGTGGATCCGTCAGTTGATCAATAAAGACCCGTAGCTTTGCAGCGTCAGAGGAGGTGTAGAGCATGACGCACTCGCTTGGTAATCCGTCGCGCCCCGCTCGCCCAGTTTCTTGGTAGTAGCTTTCGATGTTTTTAGGGAGATCGTGATGAATGACGAAGCGGACATCGGGTTTATCGATCCCCATGCCGAACGCGATGGTAGCGACCATGACCTGGGTCTCATCCTTCACGAAACGCTCTTGTCGTCTATTTCGCTCCTCTGCGGGGAGTCCTGCGTGATACGCCTCAGCGTTTATGCCCTTCTTAACGAGGTCCGCTGCGACGGATTCGGTGCGCGCGCGACTGAGACAGTAAATGATGCCCGACTCATCTCGGTAGCCCTCTAGGATCTCAAGGATCTGTTTGATTGGAGAGAGGCGGGGGACGATTCGATAGGAGAGGTTCGGTCGATTGAAGCTCGCCACGAAGGTTCGCGGGTTTTTGAGCTCAAGCATCTCAACGATATCGTGGCGAACCCGCTCGGTAGCGGAAGCTGTGAGCCCGAGCATCGGCACGTGTGGGAATCGGGCGCGCACAGCTTTGAGTGCCCGATACTCAGGTCTGAAATCGTGTCCCCACGAAGATATACAGTGCGCTTCATCCACTGCGACAAACTCAAGTTTAAGTTGCTCTAAGGTGTCGAGCATGCCTTCGACAAGAAGGCGTTCCGGAGAGAGATAGAGCACCTTGATCTCCCCTCGGAAAAGCTGTCGCCACGTGTCTTTCGACTCGTCGTCCGTCAGTGATGAGTTGAGGTAGGCTGCCTTTACCCCGTTTTGAAGGAGGCTATCGACCTGGTCCTTCATGAGCGCGATAAGGGGGGAGATAACAACCGTTAATCCCGCTCGGACGATCGCTGGAAGTTGGTAGCAGAGCGATTTGCCTCCGCCTGTAGGAAGGAGCGCCAGTACGTCTCGCCCCGCGAGCGTCTCCTCCATGATCTCCCGTTGCAAAGGACGGAACGAGGCGTAGCCGAAGGTGTTCTTGAGGGTTGCAGAGAGTGTATCGACGGCGGGTAGCGACATATAGCTGCCCAGTGTCGTTGAGGTGAGGAAAAGAGTCCAGAGTTAGGATGGGCTCGTTCGATTCAGCATCCTACCACGTTACCTTGACATTCACCCCAACGGCCCCGCGACCGGGGAACCAGGGGTTTACCAGGGAGTCTCCATTCGTCAGCGAAGTGATCGATTTGACGGTTGGTGAGATAGTTGTGTTCATGGGGGCGGGTTCGTCAAGGAGGAGCTTGGGCCTTTTCTCTGTCGCCGCAGCCTTCCCCCGAGGTTTGGCCAATAGGGGCCTGTCTGGCTTCCGCTCAGCTGCTAGGCCGCTTTGCTTTGATGAATGGCCCTGAAGTCCGGTCGACGCATGAGCAACTGATACCACGCACACCAAGCACATCAGGACACTGAGAGCCACGAATCTCATGCTTCAGCCATCGGAGGGACGGGAAGTCCACTTAATTAATTGGAGCACAATCGTTTGGTAGCTTTGAAACGGGTCCGGTGCCACTCAAGCGGTTTTTAGGAAGTTCTCTCACCTCGTTTCGCGCGTACCGTTGGGAGCGACACTCGCCCCATCTCAAGTGTTTTCGCCGTTATAAGCGTCAACGGCGAGTGAACCTCGCGCGGCTAATGATTACTTGAGAGGGAAAAAATCCTACGCACCACGGGTAAAGTGACCGTTCGGATCTCCGGTTTCGTTGAGTTTTTCCAACATCCCCAGGGACACAAGAATGTCGCAGAGCACCGTGGGCTCCTGGTGATTCCTGTGAGAGGGCGAGAGAGGACTACTTAACCATCTTCAAGACATCGTCGGTAACGTCAGCGGACGAATCCCCGTAGAGGATAGGTCCGCGGTACTTCTCGCTCTTATCGATGATGAGGTCGTAGTTGTTGGCTTTGGCGTATTTCTCAATCTGGCCGTAGACCTTCTCTGTGAGCTCCTTGTTGACCTTCATGTATCGCTTCTCAAGGTCCGCCTTAGCATCGCCACGCATACGCTCAAAATCGCGCACCTGATTACGGAAGCTTTCAGCCTCTTTTGACTCAGGGGAAACCTTTGAATCCTCTAGTTTCTTTTTGAGAGCTTGTAATTCCTTGCCCTTGGCCTCGAGCTTCTTCTTCGTTTCCTCAGAGAATGAGTCCAGGTCCTTCTTCTTCGCGAGAGCATCGGGATTCTCATTGACGATGCGGGAGACATCAACGGTACCGATCTTAACCTCCGCGGTGGCGATGGATGTTACAGAGAGGAGCGCGACGAGAGAGAAGAGGGCTTTTGTGAACATAGAGCGAATTCTCATTAACCGGTAATCGACCTCGATCATAGTCATCTTTTCGTATCAGGGCAATGTTATCAGGTGAGAGGGGTTTTGCGAGGAGTCCCTTGGAAGTCTACGGGCGCGGCTTGTACGCAGCAGGGGAGGGGAGCGGGCATGGCTATGAGGCTGGAACGGGATTCAATGGGGGAGAAGCAGGTACCGCACGACGCACTATGGGGGGCTTCCACGCAGCGTGCGGTGGAGAACTTCTCCATCTCAAACCTCAGACTCTCCCAAAACTTCATAGCTTGTCTCGGAATGGTCAAGGCGGCTGCGGCGCAGGCGAACATCTCCCTCGGGTTGCTCGACCGGGAGCGGGGCGACGCCATTGTTCTTGCCGCGCGAGAGGTGGTCAGTGGCCTCCTCTATCGACACTTTGTGGTCGATCTGTTCCAGACAGGGTCGGGCACCTCGACGAACATGAACACCAACGAGGTGATCGCGAATCGAGCCCTAGAGATACTGGGCCGGGAGCGTGGGGCCGGTGCGTTTATCCATCCCAATGACCACGTTAACATGTGTCAGTCGTCGAATGATGTCTTTCCCACCGCTATCCATATCTCGGTTTATGAATCCCTTTCGAAACGACTCCTTCCCATCGTTGAGGCGCTCAAAGAGGCTTTAGAGCGAAAACAAAGGGAGTTCTCCCAGATCCTCAAAGTTGGGCGAACCCACTTGCAAGACGCGACTCCGATGACGCTCGGCCAAGAGTTCAGTGGATACGCCTCGCAAATGACTCAGACGATCGCCAGATTGAAACACTCAAGCGCGGGGCTCTTAGAGCTAGCCCTTGGTGGGACCACCGTTGGAACGGGTATGAACGCCCATCCAGAATTCGCGCATAGAGCTATCTCGTACATTAATCAGCTGACGGGCTCGTCGTATCGGGAGGCGCGCAATCACTTCGCCGCGCAATCGAATCAGGACGTGATTGTGGAGGTGAGTGGTCAGCTTCGCGGCATGGCTGTCGCGCTTATGAAGATAGCGAACGATATCCGATGGCTCGCCTCCGGGCCACGATGTGGACTGAATGAGATATCGCTCCCGACGCTGCAGCCCGGCTCAAGCAGTATGCCAGCGAAGGTAAACCCGGTTATCTGTGAGGCAGTGATGATGACATCGGCGCAGGTCATTGGTAACGACACGACCGTCGCCATCTGCGCGCAGCACGGTAACTTTGAATTAAACACCATGATGCCGGTGCTCGCGTACAACATCCTTCAGTCCGTTGATCTTCTCTCGAACGCGACTGCGACCTTTACTCGTCTGTGTGTCGAGGGCATTTCAGCGCATCCTGAGCGGTGTCGATCGAACGCGGAACGAAGTCTCGCGGTTGTGACTGCGGTTGCTCCGGCTGTTGGTCACGATGCGGCAGGTGAGATCGTCGCGCGCGCCCTTCGCGAAGATCGGGCGCTTCGTGATGTGGCGAGAGAAATGGGTGTTTTACCGGACGATCAGATCGACCGGGCGTTTGATCTGATGGCGATGACCAAGCCGGGACGGCCCTTCCAGCTAGCTATCCCACTCCACGGGACAGACGAGGCGGCTGCCCGCATCACGTAAAGCGGGTCCTGGCGCCAAGGGACACCACGCTCCAGGTAGTTAGCGAATTTGAGACAAAAAAAGTACAAAAGCACCCGCAAATGTTTAGAATATAAAGAAAGTGTCGATCATCTTATTGATAAGGATAGGTACCTACCCTCATAGAGAAGGACGATGCCAAAGTTTTTCAACATATTTGAAGCCCTCGTAGCGGCCCTCTTCGGGCTCAAGCCTGTGCCAGTTCGGGTGCGCAACCGACGCTCTCGGTAACCCGAAATAGGAAGCATCGCTGTCGGGGCTAATTGTGGCGAGAGCGTTGTTGTGCTCTCATCCGAGCTATATGAAGACAGCTTCTGTACGCGATGGCGATCTCTTAACCCCGTTCGGTGGTTGCAACCGACTGCTCGAGCAGTATCGGCATGTTGGTAGTTCACTCCTAGACTATGAGCGGCGGATCTGTGGCGCGCTCATTCCGGGTCAACGATTTAGCCGGGAGTTTGGATACGCTGTGGCATTTGTCCCAGTTGAAGTCCTCGAATCATACCTCGACGACCTCCTCGATGTAGGGGTGAGTGATGAGAGTCTTTTCATCAAAAAGCTTAAACCAGCGAAGCGAGCTCTCGCGTTGATCGGGGTAGGGCTCGCCGCGTTCGGAGTTTCCGCTGTGGAGGTTCTCAACGGCGCGACGCTCGCGAGTCTTTCGGCGCTCATTCTGGTGACCTTCTTCTCTGGATTAGGAGCTGCGCTCTATTTCATTCCTCGTATGAAGGTCCTCCGTCGCTTTAGCTTCGCGACACTTGTGTCTGGAGAGATAGCGCGGCGTCGTGGCTACGACCGCACAAATGTGGGTGGCTTCGCGACTCGGCTGCTCATGCGCGACCTCTGGCAGAAAGGCGAGGGGCAAGGAAGCGCGATGCCGCTTCATCCGGCGCGTATCGCCGCCCGTTACTATCATTAATCCTCGACGCGATAGTGATCACGCCGCCGCTGGTTGGTTTTTTGTGAAGTACCACGGCGCAACCTTGCGATTGCCACGGCGAGGCATCGATCTAATTTTTTCCGAAATCCGCTTTGGGTCGAGGTCAAGCTGTTCGCACACCCACTCGAATGAGAAATGTTCATTTCGATTGGTGCGCTCACAACCGAAGAGCCACTGCTCAGCTTGCTCCAGTTCTCGCTCATCGTTGCCAACGAAATCCAAAATTGCTCGCTCTAAGATGGCGAGAAGAAGCCTACGCTCAGGACTTCCCGTCATGTTGGGATGTCCAAGAACATCGTCGTATTCTTTATCAACTCGCAGAAAAACATTTCCTTCGCTCTGGTCCATGTGTCCTCTTGGATAAGATGGATGAGTTCGGGCGTTTACAGTTTAACCTTGCACACGGGGTGTGAGGACCGTTATACCTAAACCAAACCAATCGACTACGAACGGTACGACGAACCCCCCTTTTTCTATATTCATGACATGAGAGCGAGAATTTTATCTTTTTATCTGCCGCTCGTGCTTCTCTCCTCATTGTTGAGCGCGCCCGAGGGCATCGCTGAATTCAAATGCTCATCTGATATCTCCTACAAGTGGGTTAAAAAGCAGCCAGCTGCGGCACCAAGCCCTGTGGGTGGAGGCAGCCCTTCCCACTCGCCATCGCCTACTGCCGTCCCTCCAACGGCTGCCCCAGAACCCACTATTGTTCGCCTGATGGGGTTGGAGCGGGCGGGGATTGACGAGGCGGCCGCTCGAGCGGCCCTTCAGATGGAGGCTGACCGTCAGCGCATCCGCGCCTCTGAGGCGTGTAAGAGGGAGCATGAGGCGTTTGGTACCTGCGTAGCTTTAAAGATGAGCTCTCAGGCTAATGTTCTGAATTCGCTAGGTTTTTCGGCTCGTTCGGAGCTTGAAAAAGCTCTCACCGACGAGTGCCGACTCCAGGAGGGGAGCTGCCTTGGAGTGGAGATTAGTGAGCCCACATGTAGAGAAATAGCCCCCCCCGTAGCAGCGGCATCTCCAGTGGCTGAAAAACCGGCCGATAATAAAGGGGCCAAAGAGCCCGCAAAGCCGGCAAAGAAGAAATAGCCCCTATTTCAGGTACCTATTGATTCGCGTCGAGGCAGTGGTTAACGTATCGGGCGGCGGCGTGTATCGCCGTCGTTGTACCTGACCCTTTATGGAGGATATTTTTTGAAGCCTTTCAAGCCCGGTTTCCGGGGCGGACGATTTAACCGCCCGGTCGCACCCCCAGATGCTCATCGCATCAACGAGTTCATCATAGCCAAAGAAGTTAGAGTAATCGCGCCAGATGGCGAACAGCTCGGAGTTTTGCAACTTCGAGACGCCCTCCAGAAGGCTCAAGAGCTAGAGCTCGATCTTGTTGAGGTCGCTCCGCAGGCCAAGCCTCCCGTTTGTAAGATCCTTGATTACGGCAAGTTTAAGTACAAAGAGCAGAAGAAAGAGGCCGAGGCCAAGAAGAATCGCACTGAGAATACGATTAAAGAGTTGAGACTTCGGTATCGAACTGATTCTGGAGACCTTGAGGTCAAGCTCAAGCACGCTCGCGAGTTCTTGGCCGAGGGTGACAAAGTTAAGTTCGTGATGCGCTTCAAAGGCCGCGAGGCGATGTATACCGATCTCGGAAGGGAGAAGTTCGATCAGATTGTGGAGCGTCTCGCAGATGTAGCCACGGTTGATGAGCGATCTCCTTCGCAGGGTCGGCAGATCCACATTACCTTCGCGCCCGCAAAATGAAGTCCTCTGATACCCCAGCGGTAGTGCACTTTCGTGGGCACACCTGTCGGGATCTTTATAAAGCTATTTTTGACGCTGACGCGCCAGAGCAGGTCGTAAGGCAGCTTCCGCCGCAGAGCCTCTACATGGTGGTGAAGAGCACGGGGCTTCAATCCTCGTCTGATATCATCATGATGGCGTCCATGGAACAGTGCCGTTTGTTAACGGATTTCGATCTGTGGACGGGAGACACTTTGCATGAGGAGGCGCTTTGGGAGTGGCTCGCGCTGACGGATGAGACTGAGTCCCTTGAACTCCTCCAGAAATTTATAAAGATTGTCGACCTCAAATTGCTCGCGGTCCTGATTGAGAAGTACGTTGAGGTTAAGGTCTTTGAGGAACCAACTGATCAGCCACCGGGGGCGGGGTTTCACACGCCCGACAAGGGCCACACCTGGATCGGAATTGCCACAGAGGACGCGGACAAGCATTTTTTGCTCGCCCGGCTGCTCGCGTTAATTTTTGAATCGAGCGCGGAGCTTTTCTATCAGCTAATCTCTATCGTGTCTGTCGCGACGACCTCGATGCTTGAGGAGGAGTCGTATCAAGAGAGGCAGAAGCGTCTCGCAGCAGAGGGAGTTCCTGAGCCTGAGGTTGCCGCGGCGGTGCATGCCCCATACTCGCTCGCCGAGGCTAGAGGGGAGATCGAGGCAAAGACAAAGAGGTCTCACGTCGATGATATTCGAAGCATCGAGCCGCTCATCTATGAGGCTCGGGTGGCAAAGTTGTTCGCAGAGCTCGTTCGACAATCGACGAATCGCGATGAGCTTGAGATGGAGTTTACCTATCTTATGAACGCTGCTGTTGTTCGGTGGGGGATCGACTTCTCTAGTCAGGAGAGCGTTCTTGATCTGGCCGAGCGTCTCAAAGGCGCGATTAATATTGCGCTCGAGCGCATGACGATTGGTACGTCGTATACGATCAAAGATGCATACGAGTCGCTTGGTTTGGGCAAGTTATATCGACTGGGGCTCACCGAATTGATGGCGATTAGAACTAAGGCGCGAAAGATCCCGCTCGAGGGGGTGGGAGCTTTGAAAGATTCTGAGCCCGTTCTGTTCGCAGTAGTCGCGTGTGCTCGAGAGGCTTTTCCGGTTATGCCCATCTACCTCAACGATGATGGTTCTGTTGAGAGTGAGCATGGAGCGCTTCCCGCCGGGCATCGACCGTTTTCGACAGTGAAGAGCGTAGCCACCGTCAACGCGTCGCTCGATTCGGTTAACGCGAAGATTCAGGCTTAAGAAACTAATGGTGTTGTGAGAGTGGGTGAAGATCCATGGAAGTGATAGCAATGGAGCACGATTCGTCCAACGTCCTGATTGAGGGCGTGATTATCAAAGAGCTCAAGACTCACCCAGACCCGCGAGGGTTCTTTCGTGAGGTCGTGCGAGCCACGGATCCGTTCTTCGAGGGAGGTTCCTTTGGACAGTGGAGCCACAGCAAGATGGCGAAGGATGTCGTTAAGGCATGGCACTATCATCATGTTCAGACGGACTGGTGGTACTGCCCGATCGGTAAGATTCAGACCGTCCTCTACGACAATCGGCCCGAGAGTCCAACGTATAAGCAAAAAATGATCATTGAGATGGGCGATTCGAGCGAGGAGCCTAACGCTCGGGAGGTATGTGTGAAGATCCCTCCTGGCGTGCTGCACGGGTGTAAGGTGCTCTCGCAACAAGCGCACCTCTTTTATATCACCAGTGAAACGTATAACCCTCATGACGAGGGACGCTTGCCCTACAACTCCTTGGTGGTTGGTCACGATTGGGGAGATACTGCATTAACGGTTGAGAATGACCGACGAGAGTTTTGCCCAACGGCGCCCCGTAGGCCCCTGAATTAGCTGGTATATTGCCCGAATTGCTAAAGTTATTTGACGATGCTGCCGACCTATCAGGTAGGATAGGAAGGCGTGTGTTCGTGCCCGGTGTCGCGAACAGACAGACCTCAGTGGACTGGGAATGTCGAGTAACTACGAGTCAAAAAGAGACATGAAGATCTTAGTCGTGGATGACTTCCCGACGCAGCGCAAGCTCATCAAGCGCACCTTGCTCGCACTCGGATTTGAAAATGTTATCGAGGCCACAGATGGTGTGGATGCGCTCGAAAAGCTCCAGTCTGATAAAGAGGTCGAGTTCGTCATTTGCGATTGGCATATGCCCAAGATGATGGGGATCGATCTCCTGAGAGCCGTTCGCGCAGACGACGAACTTCGACGGATGCCCTTCTTGATGGTTACGGCGGAGACGAAGAAAGAGAACATCATTGAAGCTGCTCGAGCAGGAGTGTCAAACTACATCGCGAAGCCCTTCACCGTGGAAGCCCTGCAAGAGAAGATACAGGACATCCTTAATCGCTAACTCGCCTTCTGCGGTCGTTGACGATGACGATTGACGTCGACGCAAAACGATAACCGTCCACGGCTCAGGTTCTACGTGACACGTCATGTGTCTACGTCGTCGTCAGCGATGCTTTCCAACTATTCCTATCACTGCCGGCTCGCACGTACTAATCGATCCATGATCGCTTCGCCTAACCCTATCGGCTCGCACGTATCAACGACGATCAGGTCGAGCTGAGCTTGATCAAGCTCTCGAAGCGCGCCAAACAACTGAGCGGCGATCTCCTCAAGATCTCCGCGTGTGCTTAAGACCCTGGTTTCGGTTGCTGGGAAATCGGGCCTCCAATCAGAGAATATGAGCGCTCCCGTTTTTTCTGGAAGTCTCTCCCCCTGCGTGAGCGTCGTGCGTAATCTGACCTTGGTGCGTGGCGAGTAATGTTTTGCGAGGAGTCCGGGAGAGAGGAGATCCGCGGGTTGAGGTTCTCCGGATGAGAGGGGACCATCGACTGTGCACCCAAGCGTGTGTCGAATGATATCGAGGGTAATGGCTCCGGGTCGTAAAACTCGGGGAGTCGCGGTGAGGAGCGAGAGCACCGTTGATTCGAGTCCTACCTCACACGGACCACCGTCCAGAATGCAATCAACTTTGTTGCCCAAGCTATCTCGGACGTGTTGAGCGGTGGTCGGGCTTACATACATGGAGGGATTTGCGCTGGGCGCCGCGATCGGTCCTTTAAAAGCTTTAAGGAGCTCCAGAGCGACGGGATGTCGAGGGATACGAAGGGCAACAGATGGTCCGCCCCCGCTCACGTTCTCCGCTATCTCTTTCCCTCTTGGGAGTATGACCGAGAGTGGACCAGGCCATAGGGGCGTAAGTTTATGAAGCCACTCTGTGACGACCGTCGGGTTCCATGAGGCTCCGATATCGGCGTATCGATACACCTCCTCGATGGTGGCTACATGAACGATGAGGGGATTGTTTGATGGTCGTCCTTTCGCCTCGTAGATCCGCGCTACAGCGGGTTGCTGGCGAGCATCCGCTCCGAGCCCATAGACGGTCTCAGTTGGAAAGGCGACAAGCTTTCCCTCCGCCAGGAGTGCGGCGGCCCTTTGTATCTCAGTTTTGTCGACGTTGGTGCTCATCGGTAACCCTATCCAGTGAACCGTGAGAGTATGCCATTTTTCGCATGGTCTTGGAAAATGACGGGGGATTATGGAGGTATTGTTTAATAATCGAGGTGGTTTAGAGTGCCTGACGCGAGCGCGTCCAACGATTGGGTCGTTGAGTCTCGCTCTAAGGGCATGATAAGTACTGACGCTTCGTCGTTTGTTGGGAGCTGAGTATGGGACCGTATATGAATATCCTTGTAGGCCTTGGAGTTGGAGCGCTGGTTGTGATTCAAGGTGGCATGAACTCACGGGTCATGATGGCGCTCGGCGGAACGATGCCCGCCACGCTCATTAACTTTATTATCGGGGCGCTCTTCCTGCTCGCGGTCATGGTTGTGACGGGTAACCTTACCTCAATGCAAGGTATCTCTGAGACACCCCGTTGGACCCTTTTGGCGGGTGTCGCTGGCGTGTTGCTGGTGATGGGTACCGCGTTTCTTATTCCCCGCATCGGCGCTACGCACACCGTAGCTCTCCTTGTTGTTGGGCAGGCGCTCACCAGCCTTATCGTCGATCACTTCGGACTACTGGGAATGCCGGTCATTCAGATCTCGATGGTTCGCGTGGTGGGATGCGGCTTGCTCGCGCTCGGCGCAGTCTTGGTTGGGCGTTAGCCAATTTTGGGACGAGCAAAGAGGAGGGTCGCCCGCGCCCAGCCGGAAGATTGCGACGCAGCGGGCGCCGCGGCCGCTAGCTCTTTGGGCGTTGTGGCGTCCGTGAGTGCTCCCTTCATAAGAATTCTTATCTCGGATTGGCTCGGAGAGGCGCGGACGAGATGGAAGGGGAGCGTCGCGGGGCGAGTTTTGTTCTGCCACGTGTAACTACCGCTCGCTCGATATTCATCTCCACGCACTCGTTCTATCTCTGAGCTGCGAAAGGTAGCGACGCGCTGCTTAAATCGGGCGATCACCGAGTGCAGAAAGATCCCTTGAAGCATCTGGTCGGGTGGAAGTTGCGCAGAGTCAAGTTGCACCGTCACGTCGATGTTTGAGATTGCGGACCCATCAGGAGCTAGGGTGATGGTGCCTGTGAACGTTTGAAGGTGGCCATTCATCTGAAGAGTAGGGGAGGGGGATTCAACGCCGAATCGAATGCTTGATGATGGGCGCACGAGCTTTTGGGTGATCGGAGCCGCGAGGCTTGACGGGATATCGAAAAGGCCGAGCGCGACGACCGTTAGGGAAGCGAGGTGCGCAATATTTCTACGTAGGCTTCTCATATACCTAAGGAAGCGAGCAAAACCCCACGTAAACGTGCTCGTAAACGTGAACGTACCCGGACTAAAAATACCAACGTTTTCGGGTACGTTGACGTTTGCGAGCACGCGCACGTTCACGTGTCGGCGTCCACAATTAAACTACTAGCTGGTTTTGCCTCGCTTCCCTAACCTACAACCTTAGTCAGAGGAGGACAAACACCAAGTTGGGGCTGTATCTAGTTTACGAGAGGAGGCGCGACTTCAGCTCGATTTCGGTCGACTCCGATGGGTTAAGGAGGGTGATATGCCCCAGTTTTCGTCCCGCCCGAGGTGACTTGCCGTAGAGGTGCATCTTCGCGTCCGGTATCGCCGAGATCGTGGTGGTGTCGGGGAGCGTTCCAACAAGATTGTACATCACCGAGCGGGCACGAGCCTCCGTTGATCCGAGATGCATTCCAGTAATCGCGCGAATGTGGTTTTCGAACTGACTCGTTACCATCCCATCGATCGTCGCGTGCCCTGAGTTGTGAACGCGAGGTGCCATCTCGTTTACGAGAAGGTGATCTCCTACTTGGAAGAGCTCTATAGCGAGCACGCCAACATAGTTTAATTCCTGTAAAATCTTGGTCGCAATCGCGTGCGCCTCCTGTCGAAGGGTTGGGGAAAGTTCAGGCGCTGGGATCTCGGTGCGGTGTAGGATTCCGTCGACATGTTCGTTGTGGGCGAGAGGGTAAACCGCGATGTCTCCGTGAAGGTCTCGGGCTGCGAGAACGGAGAGCTCTCGTGAAAATTGAACGAATCCCTCAACGATGAGCGGGGTTCCACCGAGCGCTTTCCAAGCCGCGTGGACATCCTCCAAATTCGATATTCGGGCCTGTCCCTTGCCGTCGTATCCGAATCGACGCGTTTTCGCTATGCACGGAACTCCGACTTTTTTGCATGCCTCAAGAAGTTCACTCTCTGATGAGGCTGGCTCAAATCGGGGTGTGGCTATGCCAAGGTTTTGTACGAATGTTTTCTCAACGATCCGATCTTGAGAGACCTCTAGTGCTCGTGGCGGTGGATAAACTGGGAGTAAACCAGATAGAAAATGAGCGCTTTCGCATGGTACGTTCTCAAATTCATACGTGACGACATCGCACTCCTTGGCAAAAGCCGAGAGGGCACGTTGGTCAGTGAATGATCCAACGTGTGTAGTTCCTATGCCGGTAGTCGATTCTCCAGCGCCTTGATCGAAGAATACCACGGAGTGTCCGAGAGGATATCCGGCGAGCGCCAACATCCTTCCCAGCTGTCCTGCTCCCAGAATTCCTATCTTCATACCTTGTTATTGAGGGTTGGCGCGGGTGTTTGGAGTACCGAGTCGGTCTGTTGAAGGCGATAACCCTGAACCGCTTTGGAGATGTGTTGGTGCTTGATGCCGAGGATGCTCGCCGCGAGGATGGCTGCGTTAGCCGCCCCAGCCTTTCCGATCGCGACCGTCGCTACTGGGATACCTTTCGGCATCTGCACGATAGAAAGGAGCGAATCGACCCCACGAAGAATATTTGATTCGACCGGGACCCCGATAACGGGAAGGTGCGTCATTGAAGCTGCCATGCCGGGCAGGTGAGCCGCACCGCCCGCGCCAGCGATGATAACCTCAAGTCCACGCGATGCTGCTTGGGTGGCATAGGTGACGAGAAGTTCAGGCGTGCGGTGCGCGGATACGATTTTGGTCTCGTAAGAAACTCCCAGGGCCTCGAGTGTCTCGGCCGTGACGGCGAGGGTTTCCCAATCCGACTGAGAGCCCATGATGAGACCGACAAGGGGAGCTGAGGATATTGTCATGGGGAGAGGCTACGTTTCCTGGTTAGTTCCGTCAATCGGGTTGGGTTGGTTAGAGTTGGGGGAGCGCGGGAGCCTCAGACTTCGCGCACGCATCGAGCGCCTCGGAGAGGGACGATGCTGATTCCTTGGAAATGGATCCGTTTACGAGCGCCGCTGACCAGGTGCTATCGAATTGTGTCAGGCACCGTTGATTCACGATCTGTGGCCCAAGGAAGGCGGGTCCGTCTTGGGGAGCCTGCGTGATTGTGGCGAACTGAGCCCGTTTCGTGACGAGGGTGTGAATGCTTGAGCTCTCGCATTCTGACGTTGCTGAAGCTGCCTGAATACACTCGTCTCGCTCCTCTGGTGCGGAGACGAAGCAGGTTGTTACCAGCTCCTCGCAGGTGCTTGAGGCCGCGGCGAAATCGTAGGGGGCAAAAGTACCCGCGATGAGCGCGATTGATAGGGCGATGGAGTATGTGTATTTCATAAAATCCCTCACAACGGCGCCCATCCTACCAGGTTGTCGATCCTATAGCCAAACTATCTGGCGTCCCGAAGGGGGTTAAGTGCCTGTATATTCACACAGTTCCGTAAGGACCCCCGAAAACGACTGCGGCTCAAGGAAGGCGATGAGAGTTCCCGATGCTCCCGGGCGAGGGGTCGTGTCGATGAGTTTCGCTCCGAGTTGCCGCAAGCGTTCCATCTCCTGTCGTATGTTGTTCACCTGGTAGCAAACGTGGTGAAGGCCAGGACCTCGTTTCGCCAGAAATGTGGCGATAGGGGTGCCGTCTCGTAGCGGCATAAGGAGCTCAAGCTTTGTGCCACCCGTATTAAGAAACGCCAACTCGACGCCGCGATCCTCCAGCTTCTCTCTGAGTGTGACCGCTGTTCCGGCGGTGGAGGCGTAGAGCGCGATGGCCGCGTCGAGATCAGGAACGGCGATGCCGATATGGTCGACTGTCCAGGGCAGAGGGGTATTCATAGTTCTTACTGGATACCATAGACGGCGTTCACCGACACCCGGAGATCAAGTGGCTCGGCGTCGATGGATGGTCCACGCTTCTCTCCGCTGGACTCAGCGCTCATCGCCATCGCTCCGCGTGCCATGAAAGGTTGTGTTTGCTCGTTCGGTGATTCCGAGACGGAGATGAGCTTCCCGAGTTGTACACCGGCGCCCGCCGCTATCCTTTCCGCCTTTTTCCGTGCGTCCTTCGTCGCTGTTTCGAGGCAGCTCTCGCGCTCGTTTTTGAGAGACTCAGGGGACACGAAGGCCTCAAGTTGCGACACGTTCTGGGCTCCTAGTTTTGACGCTACGCCGATAATCTCCTCAAGATCTACGAAGTTCGGTGTTTCGAATCGGGTCGAGATGGTAGTGCGGTATCCCTCGCATGTGCGTCCTGATATCTTCCCGTTATAGGAGCACTCCTGATCGACCGAATAGTGGGCTGTGCCGATGGTCAAGTTGGTAAGGGTGAGCGCTCGCACCTCGTTCTTAATCGCCTCGTGAGCGGCGATAGCCTTCTTGGAGGACTCCTTCGCGGTTGCCGCGACCAAAGAGGTGGAGATAGTTACCGATGCTCTATCTCGTGGTACCTTTTTAAGGCACTCCCCTGTAACGGCGATGCCAGATAGGCGCTCCTCCGCGTATGACTGGGATGTCGCCGCGACGAGACTGACCGTGAGGATGGTATAGAGGGATTGGCGCAACGCTCTCATGACGCTCCTTGTAAAAATGCCGGACCCTCTTTGATGGTCCTCTACTTCGAGGCAAAACACAACGAGTTTGAATACGTGGATAGGCCTGGCTCAAACGGAAAAAGAGACGCGCCCACCGTGGAGCCCACGGTGAACGCATCTCGAAGGGGCTGTGGGCTATGAGTTAGTTCTTGGCGCCTTTCAGGTAGCTTCAAGCTCTGCCAGCTTCAGTGAATCAGCGACCTTTTGCAGCGTTTCTCAGGTCGCACCGTCTCCCGTCGTAATTCGCATGAGAGCACCGCTCTCAAGAAAGACCGAGAGCTCCGGAGAGCCGTTCTTCGTATCGAGGGGCTAAAAATCGGGATCGGTCCACATTTCCTCGTCGTGAGGCTCTTCGGATGACACCATCATCGGAACTCCATCTCCCCGACGCCAGACCGATTGCACTTTGATCGGGTCTATATCGATACCGGCTTGGATGTAAGGGCGGAGCTCCTCCAGCGCCACCTCCACATCAGGGTGGTCTCTCGTGGAGTTTTCCTCCTCAATAAATGGACGGTGCACTTCAAGGAAGAGCTGTCCGTCTCCTAGTCCAGCTTTCACAGGCCGATCGATAATACGTACGGGGGTACCCACCGGCACCATGGAATACAGAATCTCTATATCCTCGGGATAGAGGCGAATACATCCGTGACTAACCCGCATGCCGATACCGAACGATCTCCGTTGATCGGTTCCATGGATGAGATAGCCCGGAATGCCGAGTTTGAGGGCGAACCGCCCGAGGGGGTTGTCCGGATCTCCGCCCGCGATCATCGGTGGAAGCTCGTCGCCCTCATTGGCATGCTCTTCACGAATACTTTTTGGGGGATGCCATGAAGGATCGACATGTTTAGACACGATCTTTGTTGAGCCTTGAGGAGTGCTCCAGTCGTAGTCGCCAATGCTGACGGGGAAGGTGTGAACGACCTTCCCACCTGGAGGGAAAAAATAGAGACGGAGCTCTGCCAAATTCAAAACTATTCCACGACGCTCTCCGGGAGGTAGCACGTAGAGTGAGGGAATAACGACCCCAGCGCCAATATTTGGGACCCATCTATTAAGTTTCGGATTCGCGAGAATGATCTGGTCGTGTCCGATATCGAAGGCTCTCGCGATGTCGAGGAGGGAATCTCCTCGCTGAGCTATGGTATATCGAATATCCCCAACGACGCTCTCCCGTGGTGACGGTGGGAGAGAGAGCTCCTCGGCGACGCTTGTGTGAATGGAGAGCCATGCCCACGCGAGCTGTATGGCGAGCATAGTCACTCGAATGAGCAATGGCGCGCTCCCCCTACTTGCGCATGGAGTGCCGGAAGCCGCGGTTAACCATCTCCTCTGTTCTGATCGAGCGGTTGTTCGCTTCTTGCGCCGTTGTCAGTGCCTGCTCGGCGATGCGGTGCGCATCGCGAGCTTCATCCTTAACCTTTGCCACAGATGAATTCGTCGCGCATCCCGAGAACGAAATAGCGACAAGAACGATGGCTGAGAAAAAAAGAGAGTGTGAGCGCATATGCCTCCTTAAAATCCCTACAAGGGGTTAGCAAGATATCTGTGTAGCAGGGGGAGCGCGGCATCGCCGTGACTGCCCTCATGACGCGTGCGTCGAGTAAGGACAGAGCCAACGGCTCTAGCAGGGTGGTGAAAAATGATTTCCTGCTGCGCATTTCGATAGTTTGACTGCAACTTCGTTGGAGACGTCAAAAAAATCCTCAACGTATCTCAGGGGATACGTCTGCGGTTTTTTCGCCATCTCCGCCTCGTTTCGTCTAAACTCTCAAAATGCTCGCGACGGGACCATTTTTCACCACCCTGCTAGCAGGGTGCTGAGCGAAAGCGGGTTATCGGGAGCGGAGTTTGTCGATCTCATTCCGAGCGAGCTCATCGCACCGCTCATTCTCAGGATGCCCCGCGTGTCCCTTGAGCCAGTGCCACTGAATGGCGTGCGCTCGCACCAATTCATCAAGCGCGACCCACAGCTCCTGATTCTTGACCGGCTTCTTATCCGACGTCCTCCAGCCGTTCTTTTTCCAATTGTGGATCCACTGAGTGATCCCTTGCCGGAGATATTGGGAGTCGGTGTAGAGATCAACTACGCACGGCTCTTTGAGTGCTCGCAACGCCTCAATCGCCGCTTGAAGCTCCATCTGATTGTTGGTGGTTGTGGGGTTGCCGCCCGAGATCTCTTTGTCTTTGCCTTGAAACCGCAGAACCGCGCCCCAACCGCCAGGCCCTGGATTTCCGGAGCATGCTCCGTCGGTGTAGATCTCAATTCTCTTTGTCGCTGACGCGGGTGTTGATTCGGACATATCGCTACGTGGTGGGCTCTTGTAGCCCTACTGTAGCGATTGCGCCGTCTTGAGGAAAGAGCGGGAATGCGAATTCATTGCCGCTGACGACGTGCACCACGTATTGTGTCGAGTGATTTTCTACTGCATAGGTGAGGTGCCCTCCGAAAGAGGTGGTGTGAGGAAGTTTTCGACTCGTTTCACGCCACGTACCCGTTCGGTCGCTCTCACAACCACTCCCGCCTCATGGGCCGCCAGTGGACCCCTGAGAGATACGCGACCATCGTTTACAGCGACCGTGATGGTGTGCGCGTGCTTGCTCGCGCGACCGAGTGCCGAGCGTACTCGCGCTTCGATTTTTGCGTCGGAGTCCAGCCCCTCCTGCATCATGAGATCCGACGTAATGGCTACCAGTCCCTGGAGTCGGTTGCGGATGTGACGAGAGAACTTACCTCCAAGAGAAACTGACCGACGAGCAAAACTGAACGTTCTATCTCGAAGGATCGCTTGGCGGCGTGATCGAAAGCGCGGTTCAAAAAGATAGGTGAGCGCGGCGCCGATAGCGATCCCGGTGACAAATATCACCCCGATCTTAGGAGTTCTCGCCGCGTGCAGGGTAATGGGTCTGTTGAGAGTTTCTTTCATAATTCACCGGTGTTAGGGGAATATATCTTTGAGACCATGACGATGCGTCTAAAATGGCTTTCAAGCTATGAGCGCGCTGAGGTTGGTGTCTATCGACGGGAGAGCGAGCATGATTGAGCGCATGTCTGACAAGGGGGAGTACCCTCACAATGGCCCGCGAGCGTAGCAAAGAACAGGTATATGACCGAAGCAGAACATTTTTCCGTCGTTTTTCACTCTATGGAGCCATCTGAGGCTGTGCGGCTCCGGGGGGAGCATCTATTGCAACGACTCGCTAGGATCTCGCCCGAGATCATGCGGGGCAAGATGATGATAGAGGGGCGTCATCGACACCATCATCAAGGGAATCTCTACCACGTTTCGATACGTCTACATCTCCCGGGATTAGATATTGAGGTGACGCATGACCCGGAGCTGAATCACGCGCATGAGGACGTCTATGTCGCCATGCGAGACGCGTGTCGCGCGGCTCGACGACAGGTATCCGCGCATGAAGCTCGACGTGGCTCAAAAGCGGCGCGTCACGAACGCGAACGATTCAATAATCGTCCTGAGAGGCAATCGGAATAGGGAGGGGCCGCTATCACGCGGGGAATTCACTGCACATTTTTCGGGGCCACCTCTAGCAGGGAGGGGTTTAACAGTGGACGCCGACACGTGAACGTGCGCGTGCTCGTAAACGTACCCGAAAGCGTTGGTATTTTTATTCCGGGTACGTTCACGTTTACGAGCACGTTTACGTGGGGTTTTGCCTCACTTCCCTAGAGGTATCTCAGCAGGTACGCCCCCGTTTTTTGTTATTTCCGTCTTGTTTCGTCAAAACTTTCGAAATGCTTACGACGGAGCGCTTTTTCACCACCCTGCTAGCGAACCGTAATTCGGCGAGACCGGCCCCCGGTGTTGTCCTCCACGTAGCAACGAACCGGGCGAGAGGGTCTTCGGAGTGCGAATTCATAGTATCCGTCCGAGTCGGTTCTCTTCGTCGCCACGACACGACCTCCACAGTTAATCTTGACGGAGAGATAGATCTGAGGAGCGTCAGTATCGTCGAATACCTCACCGAAAACGTACACACGGGTGCGAGTGCGCTCCGTTTTGATGGAGATTGTATTCGGATTGGGTTCCGGCTCCGTGGGCGGCTCCATGGCCGGTGATGTTGGTAGTGGCGATGGGTTCGTTGGAAGAGGAGTGGGGATGTTTGTGGGCACAACCGTCGGTTCAGGGATGCTCGTGGGCTGAGTTGTGGGGGCCGATGTCGGTAGTGGCGTTGGAGTCTCTTCCGGTGCGGCCTGGAGTACTGCATTGTAGATATTCGCTCTTCCGCCCGTAACAAGCTTTCCTGACATGGAGGGGATTGGGTCTACGGTGCTCAGCAGGATCGATTTTATGGATGCGTACGATAAGTTGGGATTAATCGCCAGGAGCAACGCCGCCATACCAGCGATGTGGGGAGTCGCCATCGATGTTCCGCTCGCGTAGGCGTATTGGCCACCTAGGTAGGTGCTGAGAATACTTTCACCCGGTGCTGCGAGGTCTACAGAGGTCGGTCCGTAGTTCGAGAAATACGCTAACGAGTCGCTTGATGTGCTCGCAGCTACGGAGATGACGTTGTCCTGAGTGGAAGATGAGGGATAGTTTGGATACAGATCAGTGTCCAGGGCGCTGTTTCCAGCTGCCGCAACAACGAGAGCCCCAGAGTTGCGCGCGTTAATGATCGCGTTTTCCAGGGTAGTGCTATACGAGCTCGTGCCCAACGACATGCTTAAGATTTTTGCGCCGCGCTGGACGGCGTAGTTCATTCCTGCGGCGACGGATGCGAGCGTACCAGAGCCATACGAGTTGAGGACCTTGACTGGCAGGAGGCTCACCCTCCAAGCGACTCCTGCCACACCCCTGCCGTTGTTGCCAGTAGCTCCAATCGTTCCGGCACAGTGCGTGCCATGATAGTGATCGTCGATCGGGTTCGAATCGTTGTTAATAAAGTCGTACCCGTAGTAATCGTCGATATATCCGTTCCCGTCATCATCGATGCCGTTGTTCGGGATCTCGGCAGCGTTGGTAGCTATGTTGCCTAGGAGG
>JAIXQT010000184.1 GCA_027485595.1 Pseudomonadota bacterium | reverse complement strand
CAGGGTGGTGAAAAATGGTTCCGTCGTGAGCATTTTGAGGGTTTCGGCGAAACGAGGCGGAGACGACGAAAAAACCGGGGGCGTATCCACCGAGATACGTTGAGGATTTTTTCGTTGGCTCCAACGAAGTTGCAGTCAAACCATCGAAATGCGCAACAGGAAATCATTTTTCACCACCCTGTTAGGTATCGACGTGTGCTCGGAGCTATCGCCGCGAATCGCGCCCATAGGTCCTCTAAGTGCTTCATGTCGCGATTGATTTTTACTGGTCCTGTGCCTATCCACTGGGGTGAATCCGAACAGTGACCTCCACCATCTTACCCCTACATGGGTTCTCTGAGGGTTTTCTCTACATTAACGCACGATGCCCGTATCTTTGTGGCTGGCCACAAAGGGCTCGTCGGCTCGGCCATCGTTCGACGGCTGACGTCGTATGGGTTTAGTAACCTCGTCCTCAAAACTCGGGCGGAGCTTGACCTACTTGATCAAGCGGCTGTCCGAGATTTTTTCAGAGAGGAGAAGATCGACTTCGTATTCGTCTGCGCGGCTAAGGTAGGGGGCATTCTACATAACTCCCGTCACCAGGCTGATTTCATCTACGAGAATCTGATGATTTCGGCGAATATCATCCAAGCGGCCGCTCTCTACGATGTGAAGAAGCTCTTATATCTTGGAAGCTCCTGCATTTATCCCAAATTCTCACCCCAACCGATCCCCGAGGAAGCACTCCTTTCAGGGCCCCTGGAGCCAACGAATGAAGGGTACGCGATAGCAAAGATCGCGGGCCTCAAGATGTGTGAGAAGTTCTATACCCAGTACGGCAAGTGCTTCGTCTCAGTCATGCCGACTAACATGTACGGCCCGAACGACAACTTTCACCCGGATCACTCGCACGTTATTCCGGGCATGATGCGCCGATTTCATGAAGCCGCTCGAGGTGGGGCCTCCTCCGTTACCGTGTGGGGAACAGGCTCGCCGAGACGGGAGTTCCTCTACTCGGATGATTTCGCTGAGGCAGCTCTTACTGTTATGGAGAGCTACAACGAGCCAGGGTTCTTAAACGTTGGCACTGGTGAGGATGTTACGATCTGTGAGCTTGCGTTCACGATGGCGAAAGTTGTTGGATTCAAAGGGGAGATTATCTTTGATTCCTCAAAGCCTGATGGGACCCCTCGTAAGGTTCTCGACGTCTCCAAAGTAAAATCGCTTGGCTGGGAGCCACAGATATCCCTCGAGGTTGGATTAAGGCTGGCCTACGAATGGGCGCTTGGAGCAGACGCCTTTAGCCTCTCCCCGGAGTCGCGGGTCGTTCAAGTTCCGGGGGTATAAAAGTATCCCGCCCCAATGCTCACTCGACCACGCAGGGGGGGCGTACCATAGCGCAGTAGCCTTCTTCTGCGCAGCACGTGCCATGAGGTTCTAGGTGCTCAGGAGTTGGCATGAGAGCCACCGTTGTACGGGGTTCACGCATTACTACGTAGAAAAGTCGGATTCCGCGTAGTACCCTCACGCTATAGTACGAGGACACCATGAATAATCTTCAAGACATCACTCAACGTATCGTCGCTTTCCGAGATGCGCGAGACTGGAAGCAGTTTCACGGACTCAAGGATATCGCGCTCTCGCTCATGCTTGAGGCGGGAGAGGTAGGGGAGATCTTCCAATTCAAAAACGACGCTGAGGTTGGGGATAAGCTTGAAACCCTCAAGGAGCGTATCGGTGACGAGCTCTCGGATGTGTTGTACTGGACCCTTTTGATGGCCCACGACAGCGGAATTGATCTTGCCGAGGCGTTCGA
Organism: Pseudomonadota bacterium; assembly: GCA_027485595.1. Lineage (GTDB taxonomy): Bacteria > Bdellovibrionota_C > UBA2361 > UBA2361 > OMII01 > OMII01. The sequence continues at coordinate 5,229 of JAIXQT010000184.1, read as the reverse complement.
GCGTAAGATGTCCCGTAACGAGCTGAAGTATCCCCTCGAGAAGGCGAAGGGGAGTAATAAGAAGTACACAGATCTATAATGAGGGGCTCGTTACAGCTTCAATCGCTTGAAAATGAATTCCGGGATGTGGATGATAATGAGCATAATGAAGCGCCAAAAGAAGGGTGTGTAGACAACCGAATCCCCTCTCTTCATCGCCTTGTGAACGCGCGTACCGACGAGCTCCGCTGAAGCGAATAGAGGGCCTTTTTTGATATCAGCTGTCATCGGTGTGTCGATAAATCCCGGCTTAATCGTGGTCACCGAGACACCTCGTGGAGCGAGTCTATTTCGCAGACCCTGAAGAAAAACGGAGAGCGCTCCTTTTGCTGAGCCGTAAATATAGTTGCTTTGGCGTCCACGATCTCCCGCCACTGATGAGATAGCGGTGATGTTTCCAGTACCTCGTTTCTCAAAATAATTGGCGAGCCACGTGAGGAACGCGACCGGACTTAAAAAGTTTGTCGCTAGGGCTTGCTCCGTTCCGATCCAGCTGTGTTGACATTCTGTCTGGTCAGGCAGGTCCCCGTGCGCGATGAGCGCGGCGTCAATCTCTCCTAACGTATGATAGGCGCTCTCTAAAAGTTGGTCGTGAGAGGCGAGGTCTCGAGCGTTGAACAAACCGGTATGAACAACGGCCGCGCCACGAACCCGAAGGTCGTCGGCGAGTCGCTCAAGTTTTTCCTGGGAACGCCCCGCGATAAACAGCTCCGCGCCCTCGAGCGCGAAACAGCGAGCGGTCTCAGTTGCTACCGCGGACGTTGCTCCAATAATGACGATTTTTTTCATGACTAATTCCTTACGCGACGCCAGAAGCTTGATGAGAATCGTGGATCAATGTGGGGCTCGAATTCAGCGAGACGCGGATGGGAGGCGAGGAATGCCTCATGACTCATCCTGGCGTCCTTTGCGGGATAAATCGATCCACCCGCTTGGAGTACGATTGTATCCAACTCCTTCATGAGCGCGAGAGTAGGCGCACCGTCGTTGGGGAAGTCCAGCGCTAAGGTAATTCCCTTTCGTGGGAAGGACATGATACCTGGTGATTCAATATCCCCGAATGTTTTGAGGACGGCTAGGAATGAGGCGCGCTTGGAGCGCGTGATGCGACGAAATATCTCTTTAATCGTCTCTCCTTTTTCGTCGAACGGCACAACGAACTGATACTGAAAGAAGCCACGCTTTCCATACATTCGATTCCAATCGAGGATCGCGTCGAGAGGATAGAAAAATGGCTCATAGTGCGTGAGCGCGTCGACCGTTCGGCTCAGCTGCTTGTTGTAGTAGAGCGTGTTGAAGCTTCTCATGAAATATGAGTTGAGGAGCCATGAGGGGGCTTGGCACGGAAACGGAATGGAAAGAGATTTTGGTTGCCGCGACTTCCGTCGCTCAGAAAAGTTGCCGGCCATGAAAAGTCCGCGGCCGAGTTGATCGCCTTCTGTTGTGCAATCAACCCAAGAAACGCTGTAGTCGTAAACTGGATCGTTCTCGCGTGATACCTCCACGAATTCATCGAGATTGCGAAACTTGATGGTACGAGTGTCGAGATAGGGGGATTTGATCGAAACCAACTTGATCTCAACCCACGTGACAAGTCCGGTAAGGCCCAGTCCGCCGATCGTCGCTCGAAAGAGATCGGAGTTACTCGTCGGGGAACAGGTAAGGTGTTCACCGCTTGAGCGGATTAATCCGAATTGGCTTACGTGCCTACCGAAGGTTCCGGCGCGGTGATGATTCTTTCCATGGATGTCATTTGCGACCGCTCCGCCAAGGGTTACGAACTTGGTGCCAGGGGTTACAGGTAAAAACCATCCTTTAGGAACAAAAACCTTGAGGATCGTGGCGAGGCTCACGCCGCTCTCGGCTCGCAAGATGCCGGTGTTTGGATCGAACGCGATCAAATTGGAGAGCGCCGAGGTGTCGATGATTGCGTTGTTGTCGTTGACGCAGCTATCACCATAGCTACGTCCGAGACCATACGGCAGGACGCTGCGCTCATCGTCTGGAAGGGGAAGGGGGGCCTTCCGGGACGATATCGTTAAAACTTTTTGATCTCGTATTGTGGGGTATCGTCCCCAGGACTCGTACCGTTTCAAGTGATTACCTTTGTAAACGAGGGATCTATCGCCTCTACCTTAGATTGCAAAAAGATCTAACGCGACCCACAAATCGTCTGTGATGCGGTTCCGTGTCAACCATAAGCGGCGAACCCCACGGTAACAATCTCTCCGTAGATTCTGTTTTTAGAACGAGGTTGCGTCGCTGGGGGCGACCTGCCCTTTGTACGAGGCGTCACGCTGACAGATAGCTGCCCTCGACGTGTAAAAGTGGGGAACCGACCGCGGCTTATCCCGATTTCGATAACTTGGTGAGCCTTTTTAATCTCTCGAAGACTCTAAACTTACAGGCACTTTCTGAAAATCCACTCCCCGCTAACGGTGTTTGGAGGGCGTGTCGAGACCTCTCCACTGAGTGGTAAAGAGCGTCGTGTATGAGTTTCCTTCGAGCACTGTCGAGGTTCCCGCGATAAGGTCTGGGGACGACAATCGGTGCTCCTTGCGATAGAAGTTTCGTATGCATGGAGAGAGTTTGAAACGTTCTGAAAAACCGAGTGTCGTCTGCGCGGATGTTGATGGATCTATTATCGCGACAGATCTGCTGTATGAATCGCTCCTCTTTGCCATCAAGCAAGACATGTGGGTGTTGTTCTTCGTGCCCTTTTGGTTGCTTCGAGGCAGAGCTCATCTCAAACAACAATTAGCGGAGCGCTCTGCGGGCCTCTCGATTGATCTGCTGCCGATGAACGCGTCAGTGGTTTCATACCTTCGCGCCGCCGCGGAATCGGGACAGCGAGTCATGTTGGCTTCAGCCTCTGATGCACGTCTCGTGGAGAGACTCGCCGATCAATTCGATTTTGTCAGTGGGGTGATCGGGTCCAACGGAACGTTGAATCGCAAGGGGAGTGCCAAAGCGACAGCCATACGAGAGGTCCTTGGGGATGCCTCATGGGAATATATCGGAGACTCGAGCGCTGATTTTGAGGTGTGGCGCGAAGCCGCCCAAGTGGTGTGCGTCTCGTCCAGTCCACAATTCGCTGCGCGGGTTAAGAGTCGATACCCCAACGCCGTCATTTTGGAGAAGGCGCCGTGCACGTATAAGGTGTTTTTGCGAGCCTTGCGAGTTCATCAGTGGATGAAAAATATTTTGGTTTTCGCACCTCTCGTGCTCGCGCATCAGCTTTTTAACGCCCAGGGTTGGCTTGTCGCGGGTGCCGCGGCTCTCGCCTTTTCACTCTGCGCGTCAGGAGTGTACCTTCTCAACGATCTCCTCGATCTTGAAGCGGATCGCCGACATCCCCGCAAAAAGAGCCGTCCGTGCGCGTCCGGTGTGTTCCCACTCTCCAACGCGCTCACTTTGGCTCCGCTCTTATTTGTCGCGGCGTTTGGCGTGGCATTCGCGATTCAGCCCCAATTCACCATAGTCCTCGGAATCTATCTCATTCTTACCTCCGCCTATTCTTACCGACTCAAAGCCTTGGCGTTGGTTGACGTGATATTGCTTGCGATTCTCTACACGATACGAATCGTTGGTGGTGGAATCGCCACTGGTGTACATCTCTCTCAGTGGCTCCTTGGGCTTTCGATGTTTATCTTCTTTAGCTTGGCGTGTGTGAAGAGGTTCTCTGAGCTTCTCGTTCTACAGCAGCGGAAGGAGCATCGCACCTGGGGAAGGGGCTACGCGGTGAGCGATATGGAGCAGGTCGCTTCATTTGGAACGGCGAGCGGCTATATCGCCGTCTTGGTTCTGGCTCTCTATGTGAGTGGTAAAGAGGTTGCGGAGCTCTACGCCAACCCCGCCGTTATTTGGATGGCGTGTCCTCTTTTGCTGTACTGGATCAGTCGCATCTGGTTGCTCGCTCGCAGAGGGTTTGTGCATGACGATCCTCTGGTCTTCGCTCTTAAAGATAAAGTTACCTATGCTGTGGCGGCTATCGGGGCGCTTATCTTTTTAGGCGCAAAGTGGTAGCCTCTGTGCCATGCGACGGTCCTTACAAGTAGTCTCTCTCATGCGCTCGGAGCGGAACGCGAGATTCTCTCGTATGCTGAATACCCTCTCGACTCGGGTTCCACTGGCTGTACTTCTCGCTCTTTTGACTTCCTGCGCGATTCCTCGAGATAACACAACATTTTCCCTCTCTCGTCGCGGGGTAGGGGGAGAGGAGGAGTTGTTCGCCTCAAGTAAGGATCTCCGAGTAGCGGGTCTGGTGAGTGAGGGGCTTTCATTCGCAAACAATGGACGGCTTTTCAACGCCGAGGGGCGTCTCCGACAGGCGTACTACCTTGAGCCGACGAACGATCGGATTGCGTTTAATCTCGCCGTTGTGATTAATCAATCTGGTGAGATCGCTGAGGCGCTCTCCATGATGGAGGGCCTTCTCGCGAAAGAGCCCCGAAATCCTCACTACCTCCAAGCGATGGCGGATATCCTGGAATCTCAGGGGCGGCATGAGGCCGCCAAGCTTAAACTCAAGGATGCTTTCTCTATATTCAGATTGGCCGGAAACAGCGCTCGAGCGGCGCTGGTGGCGCGTTCTATCTCTAATGTCGCGTTTGGGGCAGGACATGAACAGGAGGCGTTGTGTTACTCCTATGAGGCGCTCTCGCTCTCTCCAACCCCACCGCAGGTATCGGCACACGCGAGGTTGTTAGTGGGACTCAATCTCTTCGATCAAGCGATCGAATTCATTCAGACCCACAAGCCAACCGCCAGCGAGGCCGCCGCGTTCCATGCCCTCGCTATGGCGCTCTTCGCGAAGGGTGACGTAAAGGCGGCGCTTGAGGCCGCGGATAACGCGGTCGGCCGAATTGCACAGGCTCCTGAACTCTCACAAGAGATCAACACCGCGTGGTGGCTTATCAAACGAAACGTTCCCGATGATACGTTGGTGTCAGATGATGCCGATGAGAGGATGGTCGAACTTCAGGAGGGCGCCACGCAATTCGCGGAGCGGCAACCGTATGAGCTCGTGATGTGGCCTGCGGCGTTGCGACGTGAATTAGTGAGTGCTGCCACACCGAGCTCCTGACGAGTTGGGGAGACTAACGTAGAAGCCATCTCAAAAATACCATGCAGGCGAGGCTCTGCGAGCTAGGAGAGCGCGAGAATGCAGGGAGAAAACGCGCGCAGGTG
>JAIXQT010000061.1 GCA_027485595.1 Pseudomonadota bacterium | reverse complement strand
TACTGTCGCCGCCGCCGAGTCTGAGCACGGGCATCCCGCGATCCCCTTCGCTCCGTTCGTCTTCGAGCAACACAAACGGGGCGATGCGATGACCGAGCTTTATCGCTTCGTTGATGGGGATTCCGTTCTCCGGCTTAAGGTGATCGGCGGCGTAGACAGGGCTGCAGCAGAGCGGCTCATCGAAAATGAGGTGCTCTCAACCCGTGCCTTATATAGCGACGCCCTGGCTCCATATCCCGATGCGCTCTCCAATCGAGTCACGGTAGAGAGGGGGGCGATCCCTGAGTTTAAGAGCATCGATAAAGGTGGGACTCGTATCCAGTACATCGTGGCGTACCTTTCAGCCGGGATGACCTACGGCATTCAATCTGCCACGGATGCTCCATACCGAGGTGTGCTCGCCTGGGTTTTCTGTCAGGAGTTGAAAGAGGTGCGAAGCTTTGAGTTGATAAAACCTGTAGCTCACTTCACTCAATCGGATGAGGGCTTCGCATTGGGTGTGGTATGCGCGCCACTGCCAAAGAAACTCACCGATTCATAGCTTCGGTGATGTACTGATTGAGGTCCAGTTCTGACGAGAGGTTCTCGCGCACCTTGGGGGTTTGTTGTGAAAGGTCGGTGATCTCACCCGGATCGGTGCGAATGTCGTAAAGTTCCGCTCTCTTCTCGGCGGGAGGCGGAAGTCTAGACCTCCACGATGCACGGAGCTCGGGGGTTATCGGCCACAGAAACTCCTCGATATACTTCCACTCCCTCGTTCTTATCATTCCGACGAGGTTCGCTTTGTCAAAGAGGAGATTTCCTGGCTCGGGTATGAACATTGAGGCAGCGAAGACGCTTGCGCGTCCCGGGAGCGTTGGATTGCGAAGAAGTGGCACAAACGACTGACCAGTAAAAGTTGGTGGGGAGGGTAGCCCCACCATCTCAAGGAGGGTGGGCGCGATGTCGATGCTCTCAATGAGCTGCGAGAGGTGTCGAGGGGCGTGAGGGAGGCGTGGGTTGCGGATAATGACTGGGATGTTGAGAACCTCGTCATAAAAGGTGCCGTGGAGGGGACCTCCGCGCATGAACCTACCGTGTTTTCCGAGCACGTCCCCGTGTTCCGAGAGAAACACTACGATCGTTTTTGAATCAAGGGCGAGCGCCTTTACTTTGTCGAGGAGTGTTCCCACCAGTGTGTCCACCTCATTAATCTCGCCATCATAGAGGGCGGTCATGTAGTCGATGTCTCGCTTCGTAAGGGTGGCGGTGTTCTGTGTTGTGGTTTGATTCTGAGAGGAGGTGAGCACCGGAAAGGTATCCTCTCCATTCATCTTAATCGGTTGAGTGGTATCGAAGGTCCAATAGCACTTGGTGAAATCCAGATCGCTGTGGAGGCCTCGAGTGAAGCGGTCGTTCTTCGTGGGGAGCGCAAATGGACAGTGGGTGTCGAACCCCTGTACGAAGAGGAAGAACTTTGAATCTTTATTCTTTTCAATCCATTCAAGTGCCTTTGGCACCGAGCAGCCAAGAGAGCCGTAGTTGAAGAGGGGCTGGATTCCAGAGGTACATTCGAAAGCCTCATCGAATCGCGAGGTCAATCCGTACTGCGGCGAATAATCAAAACCACCGTGGGCCGCCATCGTTCGGTATCCGGCGCTTTCAAGCGCGTCCGTTATCATCGGAAGATGGGAGATCTCCGGTTGTTGCGAGGGGAGATCTGGTGGCGGGACAACACCTGGAGGAGGAGTTGGACGGGTTCTCACGACGACGCCGTGTTTCATCGGGTATGTTGATGAGAAAATTGAGATGCCAGAGGGGAGGGTCCAGCTCGATGATGAAAATGCGTTCTGTAACGTAATGCCGGAGGTGGCGAGTTCGTTTATGCGGGGGGTGGTGTCCCTACTATATCCGTAGGGCGTGAGGTGCTTAGCGATAGTGTTAGTGGATGAAACGATGATGACGTTACAATCTTTACAAACCTCAAAGGGAGGGGGCGTGCCCTTCGAAGGATCTGCTGCGGCTGTTTTAAACGGTGCAAGTGCCCCACACAGGATGTAAAGGAACAGTGCGAGAAGTTGTAGTGCGCAGCCCTCTGACGCGGTACTGCAGTTGATATGTAAACGGGCGCCAGATGGCAGGGAGGGCGGTGAGTCCATAAATTACCTGCTGGAATGATACGAGAGGGGGGAGAGGTAACGCAATCCGGATAGGGCTCTTTCAGGTGGCTCTATTGTTTACAAGGGGTATTGATAGCCCGAGTTCCTTGTAGTACCAGGACTGATAGTTCAGCGACCTCACTGGATACCTAACGTAGTGGCATCCCCTTGCGATATGAAAAAATTGATACTCGGACTATGCGTTGCTTCCCTCTCGTTGGCAGGCTCGGCCCTTGCACAACAGCCACCGGCATCGCCGCTTCCTCCGACCAAAGCGGAGGCTATCTTTCGGAACGATTTGGACGGCACCTCCAGGTACGAGTCGAACCTGTTTAATGGCAGAGTGAGTAACAGTGGTGGGGCGCCGGTCCTCATGGGGAGCGGAGGAATCGGATTGGTTGACGCCTCAAACGAGACCTTTGATCTTTCGTATGCGGGTGGAACCCTTAAGGCGCCGACGCTCAACGACGCGACTATTATCTACAACACATCGAGCGGATTTCGTAGCGAGGATGACTATCAGGGAAAAGTGAGGGTCTTCGGGCCTCTCTCGGTGGCCGGTGGATACACACGTAGCAGGATAGAAGGGGTTGCGGATTCAAATTTCTACACCCTCTGGCACAACCTTTCTCTCGGGGATAGCGGCACAAAGGGATCACCGCTCACACTCTTGTCTCGCGCTGGATATGTTGATTGGGAGGGGGTGCCGTCAGGCGAGGGCTCACTACTTATTTCGGATAGCTACGGGAGTATCGGCGGTAACTACAACAAAGAGCAGTGGCGCTTCGGCGCGGGATACGCGGTTCCAAAGGGGATGGCAGGCGAGATCCTGGTTTTGGACAACGATATCGGAAGGCCCGGAGCTAACGGTTTTATGTTTAACTGGGCTTTACGCTCGAGCCACCCATTCTTTTCAAACGCGGCGAGGGAATCAAGAATTCTAGGAGTGGACAGCGTGAGCTACCAGAATCCGATCCTTAGGGGTTCTACGTTCTTAGATCCGTACCTCTTCACTAATTACAATCGCCTCCAGTACCTGCAAGATGTGGGAGACGGGGTGGTCATGCGAGCGCGTGGCTTCTCACTCCCTAACGATACGAAGGTTCTTTTCGCCGACGTCTTAGCGTTTCCCGTGCAACTAGCCGAGTGTAGCGGGAGCGCGATTCTGAACGGAATCTTTGTCGGTCCAGCCTACAACTGGACCCAGGATGTGAAGAATGCGAGCGCGGACCTCTTCGGTGGAACGGTCGGTATTCGCGCCATCCCTCTCGCCAGCTCGCTCAATCTGAACGTGGCGTACCGGAACGTAGGGTTGTTCCAAAGTGATTCGCAGGTCGAGCAGGATCTCCTCGTGTATCTCTCTGGATTTCTGTGAGCTCTGCGAACGTTTAGTGAGTTGTACTGACAAACTTCTCCGTGTGTCGGGTGATGGTGCTCTTATGCTGCAACGCTGTAGTTTCCTCTGTTTTTTTCTGGCTGTATCGCTGCTCGGCTGCGCCTCGTCAAACTCTCCGACGGCGCCTGAGGTGGTCTACCCCGACCGGCCGCTGAAAGCCTACTGGTTCATCCCCGATGGCCTTCGCGCTGATCCTAATCTTTTTACCATGTACACATGGGCGAATGAGGGTAAGCTCCCCAACATTAAGAAACTCATGGATAGTGGGGCATACGGATACTCCCGACCTGTATTTCCGTCGCACACGCCGGTAAACTTCGCCACCTTATTGACGGGGTCATATCCTCTGAAGCACGGCATAGCTGATGGTCCGATGCACGTCGAAGGAAAACCTCTCGACAAGGTTGCTGTGGGTGGCTTCAGGTCAACCGCCCGACGCACGAAAGCGGCGTGGACCCTCCTCGAAGAGCACGGTGAGCGGGTCGCTATTGTGTCTGTTCCTGGTTCTACCCCTCCCGAGATTCAAAACGGGGTAGTGGTTCGGGGGCGCTGGGGAAATTGGGGACCAGATTATGCGGCTGTCAATTTTGAGTCCGAGGGTGACTCCGCGCAGAGGAAGAAACAAGGTATCTCCAATAAACTCTTCTTCTTCGGTTCTAGCCTCACAAAGTACATCCGCGACGAGCCACTCGACGACTGGTCGATAAACCTAGAGGGATGCCAACGTGCCCGAGGTATCCAGATGGAGTCGTGGGGAGCGACGGTATACGGGGTTTTGTGTGACTCTACGGTGGACTCTCACGAACGCTTCGACCGGTTAATAGTTTCGCTCGACAAGCGGTCGATTGTGGCGACGGTTGGTCTTGGAGAAACCAGCGACTGGGCACCGATAACGCTTGCCTTTGCGGCTGACGGGGCGACCCCAGCTAAGGTTTCGTCGCACTTCAAAGTTCAACTGATCAAGAGCGGCGATCAAGGCTTCTTTAGAGTGAGGGTCCTCTACGATGTTCTTAACTCATTTGTTACGGCGCCTCCCTCCGTGGCCGCGACACTGGAGCGGCGAACAGGTCCGATGGTTGATTTCGCGGATAATTTCCCGCCGCAGCTCATTCATTACAATGAGGACAAGGATGCTTATCTGAAGGAGCAGGATGAGAGTTTCAGGTGGCACACCTCAGTGGTTAATCCCATCGTCACATCGTTCAAGCCAAGTGTGGTAATTCATGACGTCTATAACCCCAACCAGATGTTGACCTCGCGGTGGTGGCTCTCAAAGGTTGATCCAACATCACGCAGGTATAGTGGATGGAGCGCTACGGAGAGAGCGGAAGCGTGGAAAGAGCTGCTTGGTATGTATCAACACATCGACGCCGTGTTGGGTGAGGTTATGAAAGTAGCCGATGAGAGCACCTATATTATCCTCAGCTCTGATCACGGAAATATTCCTCTCGACAGGAGCGTCAGAGTTAACAATGTGTTGGCTGAGAAGGGACTCCTCCGATTTACCGTCAACCCGACAACAGGTGCCGCTGAGATAGACTGGGCGCATACTCGAGCGGTATTCCTACAGATGTGCCACATCTATATCAACCCACGCGGCCTCGCTGGGCCGTACGTCCGTCAGAGCGGCCCTGAATACCAGAAGCTTCGTGATGAAGTGTCTCAGATAATTCGAGAGATGGCTGACAAGGACGGTACGCGCCCACTGGATAAGATAGTGAACTGGGAGGATGCCGAGCGGGTATTTAAGCTACCCCCCGATCGCGTCGGCGACCTTGTGATCGCCAACAAGCCTGGTTTTGGTTGGAGCGAAGAGATGACAGCCGACGGAGAGGTCTTCGTCACCCCGCTCATCACAGGATACAAGCAAGCACTCATTCCTGAGCATAGCGAGGGGCTTTTAACGCCCTTTTTGGTGAGTGGTCCAGGTATTAAGAAAAATGTGTTCTTGGGGCAAAAACCGATTCGTCACGTAGATCAGTTGCCCACCGTGATGCGTATGCTCGGAATCGAACCACCCGCCGGTATTGATGGTAAGGTGGTAGAGCGAGTGTTTGAACGATAAAGGTATTAAGGTTTCGCCAGCCCCCCCCCCGAAGGCACCGAAGAGAGAGCTGCGGAGGTGTATCCTGTGAGATACGTGGAGGATTTTTCGTCAGATCTGAGGGAGACACAACAAAACTGCCACAATTCGGGAAAGGAGATGACCTTGTACCAACTCGCTCGTGTCCGTCACGACCAAGCTCCGTTAGTGGGTAACCTCCTTTCTAGACGAGGGCCTAGGAGACTTTTCCCGCCAGATGGGTAGAATAGGGATATGCACAACGATCCTCTTCTTTCTCATTCGTATGGTTCAATAGTTCAGACCGTTGAAGCCGCTGTTTTAGACGCCGGCCGTTATCTTGACGAGGCTAGCCGAAGCGGCGTCGCTCTCGAGGTTAGCGTTAAGTCTGATCATACGCTGGTCATGAACGTAGACGTTGAAAGCCAACGCCGGGTTCTCTCAAACCTGCCAGCGGGGCATCCCGTTGTCGCTGAAGAGGATGAAAGCTCTCATGGAATTATCGATTCCGCCGCAAGCTATTTTCTCGTCGATCCCCTTGATGGAACGACCTCGTGCAAACGTTTCTTCGGTCAGCGGGGAGGTCATGTTGGATACGGGCCCCTCGTTGGATACGTTCACGAGGGAGAGCTTACCGTAGCTTCATTCTTCAGCGTCCCGCACGGGCGTCTGCTTACGGCGGTGAAGGGCCACGGTACGTACATCTCCACCCCTGATTTCTCGGCTGGTCGCGTTGGCGTTCGAGAGCGTCTCTCTCCCCCATCTTGTACCGCCCTTGTGCGGGCAGGGGTGCTCTTCTTTGTTGGGCATCTCGGAGAGACTCGGGTGATGCAACACCTCAAAAACCACAACGCGATCGAAAATATGTATCGCTTCGGTGGTTTTGCGAATGACTGCGCGCGACTTGCGCAAGGATTTGAGCAGATGAGTGTGCAGTTTTCGGCGAAACCGTGGGATTTTTCCGCCGTGCTGCTCGCCGCGGAGGCGGGACTTGAGGTATGGCTCGATCCCTTGGGCCGCAGAGTTCCCCTCAACGAGTGGCGGATTGAATCAAACAATCCTCTTATGATTATGCATCCCGGAATCCGAGATGAGGCGTTCGCGCTGATAGATACCATGTCCTAATGAACTATGAGCGACCTCTTGCAGGGTGGTGAAAAATGATTTCCTGTTGCGCCTTTCGATGGTTTGACTGCAACTTCGTTGGAGCCAAAGAAAAAATCCTCAACGTATCTCAGTGGATACGCCCCCGGTTTTTTCGTCGTCTCCGCCTCGTTTCGTCGAAACCCTCAAAATGCTCACGACGGAGCCATTTTTCACCGCCCTGCTTGAGAATTGACACTCACGCCCACCTCTATGACGACTACTCTGTGAAGGAGTGGTGTCTCGCGGCGTTTCGGAATCTAGGTGGAGATGACGGTGGGGCTCCGGTGGTATTTGTCATGGACCGTCATGGCCAATGCTCTCTCGAACGTCTACGAAGGGAGGTTCCCGCCTTTGCTGAGTGGCATGATCTGTGGGATGGTCGGGCGGGAATGGTACGCCTCGGGAACGGGTCTCTCCTCGTAGTTCAAGGTGTTCAGTACGTGACGAGTGAGCGGATTGAGGTCCTCGGGTTGGGGGTTGAGCGCGCTTTCCCAGACGGGGCTCCCGCGGCCGAGTGTATCTCTCGGATCGTTGAGCTGGGTGGATTAGCGTGCCTCCCGTGGTCACCTGGAAAGTGGTTGGGTAGCCGAGGTAAAGTGGTCCGGACGATTCTCAATACCTGCCCGGCTCGGGGTCTTTTTGTCGGCGATATCTCAATTCGGTCTCAATTCGGCCCGCCATCGTCTTTGCTGCGATACGCGCGGAAAAGGGGTGTCCCCGTACTTTTTGGTACAGACCCGCTTCCGCCAAAGAGTGATGAGGATCTGGTGGGTAGTTTTGGTACTCAGATTGCCCTCCAGCGTTCCCATCAGGAGGTCATGCGTTCGTGGGGTGACCTCAAAGGGGAGATCCTTTCCGCTGTAAAGATATCGCGATGGGGCGCTCGTAATTCGCCCCTACGTGCCACTCGACGATTCATCTCTTCGGTGTGTCGATAAGCTCTTCGGGCAAGAAAAAAGGCTGGGAGATTGCGCTCGCCCAGCCTTTTCTCTGGCATGTTCCTGTTGGGTGCCGGGTTACTTGATGAGCATAGTGCACTCGCCCTTAACACTGCCGTAGCATCGTCCCGCGTCTGGAACTCGGGCACAAGAATTAGTGCGAGGATTTGTCACAAAGTACACGGTCGGAGACCCTGTATTC
>JAIXQT010000102.1 GCA_027485595.1 Pseudomonadota bacterium | reverse complement strand
TGTAAGGCGCACGGAGGCGGCAGACGCTGCTCTACCGAAGGCTGTATCAAGGCGGCTGCAGAAACAACGGATTTTTGTAAGGCTCACGGAGGCGGCAAACGCTGTATCCACACAAACTGCACCAAGTCGGCTCGAGACTCATCGGGCTTTTGTAAGGCTCACGGAGGCGGCAGAAGGTGTATCTACACAAACTGCACCAAGGCGGCTGCAGGAGCAACGGGCTTTTGTAAGGCTCACGGAGGCGGCAGACGCTGTATTGCCCCAAACTGCACCAAGTCGGCTCCATCAGCAACCGACTTTTGCAAGCGACACGGAGGTGGCAGACGCTGCAAAGTCGAAGGGTGTACAAAGTCGGCTCAAGGAGCAACGGACTTTTGCAAAGGACACGGAGGCGGTAGGCGCTGCACTTACGCAAATTGCACCAAGTCGGCTGAAGGAGCAACGGACTTTTGCAAGCGACACGGAGGTGGCAGACGCTGTATTTACACAAACTGCACCAAGTCAGCTCAAGGAGCAACGGATTTTTGTGTTGAACACGGAGGCGGGACAAGGTGTGCCAGCTGCCAGCAGTGGTCTGTCAAGCAGCCAGGTTTTTTCTGCTGGACGTGTCGCAAGGGCACTCAGCGCGTCAAGCAGTACGAGCACCTCGTGGAAGCCTACCTCCAAAGCTACGAGGACACGGCCCACTACAGCTATCGCGATGAAGCTCTGCCTTGTGCTCCTAACCGCCGGCGAGGTGATTTTGTGTATCTGCTACAAGACCGCCTTGTGATTGTGGAGGTGGACGAGCACGCGCACCGCTTCTACACGAGGGATTGTGAGTGTATCCGAGTGTTGGAGCTGCACGAGCAAGGTCAAGGTCGAGCTCTCTTCTTACTGCGCTTCAAACCGATCAAGCACCTCTTGCCTGACTTGCGGACGTGGCTTCTGCAAGCGTTTGTCGCGCCTCTACCAGCTACTCTATTGCAAGTAGATTTTTTAGGGTACAAGACCGAGTACGATGTCGTGGAAGAGGTAGTTAGGATTGCGAAGGACCGAACTTGTTTGAGCTGAATGGAGGGGTGCGTCGAACCCCCTGTGACATGCATTATTTTAAGACCTTAAAGGTAACAAGAGAGTCCTGATCATGTCCGACCTCTTCACAACTGAGGAAAAGGTCAATCTCCTCTTCAAGAGAGCCTTGAATAAGCCGTCGACCTCCTCCTCACTCGAGTTCTTCCAGGAGCCTGCCCTCCCTGCACGGCCGATGATCTTCCAAGAGGACATACTCTCCTCATCGATCCCGTCCACCGCGCCTAGTGAACTGATTGGTCTGAGTGACTCATCCCTTGATGACAATGGCAACAAACTCAAGGGCAGCTACGCAGGTAAGACGAGCAATGACGGTCTCATACGGTTCTACTGTAAGATTCCGCTCGAGGCTATCGCCGGTACTACTGGCACCGCCTTTCAAGCCCAGGACGCCACCGTATCCCACCCTGGAGGGTATGCCGATGGGACAACGGCCACGAACTATGGCACTTCTTATGCCTACGGACGTGTAATACAAAATTCGATACCCTTCAACTACTCAAGTGACGGTTCCTATAACGTGACGGTCTACAAGAGCACGGGGACTGCACTGCCTTTTGGGTCAACGGGAGGTGGGTGGCTAGTGGATCCTCGAGCTGGTGTCGTGTCATTTTATCAGATCGGCAACATCACTGGTGTGAGCGAGGCGAGTCCAATCCTGATCAGCTTCTACAGGTATGTCGGCGAACTTGGGAGTTTAGCTAGTGGAGAAGTGAACTCCTCCGTGACAGGGACCACCAACACGTTTACGGCCCAGCAGACCTTTACTGGAGGTACGACCCAGGCGACGGGTGATTTGCTGTCGGCCATCATGGTAGACAACCGCAATGTGGGTAGTTTGAGTGACGGCGAGCTCCTCGACGCCATCCAGTTCGGTGGCAACTATGATTCGTCGTGGCGTGTCTGTGTGCAGGCTACTCCTCCCGGGTCGCGGTTCCTGTTGCAGGCTCGTGAGAGTGGGTCATGGGTTACCAAAGCTCAGTACATATCGCCGTGATGTATCGTGATACTCATAATGATGTTGCCCTTTGAAGTGATCGTCAACATCTGCGCATATTCGCTGGTTGAACCGGGTCTCTTGTGCAAAGAGTTACGGGCCCTGCGTGGTGAAGACCCTAAACCCTGGCCTGGAACATGCCTGCATATCCGATTGCGCTTATCGGCCCGGCAGCACTTCTCGGTAAGGGATCCTCAAACGTTGCGGGTATGGCAGCGCTTGGTAAGCTACGAGATTCCGGTCAAGATTTCGATTGCCTTGGGCAAGGATCTGCCCAGCTATGACCACTGGCTGCACACGGTGATGCCACCCTTGACGCGGTGTCTCGTAACGATTCGCGACATACTCCATGGTAGCAGGTGTGGTCCTGTGGTCGTGCGCTTCTTGAACGGGGATGGTCGGGTGGTGCCGTTCACTGAGATTTTGATGGACTACCCTTGTTGCAGGTACCATTTCCATATGTATTCGCGCAGCACCTACGGGTGCAATTGGTACTTGATGCAGTTTTTCCGTCTGTGGTTGTCACGCCTGCAGAGGTGATTTATTGATTTGTTTTGTAGCCCTTGTCCATGACTAGTACATGCCGCTGCCTTATCTACCACCCGAGGTGCGTGAAAGGATTGCGTCCTACACCGGCATTGATGAACGCCTAGCCCTCCGTGTCCGTCCTGGTCGGCTAGTGACTACTGGACAACAAGTGTTTCGTATCCGGCCGTATCACTTTCCAGACTATTTCTACAGCATGGTAACGCTACCACTGCCGGCGGCGGCCTACATACTCAGTTATGACTGGGAAGCGGGTGATCGTGAGGCGAGTTACAGCATCATGCTACCGCCGTGGGACAACCACAAGTACCGCGTGCCCTGGCGTATGTGCTATTAGCTCTACATCAAGTCGATGCGGAAGAGCAGCGTCGTCAGCAGGGAGCCCCATATCAGGTCGGCCACGACAGCTGTCCAGTGGTACGCGGGGAAGAGGGCCTTGGTCGTGAAGGCGAAGATTCCGTAAACAAGAAAGCCAATCGTGGTGGCGATGCTCTGTATGTCGGGGCAGTAATCACGTAACAAAGCGACCAAGGACCCGAGACTGATCCAAGAAAGCAGGGCGGGCAGGATGGCCACCTGGGGTGGTGCGCCCGTAACGGCGGTGATTGCCGGGTAGT
>JAIXQT010000009.1 GCA_027485595.1 Pseudomonadota bacterium | reverse complement strand
TAAAGTAGTAGTGCATGGTCGACATTAAGGTCGGAATGGTGTCGCCGTTGTGCAGCACTTGATTCGCGTCTAGTGCCTCTAGGAGGCATCCCGCAGCGAACGCGCCGTGCGGGTTAGGTCGGCGAGCGAGATGCCTCACGTAGAGCATCGCTGATACCCCGACAATCACCGGAAGTATCGGAGGCCCCATCAACGCGCACAATGTCGTGGCGGCTATGCCTTTGATTGCGGCAGTTCGCGTCTCTGCCATTTTGTAATTGGGAACCCTTCGGCCCAGCGCTTGAATAGCCTCATAGGAGTTGGCTCCAGGGAGCGTGGCTCGGTCAAGCACCGCACGAATCAGTCTGGTCGCATGCTCTTTGATCTCGTCGGGAACCGTTGCACTAGTAACGTGGATAAATGGCGCGCTCGCAAGCGCCCAGCCTGGTCGCTCCCAGAGCGCGGGATTAAAGATTTTTTGGAATAGTTCGACCCGTTCAAGAGCGTTCATCGCGTCCAAGCGTTTGGCTGCGCAACTGACGTGTGCTTCAAGGGTCGGAGATTGGGGATGTAACGCCTCGTCAATTCGATTCATCAGCTCAACTCTAAACGGGCAGCAGTCGAGTCGTGCAGCTGTTTGCTGGAGCACCGACAGCGGGTCGAGCAAAGCGGAGTGGTGTGTGGGCAACTTCGCATCGGCGAGGTCCTGCGATTGGACGTCGATACTCGGTGTCGATTGGGAGGTGTGGTTGGTAGCACAGCAAGCAGCGCTACCAGGACGAGGGGATTGGTCTGGTTGCATCCGCCCAGTGTAACTACGCTGCATTGTTACTCAAGGATAGAGCTGTCTGCCGGTCCGATGGTCCCGTAAGTGGCTGAAAACATCCGTCCGATGGGTGACTTACTTGCATCAGGAGGGGGATGGCTAAACGGTGACAGGGGCAGTGCCACCCTCAAGTCGCCTTAGATCCGCGATTAGTATAGGATACGACTCATGATGAAGCCTGAACTCTTGGCACCAGCGGGTAGCCTCGAAAAACTCAAAGTAGCCGTGCTCTACGGGGCCGATGCCGTATTCTTTAGCGGCCAGAAGTACAGCCTCCGGGCTCGAGCGGATAACTTTACCCTCGATGAGATCGCGGAAGGTGTCGCGTTCGCGAAGCGTCGCGGTGTGAAGACCTACATCACCTTGAACGCGTTCCTCCACGATGAGGACCTGGAAGGGCTCGGAGAGTTCTGCCAATTTCTCGATGCGCAAGGGGTTACAGGGGTAATCGTCTCCGACCTAGGTGTCATCGACGTCATCCAAAAGAGCTCTAAACTCAACGTACATCTCTCAACACAGGCTTCGTGTTTGAACTCAGCCTCCGCCTCTTTTTGGAAGAGCCAGGGAGTTGAGCGAATCGTGTTAGGCCGAGAGGTCAGCATCCGAGAGGCTCTGGAGATTAAAGCGAAGTGTGGTCTTGAGATGGAGATGTTTACGCACGGCGCGATGTGCATGGCGTATTCGGGCAACTGCGTTATCTCAAACTACACCGCGGGTCGTGACTCAAATCGCGGTGGGTGTATTCAGTCGTGTCGGTTCCAATACCAGCAGGCAAGTCCGGATAAAGGGTGCTCTTCGGAGTCTTTCTTCATGTCGTCGAAGGACATGAGTGGACTTGAGCATATTCCTGAGTTCTGCGACGCGGGTATCGATTCCCTCAAGATTGAGGGGCGTATGAAGTCTCTCTTCTACGTAGCGTCGCTCTGTCGAGCGTATCGTAAGGCTATCGATATCTACACAGCTGGTGAGGATTACGCGGCGGCGTTGCCAGAGCTTCAAGCTGAGGTAAACAGCATTCCGCATCGCGACTATTTCGGCGCGTCGTTCTCTAAACCGGCCGGGATGCTCTCGGTGTTCCAAGATCGACAGGGCACGATTCGCTCCGGTACGCATCAATTCACCGGTGTGGTGCTTGAGAAGAGCGACCGCTTCGCGGCCGTTCGCCTCTATGCCCCGATGACTCAGGATCAGCGAATTGAGATCGTACCGTTCCGTGGGGAGCCAATCCCTGTACAAGCCACGCAGGTATATGATCTGACCGGTAACCGTCTCGCATCGCCTCGTCAGGATTGTGTCGTCTGTATTCCCCTCGACGAACAACTCGCGCAAGTGGAGGCGCTCAACATTGTGAGGGCTGCTCGAGTATGAAGTTTACAACGTTCGTAACATCGAAAGAGGATATTCTCGCCTGCGCCGCGGCTCCAAACCTTGAGGAGGTGTTGATTGAACCAACGCAGCTCTCTCGTGAGGGGCGTCTCTCGCTTGAGGAGGCCGAGTCTCTCGCCAAAGAGGCGGCGCAACACGGTCTTAAGCCAACGCTCGTGTGGGATATCCTCATGACGGAGACCGAGTTCGCTACTCGGAGCAAGCTCGTTGCCGGAATGAACCTCGAGCTTTTCACCGCAATTCGGACTCAGGATCCTGGAGCGGCTGTCTGGGTGCGGGAGAACGCTCCGGGTACGCCACTTCAGCTTGTGGTAGAGAACTCAAATCACAATATGCCAGCTCTTCTGCGGTGGGTTGCTGAGTTGCGTCCACAGCGTCTCGTGCTCTCAACGCAGCTTCCAGAGGATAAATTGATCGCGTGCTGTCAGCAGCTCGATACGGAGTGTGAGGTATTGGGCGCGGGCAAGATATTGCTCTTCTACTCAAAGCGTCATCTCTTGCAAGCCAACTTCGGAAACGATGAGGACGCTAACGACTCGCATTGGATCTACGCTGATTCATCGTCCGAGGAGTCCGCCTCTCGACCGTTCCCCACGATCGAGAATGAGCACGGTACCTTCATGTACCTGAACAAGGACCACTTTATCTTGGATTCGTTAGCCCGACTCGATGCTGCGGGGATGCACACTATCCGAATAGACCTGCGCGACCCGCAGGTCGACGGGCACGCCGCTCAAGGAATCGATACGGTCTGTGCCATGACGGTATCCAACGACCCTGGATTGGATACCGTGTGGACGAGACCGACATCAGCTCCGTTCTTTAAGCGGAACAAGACGGATAAGCAGTTCGCTCGGATGAAGCCCCAGACCCGGTTGTTGCGGGACGCAAAGTGCGTCGCAGAAGTTGTATCGGTTGAGCGTGGTGAGCTTCTTGGACTCTTTACGCTTCGCGAATTCGATACGGATGGCGCGTCGTACAAGTTCGTCGCGCACGATGGGAGTGAACTTCCGGCGGAGCTTGAAAGCTTCTCTGATATCACTGGTAATCCGTTGACGCGATGCTCCGCGCATCAGGTCGTGCGGTGTTCGTGGATTAAAGGCGTTAAAGCCGGAGCTATCCTCGTTCGGGATGAGCCAGTCTAACGCCTTCTCCCAGGTAGATTTTCTCTCTACTCCCCTGAGAGAGCTCACGGTACGAGCGTCCGGCAGGGACTGGGGCCTGTATGCTGGTTTAACTTAGCCTTGTGCTCGTTGGGGCAGCTACTCACCTGGTTTTTGCTCAAGGGCAGAGCTCCTGCAAGCAGTTTACCGGTTGCTTTCAGTGTGCCTCAAAGTTTCCGGTTTGGGAGTGCTCGCAACGCTCGGCAACTCGTTGCTCACTGAAGTGGCTACCTGTGGCGCGATACTTTGAAAGCACACTGAGAGCGTGGCGTTACCAAGAAGAGGAGATGGGAAACGTCTAATCGGGAGCAAAAGTCTGTGGGGTTACGGCCCTCATAAAGCCGGTGACTCGACCTGATCGCAACCGTTTCAAACTATTCGAATCTGCTGAGCGAGCCGGGCTCTCCCACTTGCTTTTAGAACGATACTTTCATACACCCGCAAGATGGCATTGGAACCCGATCAGGGGGGCGAGAGCCCACGACATAGCAACTCACAGCCTCCCGCTTCGAACCTCTCGAACGGCGAACTTCCACCTATCCCTAAGAACGTTCTCGACAGTCGTCACACAGCCATTCTTTCAAAAAGAGCTGAACAATTTCTACTTGATGTAATCCCCACCCGTGAGGAGCGGGGCCCGGATGGTAGCGCTGGAGCCTTGTTGTCTCGACGAGGATTGGATCGACTCGGGAAGATCTTGAGGGATGAGGTTTTTCCGTCGCTGCTATGGGACAACGAGGTGCCATCGCCAAAGACTCCCTCTGATGAAAGCAAGTACCGAGACTCCTATCAAGAAGGCTCCTTCGACGACGACCACGAGGAGGGATGGAAGCAAGCCGATCCATCCGAGAACTCTGATGTGGGCGCTGTCTGGCATATGGACAAGCGCTTCCTGCACCTCGAGCCGAAGCTGCTCGCAGGCGCAGCGTTGTCGGATGGCGGATATCTCCTGTTCGTCGGGGTATACGACGCTAAAAACCAGCAATATATTGCGCCTTCTTTCGGGGAGACGGGCCTGGACTTTTTACATCCATGCGCCGTCTCGCGAAATGACCTGATAGGTCTCCTCGTGGGTATCTCATACGACGCTAGTATCTACGATGTGGAGAGCGCGGAGGTGTACTTAGCGCCGCCGATCTTGGAGCTCCAACTTGCGACGATCGCCTACGGCGACTCCACTCCGTGGATGGAGCATTGTATGAAAGAGATCCCGATGTGGGATGAGGCTCCGCCCACCGAATTCGAGGTTATTCGTTCAAAAATTATTCCAGAAGGCCCCGAACGGGGTAACGTCACCGCCTTTGTCCTCTGCTCTCGCCATGCTGGAACTCAAATCGATGAGGAAAATGCCCGCGATGCCGGTCTTGCGGAGAATGTGTCCATGGGAGCGTTTTGGGGTAAATTCGGCATCGGCCCAGACGGGATGCCGGAAATGTACCACTACGTCTATTTCCCGCCTACGCTTGAGCAGCTTGAAAGAGCTCTCGCCAGCCTCATGGAACTTGAATTAGTTGCTGAATCCGAAAAGAACGACGATGCTGAACGCACTTCACCCAGTGCATCCAAGATTCCAGCGCAGGAGCGTCATCGTGACAAGGATCTTGATCAAGGCTGGAATTTCGACGAGGTCGATTTCTCTCCTAGCTCGCAGATCGAGCTCTTCTTCGAGAATGAGGGGTTCTCTCGCGCATTCATTCCACATCGAGAGGTCGATCCACTTCCTGAAGTTATTGTTCGTCTTGCGCTGGACCGGCTAGATCAGATCTTTCCGCTCAACTTCAGTAGCACGACGCCCATCTCGATATGTCTTTTCAGTAACCCGGCCCGCCATGAGTTCATAGTTGGCGTACCTCCTAAATACCTCAAGGACCAATTCAAGACGTCGTGCGACTTTTTGTTCATCAAGTGTAAACTGGAGCCGTCTGAACAAGGCTCTCACGAGGTAACGACCACCTTCTTCGGGATCGCGATTCAGCCTGAGCCATTCATCGACGCGATAAGCCAACTAACCAGCGAGAATCCTCAAGGGTCTATCCTGTTGCCAATCGTGCTCGGCGCAATCAACGACGATATTTTGGTTGATGAGGATGGTCTCCTCGACGACGAAACCATTGATGACCTCGTGGTAAGTGTGGGATTGCCAGACGCTCGCGACCAGCGAGAGGACCTCTACCTTGAGATTCACTGCCTCACCGCCTTTGAGCAGAGCAAAGCGGAGCATCTTGTCTCCATAAAACGATACGAGGATGGAGGGCTCGTGATCATAGAGGAGAACCTGCCCAACACAGGTGTAAAACACATCGATTCCTTCCTCAAGGAAACCGCGACTGTCTGGGCGGAATAATAGCCGCGCCAGGGACGGTAACTCCCTAAAGAAAGTATGACTATTTGTATGATCAGCTTTTTCTCTAGAAGCCATCTCAAAAATACCATGCAGGCGAGGCTCTGCGAGCTAGGAGAGCGCGAGAATGCGGGGAGAAAACGCGCGCAGGTGTATCCGCTGCGATACAGCGAGCACGTTTTCTCCCGAAGACGACGCGATCTCGTAGCGCAGCGAGCCGCAGCCCAGGGGATTTTTGAGATGGCTTCTAG
>JAIXQT010000271.1 GCA_027485595.1 Pseudomonadota bacterium | reverse complement strand
GACTCACCGTTCGCGATTGGACTTTGACCAACAAGCCGCTCTGGGATGCCATTCAACTAGAGAAGCGGGTGTACTTCATCGTGTTGCTTCTCATCATTGTGATGGCGAGCTTCTCTATCGTAACGACGCTTATCATGATCGTTCTGGAGAAGCGTAAAGACATCGCCGTCATGAAGACCCTCGGGGCGTCAACGCCGAGTATCGGGCGAATCTTTCGTATACAGGGCGCAGTTATCGGGGGGCTTGGAACCATCATCGGTCTTGCGCTTGGGTTTCTCGGCTGTTGGGCCCTCAAGACCTATGGGTTTCCGATCGATGAGCGCATCTTCCAGATGTCGACCCTCCCGGTAACTATCGATCCGGTCAACTTTGCGTTGGTCGGCATCGCGGCGTTCTCGATCTGCTTTGTAGCGACGATCTATCCAGCGCGAAGGGCCGCAAGCTTAGAGCCGAGTGAGGTCCTTCGCTATGATTAGGCATGTGAGGTAGTGGATGCGAATCGAAGTTGAGAAGCTCACCAAGCGGTACCGGGATGCCGACCGTGAATTGACGGTGATTGATAACCTCTCGTTCTCCTTTCCTGATCGGGGCTCTGTTGCGATCATCGGTCGTTCTGGCACCGGAAAATCAACCCTCATGCACCTTCTCGGAGCGCTCGATAGTCCCTCGTCTGGGTGCGTACGATATGGTGATACAAACATCAGCTCTCTTCGTTCCGACGAACGCGCGGCATTTCGGGCAAGGAATATTGGCTTTATCTTTCAGTTCCATCACCTTCTCCCAGAATTTACAGCTCTTGAGAACGTCGCGTTGCCTTTAATAATGTCCGGTATGTCTGAAGGAGAGGCTCAGGAGCGATCCGGTGCCCTCCTCGATAAGGTGGGACTCGCTTCGCGCAAGGAGCACCTGCCATCCCAGTTGTCCGGTGGTGAGCAACAACGAGTCGCCATCGCTCGCGCGCTGGTCGCTCGACCCGCGGTAGTCCTCGCGGATGAGCCCACCGGCAACCTCGATGTTGCCACCGCCTCTGATATTCAACGCCTCCTTCTTGAGATCAACCGAGAGCAGGGGAGTACCTTAATAATAGTAACGCACAATCATGAATTGGCTCGCAGTCTCGATATGGTCGTTGAGATGCACCCCGGAGGTGCCCTCGTTGTCCAAAGGGATGGACGGGGCGCAAACGCCTAGGAGTTAAGATTTCGTATGAAGATGTCAGAACTGACACGCAGAGTGGCGACCGTGAGTTTTGTGGTCGTCGCTGTGGTGATGGCTTCGCTGGTGCGAGCAGCGCATGCTCAAATGAGCGACGTGTACTCCGTTGGTGGTGTAATTATTGAGGGTAACCGTCGCATCGATACGAACGCCATTCGCGTTCAGCTTAAAGGTCAGTTCGGACGGGTGACCGCCTCGGAGATTAACGAAGACGTTAAGACGCTCTATAACACCGGGTTCTTCGATGAGGTGACCGTGAGCGTGGTTACGACCCCATCTGGTGAGCGGAAACTCAAGTACGCGCTCGTGGAGAAGCCCGTCGTACGAAAGGTCCTTATCAAAGGAAACGATGACGTATCGGAGAGCGATCTCGCCGAGATCCTCAAATTTGACTCACGTCGTTTTGTTGATAAGGCGAAGATTCAATCGATGATCCGTAAAGCTGAGGTGTACTACCAAGCTCAGGGTTACTACGACGCGAAGCTTGAGTACACGACGGCTCCAGTTGGCGAGAATGAGGTTGACCTCACCTTTGTCGCAAAAGAGGGAACCCGGTATCGGGTCCGAGAGGTGACGATTAAGGGCGCCAAGGATCTTGATGAAGATGACATGCTCTCGAAGATCTCTACGAAGGAGTACAACTGGTGGATCTCCTGGCTTCTCGGCACTGGGCGGGTCAACGAGGAGATGACTGAGGCTGATAAGCAGGTGCTTCGGCAGTACCTGATGGACCACGGGTACCTCGAGGGAACGGTTGGAAACGCGGATATTGAGAAGCGAGAAGGGGGACTCTATGTAACGTTCGACGTGACAGAGGGGCAGCAATACAAGATCGGTAAGATTTCAGCCTCCGGAGATCTCGCAAAGGGTTCTCCCGAGTACACGCTTGAGGGCATAAAGAGTGAATCGGGTGAGGTGTTCAGCGCGACCGAGGTGCGAAACGACATCTTCACGATTACCGATAAGTTTTCGGATGAAGGTTATGCCTTCGCCAACGTGGTGCCGAATACTTCGGTGAATAAGCAGGACTCAACCGTCGATCTGGATTTTACGACCACCAAGGGCGCTGTCGTTAGCATCAACAGGATTAACGTCACGGGCAACGAGAAGACCTACGACAACGTCATTCGCCGTGAATTGAAGATAGAGGAGCAGCAGCTTTACTCAGGTACCAAGATTAAGCGAAGCCAGACGCTGTTGCAGCGTCTTGGCTACTTCGATGAGGTTGGTATTACGAATCAACCTACGAGTGACCCCTCAAAGGTAGATCTCGATGTAAACGTGAAGGAGGCTACGACCGGTAGCTTTAGCGCGGGCGCGGGATATTCGACCAATAACGGGGCGATCTTTAACACGAAGATCTCTGAGAATAACCTCTTTGGAACGGGTCGGCGCGCAAACCTCAATCTCGATTTCGGTTCTCAGATTAGTAACCAGGTGCTCTCGATAGACGACCCGCGGGTTAACGACACCTACCTTTCCGCTGGTGTGGATGCGCTCCGCACTACTAGAGTTTTTGATGATTTCCGGCG
Source organism: Pseudomonadota bacterium (assembly GCA_027485595.1). Lineage (GTDB taxonomy): Bacteria > Bdellovibrionota_C > UBA2361 > UBA2361 > OMII01 > OMII01. The sequence continues at coordinate 918 of JAIXQT010000271.1, read as the reverse complement.
TGAGTTGGCAGGAGGCGCCTTTACGTTAGGGTATCCTGGAGAGCAGATCTTCGGCGAGCTTCTTGAAGATATCCATTTTAACCTTAAGTACGAGCTGCTCAGGGTTGATATCTACGACGTTGATCCGGAGGCCGCTCAACTTGTAAAGGACTCCTACGGTAAGTCGTCTGCCTCATCAATGACTCCGAGTATCGTGCGAAATACGATTAACAATCCGATGAATCCGACGAAGGGGTCGAAGCAAGTTCTTCAAACGGAGATCGCGGGCCTCGGAGCTGATCAGGATTTCTACCTCGTTGAGTTTAGAAATTCATGGTACATGCCGCTCGCAGAGGGATCGTGGGGAGAGATCGTGGTGGCGGATAGAACTAACTTCGGGTACGGAGAGAGCTTCAACGATAATCCGTTCCCGCTCTACCGTCGCTTCTTCCCAGGAGGCATTAATTCCGTTCGTGGATACCGAAACCGAACACTTGGTCCCGTTGATATCAATGGCCAAGAGTACGGAGGAAGTAAGCAGATCGTTAATAACCTCGAGCTTATCTTTCCTCTCGTGAACTCTGCAGGATTCAAGGGCGTTTTCTTCTACGACTTCGGTCAGGCTTACGACGACAATAAGCCTATCGCCGTAGACGAGCTTCGTCAGGCATGGGGATACGGTATCCGATGGGCATCTCCGATGGGGCCAATTCGAGTCGAGTTCGGTTACCCAATCGATCCTCAAGACGGCGAGAAGATGCAGACGATGTTCTCGTTCGGCGCGCCGTTGTAGAGCGTTGCGGTACCCCGGTTGACATTATCCGGAGGGCCTGTCTCCTGACAGGCCGTTTTGGCGGTCGCCGTTTCAGGCGAAACGTTGGTCGCGATCCAATTCGATGGATTGATTCATACCCGGCCCGTAAGGATACGGGCCCTCCG
>JAIXQT010000081.1 GCA_027485595.1 Pseudomonadota bacterium | reverse complement strand
GCCCAAAATCACTTCGTCTTTTGAATTGTCGGTGCTCACCCTGACGGTGCCAGGGTTGCGCCTCCGACAAGTTCAAAATCCTTTGTGCTTTTGAGCATCTGTACCATTTCCATCCGCCTTAACTACTCTTTTTAGGTTCACTCTACAAATCCAACGATCTCACCCCATCAGTCCCCGCATACTGCCCCCGATCATTCATGACGACCCTCACTGCTGCGGTATCCGCGTCATGTTGAAAACAAAGCAGCGCGTTCTCAGTGCGCGCTCTCTCCAGGAAGGCTTGCTTCTCAACGAGGAGCGTCTCCGCGCATACGTCGTATCCCATGTGGTAGGCGAGGGGAACGTGATGGGCTGTGGGAATAAGATCGGTCGCGAAGAAGAGCTTGTTCGTTCCATCGGTGACCTCGATCCACTGTTGTCCCTTCGTGTGCCCATCGACTCGATGAACGAGCAGCCCCGGAACGACCTCCGAGGTTCCCTCGTACAGCGCCAGCTTCGCGTTCGCGAGCGGTTGCACGTTTTCTGGGAGGTAGCTAGCTCGATCCTTGAGCGTAGGATTGTTGGCGTGGTTCCAATTCGCTCTCTGAAGATGGATCGTCGCGTGTGGGAAGGAGAGCTCGACTCCACCGTCCGGTGTCGGGGAGGTGATACCTCCCGCGTGATCAAAGTGGAGGTGGGTGAGGATGATATCGGTGACCGAGCGTGGTTCGAAACCCCACGATTCTTTAGGGGTATTTCTTATACCGTAGATCTGGCGTTGCTTATCGGACCACTTCTCTCCCATCCCTACATCTACGAGGAAACGTCGGTCGCCCACATCGATGAGAAGTGAGCGGCACGCGAGATGAATGCAGTTTTCGGGATCTCCCGGAATACTCTTCGACCAAAGGTTCTTGGGAACCGACCCGAACATGCATCCACCATCCAGGCGGAAGTGACCGAAGATAACCTCAGTAATAGTAAACGCTCCGATCTTCATTGTGCGCCCCTCTCAGGTCAGGATATCGTTTTTTACGCTTTGCGCCACGAGGGCTCTCGTTTCTGCGTGAACGCTGTCAGTCCCTCGGTCGCCTCAGCTCCGAGGCTCAAGAGAGCGCTTCGGTCAGCGAGTTCGTGAAGGAGGGGAAGATACTCCCGCTCGGTCACATCAAGAAGAGCTTGCTTAGAGGCTGCGATGGCTTTTGGTCCTTGTTTGATAAGTTTTTTGCAGAGGAGTTCGGTTTCGATGTCCAAGGATCCTTTGGCGTGCACGGCGGTGACAAGTCCGATCTCTAGCGCTCGCTGAGCGGAGATACGTTCTCCGGTCATGACCATGTGGGTGAGGGCTTTCTTCTGCACGATACGACTCAACGGAGCCATGACCACCATAGCGGCGAGGCCAACACCAACTTCGGGAAGTGCAAAGATCGCGTCGTCGGCGGCGAGGGTGATATCGCACGCCGCGGCGAGGCCGCACCCACCAGCGAGCGCGAATCCGTGGACGCGAGCCACTACCGGGATAGGGCAGAGGTTTATTTTCTCAATCAAAGAGGCGATCGACTCGAAGAACGCTCGTCGAGCTGATGGGGCAGGGTTGTGAACGAGCTCCGCGATATCAGCGCCGGCGCAGAAAGCTTCGGTTCCCGCGCCACTCAAGATAGCGCACCGAGCGAGCGGATTTTTCGCAACGGCGTCAAAGGCCTCGGTGAGGAGTGTGATCGTCTCCGAGTTTAAGCTATTGCGAGTCTCTGGGCGGTTGATAGTTATCGATACGATTCCCGCGGTTTCATTCACGAGAACAGAGGGGGAGGCCATGTCGTTACCTCATCAGAGAGAAGAGTTTGAGCGTGTTTGCTGTAGTTATCGCCGCAACCTCCTCAACCGACAACCCTTTTATTTCAGCCAAACGTCTCGCTGTTGCAGCGACAAAAGCTGGCTCGCATCGCTTTCCTCGATGCGGCTCGGGGGCGAGGAATGGCGCGTCTGTTTCGATCAAAATCTGCTCAAGCGGAATAGCCTTGCAGATATCGCGTACCTCCTGCGCCTTCTTAAAGGTAAGCAGTCCGGGGAACGAAACGTAGAAACCCATCTCCCATAGTCGAGACGCAAACTCCGCGTTCTCCGCGAAGCAATGGAAGACCCCTCCGACATCCCGTGCGTTTCGTTCTTTAAGGAGCGCAAAGCTCTGTTCTCCCGCCTGACGCGAGTGGATGATCAAGGGTTTCTCGACGAGCTTGGCGAGCTCTATCTGTGCTTCAAACTGTTCATATTGCTTGTTGACCGGAGACCAATCTCGATAGAAATCGAGCCCCGTCTCTCCAATCGCGACGACCTTGGGGTGTCTGGCGCGTTCCTCGAACAGCGACATATCGATGTCGCACCCGGCGTCGTGTGGGTGCACGCCCGCGCTCGCCCAGATAAAGGGGTATCGCTCCGCAAGCGCGATAGCACGCCCTGATCCTTCAAGGCCCTTCCCGGTTCCTATGGTGAGCATACGGGTAACTCCCGCAGCTCGGGCGCGCTCGATGACAGCCTCGCGATCTCCATCAAACTCCGCGGAGTCGAGGTGGGTGTGAGAGTCCGTGATATCCATCGTACCTAACGAACCCGAGCCCCCGAACCGATCGGCTTGTCCGGGGTGAGAAGCGCGAGCGTTCCATCTCCCTCGGTTGAGGCGGCGAGGAGCATTCCGTTGCTCTCAACCCCCATGAGTTTCGCAGGTTTCAGATTAGCCACGATGACGATCTGTTTTCCGATTAACTGCTCAGGGGTGTAGTACGGCGCGATGCCCGACACGATCTGACGGTGTCCGAGCTCTCCGACATCGACCTGGATTTGGTAGAGTTTCTTGGACTTGGGAACCAATTCGACGCTCAAGATGGTCGCTGTGCGAAGCTTGACGCGAGCGAAGAGGTCGATATCAACAAGTTCCTCTGCGATGGGTGCGGGTGCTGGAGAGCTTTGAGCCGGCGTCGCGTCGGATGCTTGAGGTTGGGATGCTGGTGTAATGGGGAGCTTTTCTGATGAGTTTTCCATGCTTTCTCCTGAAGGGGCTTCAGTGTCAGCCAAGCGGGTGTAAAAGTCCAGAGCGGGGTTGTGGGGGCATGCTCTACGGGGCGCGTGATTTTTCCCGGACGCGTGCACGTGCACGTGATCGTTCACGAGCACATACACTGAGTGTGTTTCCTATCGACCGTCCATCAGGAGCTCACCTACGGTGGGGTGTTGGCGTGGAGTGAGCTGATACGTGATGGAGAGCGCTCTATGACAACTTTGGAGGGTCTTAAAGATCGTGAGCGTTGGATTCACATGCCTGTCGAGGATCAGGTATTCCGCGTCAAGTGCGTTTTGCAGGGCTGTCGCCCATACGGCGGTGGCGTTGCTGTCGGTGCTTGTCGCCAGCAGCTGTTGCCGTATCGTGGTGCGCAGGAAGGTGAGCCGCTCCTTGATCTGGTTCTTATCCGCCCCCCACTCTTGAGCCGCTCTCGCCACTATCGCCTGATCTCCAAGCCACGCTCGCTCCACTACCGCTCGAACGTCCTCCCACATCTCGGACCGAGCCTGTAATGAATCCAGGGAGGCGGCCGATCCATCAGCGAGGAGGAGGAGAGCTTCAGAGATCTCTTGAATGCCACGGAGGTTAATGATCTCTCTGATTTCTTCGGTGGAGAGTCGATCAAAGAAAAATCGTTGGCACCGCGAGAGGATCGTCGCCGGAAGTCTCGATGGGTTCGAGAGCACCAGAATGAAGTAGGTATCTGGGCGCGGTTCCTCAAGGGATTTGAGGATTATATTCGCGCCGACAATCGAGATCTCATCAGCGTCGTTGAGGATAGCTACCTTCTTTCCCCCCATGAAGGGTTTAAGGCTCATCTTCTCGAGTGCTGCGCGGATATCGTCAACTGATGCCCCGTGCTCTCCGCTAAATGTCAGGGTGAGGAGGTCAGGATGGGTGCTCGACTCGAAGAGGGTGCATGTTCGACATGTTCCGCAACCGCCTTGCGGCGCGGCTTCCCTCTGCTCGCAGAGGAGCTGACGCGCAATCTCACGGGCTACGAGGTTTTTTCCAATTCCATGGAGGCCAGAAAACACTAACGCTGAAGGAAGCCGATCCGAACGAACGAGCTCAGAGAGTTCCCTTCTTTGTTTGCTATGGCCGATGATGGACGTCATCCCAGCACTGTAGGATTAATCGCGCCTGGGTGGAAGAGGAAAGCACTTTAACCCCGTGAGAGCCCACACGCCCTGGCAGCTTCCGCGCATAATTCTTCGGGGGTTTGGGTGGCATCGAGTACGAGGAAGGGGACGGGGGACTCCTTGGCGCACTCTAGGAATCCATCTCTAATTCTGGTGTGAAAGGCGAGCTCCTCCTCCTCAAAGGAATCGCGAGAGCTTGAATTTCGGGACGCGATGCGTTTGAAGGCCTCCTCGGGGGCGAGATCGAGTAGGATGACGAGGTCCGGTACCGTTCCTTGGATCGCCAGAGCGTTCGCTTGGTCAAGAAGCTGTCGGTCGATCCCCCGGCCGTGTCCCTGGAAGGTAATAGTAGAGTAGATGAATCGGTCCGTAAGCACCCATGTGCCTCGGGAGAGGTTCGGTCTAATTACTTTGTCGACGTGCTCGGCGCGGTCCGCGGCGAAGAGCAGGAGTTCGGCTCGCGATGATTTCTTCTCTCCGCTCCATTCGAGCAGAAGTTTTCGAATCTCAATCCCGAGCGGTGTTCCACCCGGCTCTCGAGTGTCACACACGGAATGTCCGCTCGCGACCAGTTTTGCCGAGAGTCGCTTATGCAGGGTCGTTTTTCCGCATCCATTGATGCCCTCGAAGGCGATGAAAGCGGGAGATTTTGACAAGGTGAACTGTGAGGATACGAGCATACGTGAACAGAGTGGTACTGTAACTGGGTGGGCATGTACAGAGAGCTTTTGTGAGATGTTTCTGGCTGGGGCGATTATCCCTGCGCCAAATTGAGGTTGCTCGTGGAGTCGAGGGGTGGATAACAAGCACCACCCTGCTAAATCATTTTGTTTGAAGCTATCCCGCGTAGAACGGCACTCGCACGTGCAAGTCCTGGCACAGCCGAAAGTTTCAAACTCGCAAACTCGATGGGTCGCAATGAATTTCTCTAGGCGAAGTGCGTCAAGGCGAAGAGTGAACGATAAAATAGACACTGCATTGGGCGGTAGCCAGCGTGTTGAAGGAGCTTTGGGCTGTGTGTGCCGGTGTTTGTCGCTGCGTGGGAGGCGAATTTTCGATTGGAAGATGAAAGTCTATGAGGGCGCTCATCCCCTAACTCGCTGAAACATCGATTTAATTTTTCATATTGCAGCTTGGTTCCGTTCTTGGAATAGTGCTCCACGTGGACGTTAGTCCGTTTGAACGTAAAATGTGGAGATTCGTATGAAAAAGATGATTCTCGCTGCCCTTCTTGCAGTAGGCGGCGCTACAACAGCTTCAGCTGATCCGTTGATGAAATATACCTATGCTGACGTGTCCTACCAGTGGGCACACGTTGATGCTGAGGGGCTCAACGATTCTAATGGAGTCGATACTAAGCTTTCTTACAGCCCGCTTGAGAACATCGCGGCTGAATTCGGCTACAACTATGCTAACTCAGGCTTCACTGGCCAGAGCACAAACATCGACCAGAGCTTCTTCCGCTACGGTCTTGCTGGATACTACTCATACTGCAACGGTATCGACCTTGTAGCACGAGCAGGTGCTTCTCACGTGAACCTTGATGCAGCAGGCGATGCTGACGATGACGGCGTATACGGTGGACTCGCAGTTCGTCACCAGCTCACTGATACCGTTGAGGTTGATGCTGAGGCTCTCTACGACAACGTAAACAGCATCTACAACGTATCTGGCGGACAGTGGACATACACTGGAACCGTTCTCAATTCGTTGACTGAGGAGCTTGCTCTTAAGCTCACAGCTGGAATTGATGCTGATTCCGACGTATTCCTTACAGCTGGTCTCCGATTGGCTATGTAAGCTTTAGCGCTAGGCTAAAGGAAAAAGCGCTCCGCGAGGGGCGCTTTTTTTTTGCCCGAATACCCGAAAAATGGGGGACTTGCGGGAAAAAGTGTTTCCCTTGTGGTAGTAAGGTGCTAATAAATCGATGTTTTCCACTTACTTAGGCGTCCTATGCCGTCCTGAGCGTACACAGCTGTTCGTGTATCTCTTGTGTCATTACCGGCTCTCAGGCCCCCTTTGTGCGCGGCGGGAAGTCACGTTATCAACGTGTGGGAACCTTTCTCTCGGTAGTTGAGGAGTTCTAATGGCTACAATTAAAACAAGTCTTCAAAATGAATCACGAGATCGATACCTCACCTACGCGTTGAGTGTCGTATCGGGTCGAGCACTCCCCGATGTTCGTGACGGCTTGAAGCCGGTTCAGCGACGTATTCTGTACGCGATGTTGCAGAACTTAAATCTCAAGCCATCCTCGAGTCACCGTAAATCAGCCGCCGTGGTGGGAGAGGTTCTGGCGCGCTTCCATCCGCACGGCGATGTCGCGTGTTACGAGGCGATGGTGCGAATGGCGCAGGATTTCTCCCTTCGCTACCCCCTGGTTGATGGTCAGGGTAACTTCGGATCGCTCGATGGTGATAACGCAGCGGCGTATCGATACACAGAGGCAAAGTTGCGAGAGCTCGCGCTTGAGGTGATCGGAGAGATTAACGAGGAGACTGTCGCTTTTCGTGATAACTTTGATGCCACCGTGGTTGAGCCGATCGTACTCCCGAGCCGAGTGCCGAATCTCCTGATAAACGGCGCGACGGGAATCGCCGTCGGAATGGCGACGAGCATCCCTCCGCACAATTTAAAAGACACAATCAAGGCGATCGTAGAGCTTGCCAAGGATCGTGAGCTTACTACGGCTAAGCTCACCAGCATCATCAAGGCCCCTGATTTCCCGACTGGATGTAATATTCTCAACTCCCAAAAGGAGCTCGTCGAGATGTATGAGACCGGCCGTGGTTCCGTGCGTATGCGGGGCGAGTGGGCATTAGAGGAGCAGGCTCGTGGGAAGCAGGTCATCGTCGTTTCGTCGATCCCGTACGCCGTTAACAAGGCGACCGTCGTAGAACGAATAGCTGGTCTGATCGTAGATAGGAAAGTTCCCCAGCTCGTTGATGTGCGGGATGAGTCGACGGACGAGGTTCGTATTGTTCTTGAACTCTCGACGGGGGCTGATCCGGAGCTCGCGATGGCATACCTCTTTAAGAACACGCCACTCGAGTCTAACTTCGCTGTAAATCTCACAGCCCTTGTGCCTGTCGAAGGTGGAGCTACGAGGCCTGAGCTCCTCTCACTGAAGAGTTGTTTGAAGCACTTCCTTGATTTCCGAATTGAGGTAACCGAGAAGCGATTAGAGTTTGAGCGCAAACAGCTCCTCGATCGAATACACATCCTAGAGGGACTGGTTACGATCTATGACGCGCTTGATGAGGCTATCAAGATCGTGCGTAAGAGCGACGGTCGTAGTGATGCCGCAGAGAAGTTGCGCGCTCGCTTTAAGCTTTCAGAGGTTCAGTCCTTCGCGGTCGTTGATATGCGGATCTATCAACTCTCCCGCACCAATATCGACGAGATTACGCGTGAGCTCGCTGAGAAAGAGAAGCGAGTGAAAGAGATTGAGAAGCTTTTAAAGAGCGCAACCGCTCTTCAAGGGCTCGTGTGCTCCGAACTTGAGGCTCTTGCCGAGAAGTACGGCGATAGACGTAAGTCGAAGCTGATCAAGGACAATGTCGATATTGAGTTCGATGAGACCGCCTACGTGGTTCAAGAGGATGTTCACGCTATTATCACTGCTGATGGATGGGTGAAGCGTATTCGAAGAACTAACGACCTCAGCTCGACTCGATTGAGGGAAGGGGATTCGTTGTTGTCGGCTCACGCCCTCACAACGCTTGACTCGGTGGCGCTCATGACAAGTCTCGGGACCCTCTTTGTCTTGAAGGTTTCTGACTTCCCAGCGTCGAGTGGATACGGAACTCCGATCCAGAAGCTGCTCAAGTTCAAAGATGGGGAGCGAATCATCAGCTCGTTTGGTATCGCGGCGAGCGGTGCCGCTCCGGTTGTATCGACGAGTGGTCAGGTTGCGCTGCCGCTTGGTGGCGGTGTGGCGGGCTCTCCCTCGCAGGACCGTCGTCTGAAGGATGGAGAGACGTTGGTGCTTGTTGGTACCAAGGGCACGGGGTACGGGCTCACGTTAACGGAGCTCGGTGAGACAAAGCGAACGGGTCGTCGCATCATGAAGCTTCGAGACGGTGAGTTCTTGGCTGCTGTGGCGCCACTCTCGCCAATGATGGTCTTCATCACGCAGGATGGCTCTGGTTTAGCGATCCCGCAGTCTGAAATACCAGTCCGGGATAGTGCCGCCGTTGGTGTCTCGCTCATGGGAGTGCGAGATGATGACAACCTTGTGGCGTGCTGTGGTGTCGCCTCGCCGAAGATGAAGGGTACGCTGTTGCTGAGCCTTAAGTCCGGCAAAACCAAGGATGTTCCGCTCTCAGAGGTTACGAAGGGTCATCGAGCCCTCAAGGGAACCAAGGTGTACTCGCGAGACGACATTGTCGGCGCGACCGTTGTGGATGGTTAAGAGGGGTTGAGAAGGGGAGATCATTAAGATGGCAAAGGGAAGTTACAGCGCGGCTGATATCGAGGTGCTCGAAGGGCTTGAACCGGTTCGTAAGCGGCCGGGTATGTACATCGGAGGAACCGATGGGAATCAAG
>JAIXQT010000128.1 GCA_027485595.1 Pseudomonadota bacterium | reverse complement strand
CAAGAGCGTTACCACCACCTTTGATCCGAGGGAGTAGGGGCCTTAGCAGGGTGGTGAAAAATGGTTCCGTCGTGAGCATTTTGAGGGTTTCGGCGAAACGAGGCGGAGACGACGAAAAACCGGAGGCGTATCCACTGAGATACGCTGAGGATTTTTTCGGCGTATCCAACGAAGTTGCAGTCCAACTATCGAAATGCAGAGCAGGAAATCATTGTTCACCACCCTGCTAGTAGTTTAATTGTGGACGCCGACACGTGAACGTGCGCTTGCTCATCAACGTCAACGTACCCGAAAACGTTGGTATTTTTATTCCGGGTACGTTCACGTTTACGAGCACGTTTAAGTTGGGGGCTTGCCTCGCTTCCCTAGCGTGTGGAGGTATCCTCAACCTCAACCTGCGCCTGCTCAGGCCGAAAGATCCCCTTCGCCATGGCGAGAACGCCTCCGAGATCGGTCAGATTTGCAGGCAGCACAACTGTATTGCTCCGCTGCGCGATGCGACCTAACTGCGGAATGTACTGCTCAGCGATACGGAGCTCCATCGCCTGCTTGCCGCCCTCGGTACGAAGAGACTCTCCAACAAGCTGAAGTCCAGCCGCCGTAGCCTGCGCGACCTCAAGTATCGCCTGAGCCTCTCCCTTGGCGCGATTAACTTGCGACATCATACTCGCCTCAGACTCCTTAATCTGACGCTGCTTCTCACCCTCAGCGGAGTTGATCGCCGAGTCCCGCTGCCCCTCAGAGGCGAGGATTGCGGCGCGCTTCTCACGCTCCGCCTTCATCTGCTTCTCCATCGCGGTAATAACTTCTCGCGGAGGGGTGATATTCTTAATTTCATACCGGAGAACCTTCACGCCCCACGCCTCAGCGGCCTTGTCGACCTCAGTGACAACATTGGCGTTAATATGAGAGCGAGCCTCAAATGTTTTATCAAGCTCAATCTTGCCGATCTCGCTCCGAAGGGTCGTTTGGGCCAGCTGAATGATTCCAAAGAGGAAATCATCTATGCCATACGAAGCTGATTTCGCGTCGATCACTCGGCAATACACGACCCCATCGACCGCCACCTGCACGTTATCGGACGTGATACATACCTGCTCTGGGATGTCTATCACCTGCTCCTTCAATGAGTGGCGATACCGAACCGAATCGAGATACGGAAGGAGAACGTGAAACCCCGCGTCGAGGGTGGCATGGAACTTCCCGAGTCGCTCAACAACGTAGCGTTGTTGCTGCGGCACGATCACCGCGCCTTTGTATATAGTGACGACTACGAGGAAGACAAAGAACCCAAATGCAACTGACATAGCAATTCTCCTTACGAAACTTTTTTGCGAACCCGCAGCACGAGCCCGTCACTTGCGAGCACGTGACACTCATCACCGATCTCAATCATCTCTGCGCCGCCGTTCTCGATGCGCCACGGCGCTCCCCACAATTCACCATGGCCTTTGTGACCTGGCGCGAGGGATTCGCGAGCCACCACCACCTGGCCGATAAGCCCCCCGTACTCCTTTTCGCCTGAGCGAAGGAGGCGTTGCAGGTGGTCCCCAAAGAGGTACCAAATACCAAGGGCGACCCCAGAGAACACGGTCGCTTGGGCGATCCAACTGGCGATGAGGCCGACAAAGGTTAACGCGCCGACTACCAGGACTCCCAGCCCAAGGATGAGCAGGAAAAACCCCGTAGGAATGACGAGCTCAGCCACACACAACGCGATACCGATGATGAACAGAAGCCATGCCTCCATAGAGCCCTCCCACCTGCCTCTTCTACCCGCCCATAGGCCGTCTGCAAAGTAGGTTTTTAGAACTTCGCCCTGAAAATGCAGGTCATCACCCTGCTAGCACCTCCCAGAGATGACATGCAACAGAGACCACTACGCGACTTCGACGTACCCTCTATGGCCATGGAAGAGACTTTAAACTCCTGCACCCCGATCGACTCTCAGATACCAACTCAAGGGGCTAGCCTTCCGGCGATGCTCACACTACCGCGCGACCCAGTTGGGGTAGTCGTCTTCGCTCATGGAAGCGGGAGTAGCAGAAAAAGCCCCCGAAATCAGTCCGTAGCGGATATTCTTAACGCCTCTCAGATCGCAACCGTACTCTTCGACCTCCTCACACCTGAAGAGGATTCATCCTACCGGAATAGGTTCGATATCGAGCTTCTGACGTGGCGACTCGTAAGGGCCGTCGAGTGGGTGCGGGAGCACCCACGTATTCCAAACACTCCGATCGGTCTCTTTGGAGCGAGTACGGGTGCGGCCGCGGCAATCAAAGCGGCAACCCTTCTCGGCAGCACAGTATCAGCTGTCGTATCTCGGGGAGGAAGACCGGACCTGGCAGGCGACACCCTGCCCTCCTTGGAAGCTCCCCTCCTTCTTATCGTTGGAGGAAACGACCCAGAGGTAGAAGCGCTTAACCGTAAGGCGCTCAGTCAGGTGAGGTGCGAGAAGCAGATCTCGATCATCCCAGGAGCGGGGCACCTCTTTGAGGAGGGACAATCACTCGATGCCGTCGCGGGTTTGGCGGCGGGGTGGTTCTTGCGGTACTTCAACGAGCAGACCCAGTCTGCTCGCGCCCACGAGAGTCACCAACACCACACAAAAGGACCTTCAGCTACACCGCTACCGTAGGATCGTTATCCATGAGGCGCTCGTCACGAAGCTTCACAAGACGCTCCACGAACTCGGCAACAGACAACGTAACCTGTTCCTTCACACAGTACCGCCGAAGCGTTACGGAGTTAGTCTCCACTTCCTTGTTTCCGACGATAAGGATATTCGGAACTTTACGAGTTACCGCGTTCCGGATCTTCTTATTGAAGGAATCCGCCGCAAGGTCTACCTCAGTGCGGAAGCCCTGCCGATTGAGCTCGCCACTAAGCGCCGTAACGAAATCATTGCACCCTTCGTTCACAGGCACGAGTACAGCCTGAACGGGAGCGAGCCATGTAGGGAAAGCCCCACCGAAATGTTCAATAAGGATCGCGAAGAATCGCTCCATGGAGCCGCACAACGCTCGATGGATCATGTACGGACGTTTCTTTAATCCGTCAGCATCCATGTAAGAGAGGTCGAACCGCTCAGGAAGGTTAAAATCGAACTGAATCGTGCTTAACTGCCATTGTCGGTCAAGCATATCCTTGACGCAGATATCGATCTTAGGTCCGTAAAACGCTCCATCCCCCTCGTTCAACGAGTACGGGAGCCCACTTCGATCAAGCGCCGCCTTAAGAGCGGTCTCCGCCGCATCCCACTTCTCCTCCGCGCCGACCCGACCCTCCGGGCGAGTGCTCAAGTAGAGATGGAAGTCCTTCAAACCGAAATCGCGGAGGAGATTTACGCTAAAGTTGAGAACGGTATCGATCTCCTCCGGCATCTGATCTTCACGACAGAAGAGGTGCGCGTCGTCCTGCGTAAATCCTCGAACACGTGTCAGACCGGACAGAGTTCCACTGCGCTCGAAACGGTACACGGTTCCCCACTCTGCGAATCGCTTCGGAAGATCTCGGTACGATTTCGGAACTGCATCATAAATCTTGCAGTGAAACGGACAGTTCATGGGTTTGAGGTAGTACTCCTGCCCCTCAACCTCGATCGGAGAGAACATTCCATCTTTGTAGAACGATAGGTGCCCGCTCGTTTCCCAGAGGGTAGAACGACCGATATGCGGCGAGTACACGAAGTCGTACCCCCCCTCTAAATGCATCTTCCGGCAGTGAGTCTCGATAAGGTGGCGAATCATGCCGCCCTTCGGGTGCCACAAGATAAGCCCTGACCCGACACCCTCATGATCAATACTAAAGAGGTCCAGCTCCTTGCCAAGCTTACGATGCTCTCGCTCGCGCGCTAACTCTCGCTTCTCGACGTAACCCTTCAACTCCTCTTTATTCTCAAACGCTAACAGATACACTCGTGTGAGCTGCTTGTTCTTCTCATCTCCCCGCCAGTAGGCACCTGCGAGGGTGTCGATAGCGAAACAGTCCGCGGGTATCTCGCCGGTGTGATTGACGTGCGGACCAGCGCACATATCCTCGAAGGGCCCGTTGACGTAGAAGCCGATCTCCGTTTCACCTTTATCGGCGAGCTCAAGGCAGTATTCAACCTTGTAGCTCTCGCCACGCGTCTTGAGGTGTTCGACAGCCTCAGCTACCGAACGTTTCGATTCAACGAACGGCTGGCGCTGCCCGATGATCTTCCGCATCTGCTTCTCGATCGCCTTGAAGTCCTCGGGGGTAAGAGGGGTATCGAAATCGAAGTCGTAGTAGCACCCGTTATCGATCGGGGGGCCGAAGGCGAGCTTCGCGTTCGGGCGAATCTCAAGGATAGCCTGAGCCATCACGTGAGCCAGGGAGTGTCGAATCTTATAGAGGTTGTCTGCGTTTTCTTTCATGAATCACCTTCAAGCAACCGAAATTATTACATAGAAGGGAGAAGATCAAAGGGGAGACTGCGTCAAAAGGGGCTCAAATCGAAAGAAGTTTCAGATAACGGCAGATCTTACCCGTTTCGCCAGCCCAAACTGGGCAGCCCTCCCCTTTTTTTGGGCAATACCTCCCCGCGGGGAAGCTTACTCGGGGGCACCAGCTAGCCCAGGTCCGCAGAGCGTACCAAGGTGGGCGACATCGTCCCGCATCAGCTCAAGAATGAGCTCTGGCTTGACGGATACCACGAATCTACCAAGGCTCAACACCCGGCGAATCAGCTCAGGGGACGCGATACCTGGGAACCTCCGCACCAGATGGTCTCCGATCCATGAATCCTCTTGCTCGGCGTGCCACATCTGCGCGGCGTAATATCGTGACGCTGGAGGTGCTATCGAAATCTCGATCGTCTCAGGCTTTGAGCCCGACCACACGCCGAACCCTTCAAGCCAATAGGGCTTTGACGGGCCCTCACACATCGACTCGTGCGCCACTCGCGGTATCTCTGTGACCTCCCGAACCTCCTTAATAAACGACACGTTGAGAACTAGCTCCCGCCCACCACCGTCCTTAAAGAGGGCGTACAACATGCCGTCCGAGAAGTGGAGCCTCTCGAACAAACCTCCATACTCCTTGTCCTCTTCGTGCCGCCACGGGGAGCGATACCGGACGACTACCGGTTGCCCTCGGTGACAGAGGGTCAGGAGTCGCACGAGATCGATATCAGCCAACTTCGCCACCGACGTGGTCTCAGAGGAGAAACGTTGGCGGATATGCTCAAGGTCGTGGTCGACATCTGAACGTCCATTTGTGATACGCGTCCACAGTGATGAGACGGCCTCATGAAGAGACGGATCATCGATCATGCCCGCTAGTTCACTCAAGAGCACCAACGCGACCAGCTCGTCGCGACCCGGTGGAAGGGACGCGAAGCTGAAATCAGGATTAGTCAGAAAGTAGCCTCGATTCGACTCGTCATATTCGAGGGGAACGCCGAACTCATACCGAAGGCGATCGATCGTGCGCATCGCGGTACTACGGGAGCAACCACACATTGCGGCGAGGGTCGAGGCGTTGGGATAGGCCTTCTTTTGCAGCTCTCCCTGAAGCGTGAGGGATCGCTTGAGAAACGTGGATGATTCCGCACCCTTTCTCCGAGGCCCATTCAACGAGCGAGCACTGTGTTTCTGGGTCGAATCCATGTGAGTAGGTACTGCGCGAACGGTAACAACAAGCAAAATACGTGCAATTGCAATTACCCCGCATCACCCTCAAGTACAACAATGTGTACCACCCGGTGAGCCAGGCCAGCCCGCACGGACCCAACGAAAGCTATATTCGGTACATTTTTCAGTATGAGAGTGCCGTGCGCATAGGCCGAACGTCTCATGGTAATCCCGCGGCGCGGCGCACGATCCGCCAGGCATGGTGCTCCATCGGGTTCTCATAGCCGCCACTATGAACGATCCATTCGAGACCATTGAGGCATTCCCACCGACCAATCAACCCCTTACTGGCAACGCTCCGCACAGAGACTGGCGACATGCCTGTCCAGCCGCGAGAGAGCCCTCAAAATGCGGGAATCTCGCATCACATTCACCTTGATCATGCGCTCACCGGAGCAGTATCCTAAGAACATCGCTACTCATGGAGTAGTTGCATCTTTCGAAAAACAGTCGAAAGTCGGGGCGGAGCGAGAGCTCGCCCCGTTTTTTTGCCTCACGCCAAGTCCGACGCAGGTAACCTCCCCGGTTGCGAGTGCCCCACGCCCCCTCTAAGATGGACCTCGATAGTTTCGACAAACTCTGAACAACTGATATGCAGACAGCTCGAATCGCCGTTCCATGGCGATACCTCATCACCGCCCTCGCATTCTACTCCCTCCTACAGATCCTTTTTCTTGGGCTCGCTCCGATCTCGGGAAGTACAGAGGCGCGTGAGGCGCAGGTGATCGACACCATCCTCCGCGAGGGGGAGTGGGTACTCCCCCTGCGAAATGGGATCGTCCCCTCCAAGCCACCACTCTTTCATTGGATCGGAGCCGGCATAAGCGCGGGCCTCGGCGAGGTGAGCGAACTCTCCGTTCGCCTTCCCTCACACCTCGCTGCGGTAGGGATCCTTCTTTTGAGCGGGCTCGTGGCGTTTCGCCTCGCGACAGTGAGCCAAACAGTAGAGAGCGAACTCCATGCTGAGCGAACGGCCCTACTAGCTCCCGCGATCCTTTCACTCACCTATGGATTTCACCAACTCGCGTCCCAGGCGATGGTGGACATGACCTTCTCGCTCTGTTTATGGGGCGCGCTTACGGCGCTCGTGTGGAGCGACCGCGCCGAGTGGCGCGAACATCATAGGCTCTCGTGGCACAGCCGCACATTTTTCTGGTTCTTCTGCGCGGGAGCGATGGTGGCTCGGGGACCCGTTGGAATCGTCCTTCCTCTTTTCATCGCGACCGTAGTCGGTTGCTATCTTGGGGGCCTTAAAGCAACGCTCCGCGAAGCGGTGCGCCCAAGCCTTGGCTGGCTCGCCCTCCTCCTTCCATGCGCCTGGTACTACGGCGCATACCTTAAGGGTGGAGAGGCTTTTCTCGCCCGGCAACTACTCTTCGAGAACGTTGAACGATTTGTAGGCGGCGCTAAGGTCAACTCCGAGCGGTGGTGGTTTTACATCCCCTCTCTGCTTCGCACTAATGCACCATGGGGGGCCCTGATGATCCTCGGCGTCGCTCGATACCTCACTCACGGGAGAGGTCTTTCGTATCTCGGAGGTTTTCAACGGTGGGTCCTCGCGCCAACGGTCGCTCTTCTTGCCGGGGTGATCCTTTTTTCGATCTCCTCCGGCAAACGACATTCCTACATGCTCCCCCTGCAACCTCTGGTCGCCATTCAGTGTGCCCTTCTCTTCTCAATGTTTCTGGAGCGCCGAGGACTGGCGGTCAGGCAGCGGTTATGGAAAGCGGTTCAACGATTCGAAGGGGTCGTAGCGTGCGCCATTATCGCGCTCCTTATCGCGGCTGGCGTTGCTCATCAGTATGATTGGGGCCGACATCCACTTGAGGAGATCGTCAAATTCGCGTGCGCACCACTGACCTTCCGAGCTGGACTCGCCGTTCTAGCCTCCCTCTCTGTTATGAGCTTCCTCAGCCGGCGTCCCTACCACCTCCCCTATGCGCGCCTGTGGTTCCTTCTCGTGCTTCTTATGACCCTCTCAGTAGCCGCCGGAAATGTGCTGAAGGGCACCCTCAAGGGATGGCCAGTCATGAGCGAGCAGCTCCTCCTTACCACCCAACCAGGACAGAAGATCGCCGTTATCAAGGACACGTTCGACGAGTACTTCGATCCGATCTTTTTCTACGCGCGCCGTCCCATAACGATCCTGAGCGCATCTGAGGGGATCGAGCGGTGCGACAACACGACTATCTACGTGGCAAAGCGGTCGTGGCTGCAGCAAAATCCAGAGCTCGTTCCTGGAGATGTTCGGGTTGTTACGACCCTTCGAGAATTGAGACGAGCGTTTGAAGGGGGCAAGGGCGAGGACCTCGACGTATTTACGTGCACGAGACGCGCACATGAGGGTCACGTAGCCTCGCCAGAGCTCAGGGAGGCCGCCATGGAAGGCGAGATGGTGGGGCCCCCAGCTTCCAGTGATACTTATCAAGAATATGCCCAGAGCCGGACTTGAACCGGCACGGTATGCTCCCCCCGAGGATCATGAGAAGCTTGTGCGAACTGATTGCAGTCTCGTTTCAACTACCTCAAAACGCACTCCCTCAACGATAACAGGGTGAGAATATGCCGAATCCTTGTTGAGTGCCTTAGAAGGAACAACTCAGGATGGGCCCGACCTGTAGCTTCCCAGAACAAACGGTCCATCCCTCAACCATTAATTCGGCGTGTATGAGGTAATCTTCGTTCCCTCAAGCGAGACCCCGCCCATAAGCCCCTGCTGGGCAAAGACTGCAGCATAGATGCCCTCTTGAGCCGTTGATGATGAGATCGACTCAGCTAACCCTTGGTCAAGCACCGTCACGCTTGCACTTGCGCCGATCTCCCACCCTGCTGAGTTTGAGAGGTAGTTAAGATCCTTTTGGCTCATGAAGAACAGTGCGTAACCGAAGGTCTCAGCACCGATCTGAAATCCGAACGAAGCTGCGGTAGTGTTGAAATAGCCCGACGCTGCGTCCCCCTTAAAGAGCACCCCGTTTCCATAGTGTCCACCTACGCCTAATCCTGCACGCATGATTTGAGGGAAAACGAGAACACCAGCCGCTTTCTTACCCAACGCAGCAGATCCAGGGGAGGTTCTGTAGAGACTTTGTAGGGCTTGCCGAGCTGAGGTTTGTAACTCTTTTGCTGACTCCGCTCGTGCTTGAGTTGAGAGAGCGAGCAGAAAGAGGGCGCAGGATGCAATGGTTACAACGGAACGGTGAATGCTTGAGATTACCATAAGACCTTCCAGACATATTTCTTATATGGAGGGACCATAAAGAGAGACCGATTTTTGTGATATGAGCAGCACACTATTCGTCTTAGGAGGCGCTACCATGAGTCTTTGCCGGTAATGAGAACACTATGAAAAGGTCGCAGAGGCGGAACAGTGAACACCTCATCGGCCCACAGGGGGCATCGCTGACAGACCAGCCCGGCCTGGTTCGAGGGGATGCACGCAGCACATGATGAGATGTGAAGCGCGCCTTTGACGTCGACGTAAAGCGTTTTAGAGAAGAGATTGAAGAGTGCCCAGAGCCGGACTTGAACCGGCACGGTATTGCTACCCCAGGATTTTAAGTCCTGTGCGTCTACCAATTTCGCCATCCGGGCGGATGAGGGCCAGACTCTACCACTACTCGTTAGCTCGAAGAAAGAGCGGTTTGGGGGGCCCTCGGTCATGGGCGTGATGCGTAGAAGCGCCGAGGGCGAGCCCTGAAGGGAGACTAGCAGATCGGATTTTCCACCCGGAGGGCCCGTGTCCTCACGGGCCGGGCATGCAGAAATATATCGAATTGAATCGCAATCGATCTCGCCAACCCGAACGACGGACGCGATCCCGGCCTGTCAGGAGACAGGCCCTCCGGGTGAACACACGCCCAAGAAGCCCCCCCCTACGCCCCCTGCGCCTTAGCTGGCGTCTCCGGCATAACAACGCGGATATGCACCTCTCGAAGCGCCTTCTCGCTCGGAACGCCTGGAGCCCCCATAAGAAGATCCTCAACAGACTGGGCCATCGGGAACGCGATCACGTCACGAATTGCGTTCTCTTGCGCGAGAAGCATGACGATGCGATCAATTCCAGGGGCCATTCCACCGTGCGGTGGAGCGCCGAACTTAAACGCCTTGATCATACCCCCAAATTTATCATCCACTTGGGCCTGATCGTATCCAGCTATCTCGAACGCCTTGTACATGATCTCCGGCTGGTGGTTTCGGATGGCGCCACTTGAGAGCTCATAACCGTTGCAAACGATATCGTATTGATAGGCCTTGATAGCGAGTGGGTCCATCGTCTTGAGCGCCTCAAGCCCCCCCTGCGGCATCGAGAATGGGTTGTGGCTAAAGACAACCTGACGGAGATCCTCGTCGTACTCGTACATCGGGAAGTCCGTCACCCAGCAGAAGTGGTAGCCACCGGAGAGCAGCTTAAAGTCCTCGCCCAACTTGTTTCGAAGGCGGCCCAAGTGAGGAAGGATCTGCTTAGGCTTGCCTGCACCGAGGAACACCACCTGGCCCGGCTTGAGATCGAGCTGATCGATCAACTTCTGCTGCTCAGCAGGACCAACAAACTTCTGTATCGATCCACGCCAACCACCCTCTTCGTAGATGAGGTAGGCGAGCCCCTGCCCGCTCCATTTGGTGAAGAGCTCGATCGTCTCATCGAAATACTTACGGGCGGGCGCAGTCATGACCGGCATCGGTATGGCGAAGATAGCGCCGCCATCGGCAATCACCTTATTAAAGACCTGGAAGGAACATTCAGCGAAAGCACCGGAGACATCCGAAAGACGGAGCGGATTACGGAGATCAGGCTTATCCGACCCGAACGTTCGAAGCGCCTCGTCATACGGAATGCGAGGGAATGGAGCCGCAGTTACAGAATCCTTGGCGAATGTTGTAAAGAGCTCTGAGAGCACCTCCTCACCAACCTTAAAGACATCCTCCTGCTCAACGAAGCTCATCTCCATATCGAGCTGGTAGAACTCTCCTGGAGAGCGATCCGCGCGTGGATCCTCATCTCGGAAACAAGGAGCGATCTGGAAGTACCGATCGAACCCGGCCACCATGAGGAGCTGCTTGAACTGCTGCGGGGCTTGTGGCAACGCGAAGAACTTTCCGGGGTGAAATCGGGATGGGACCAAGAAATCGCGCGCACCCTCAGGGGAGCTACTCGTAAGGATCGGAGTTTGAAATTCCTGGAATCCTCGATCATGCAGAAGCTCGCGAATACGCTTAATGACCTTTGAACGAAGAAGGATGTTCTCATGAACCTTGTCGCGACGAAGATCGAGGAACCGATAGGTCAAGCGGGTCGGCTCTGGGGCTTTGTCATCCTCGGCAACCTGGAACGGAAGAACCTCAGAGGTAGTCAGCACTTCAAGGTGCTCGCAGTGAAGCTCGATCTCACCGGTCGGGATCTTGCCGTTCGCCATCGACACATCACGCTTCACCACCTTGCCCGTTACCTTTATGACCGACTCAACGCGAACGTCCTGTACCTCAGCACGCCCTGCTTCGTTGAACACGACCTGGGTCTGACCGTAGTTGTCGCGGAGATCGACGAACACAACGCCACCGTGGTCACGCTTGCGAAGGACCCAGCCGGAAAGTGTTACGGTAGACCCGGCATCCGAAGAGCGGAGGTCGTCGCAGGTGTGGGTTCGGTAGATACTGGTGAGATACGGCGAAACGGTCATGGGAAACCCCTCAAAACGGCGCACCAACGCGCCAAGGGGTTTCTAGTACCACACTAGGGGGATTTCGTCACGGGAGAGGGCTGAGACCAACTCAGAAAATCCCACCAAACAAGTGTTAGAGTTCAACGGGTTGCGGTAGCGGCAGCGAGTCCAGCCTCGAACGGAGCCATGACCATCTGTCTTCCACCCCCGGAGAACGAGAGCTGCCACGCCCCTGGCGTGGAGAGTGACTCAGTTATCTTCACATCCCCCTCAGGGTGAAGCCGAAGCTTGACCGCGAATTCCGCTGCCGCCCCCTCAAAGGAGTTGAACACCCGAGCTCTGAGATAGTCAGACCCGTCTCCGGGCAGCCGCTCAAAAAGGAACCAACTCCCGCTAGGTCGCGACGTTGATTGCCCACCTTTCTCCTCGAACTCTATGCCGCGCCCGAAGGAGCGTTCACGCACCCCTACATCAAACCCGGGATCGCCGATGAAGACGGTATTGAGTGACTCTAGGTTGGTTATTCCTGCTTGCTCGAGAAGCATCATGGCGTACTCCTTTGGAGAACGGTGAGAAAACACCAGGTCATCCGAAGATCTCGATCCGCCCTTGGCGAGGGTTGAAAATAGTGAGCTCATAACCTTTCCTTATCGTGATGTCGCGTTCACAACCCAAAACCTCGGCGTCCGCTCGCCAGGGGAATCTCTTCCCTAACAGGGTGGTGGAAAATGGTTCCGTCGTGAGCATTTTGAGGGTTTCGACGAAACGAGGCGGAGACGACGAAAAAACCGGAGGCGTATCCACTGAGATACGCTGAGGATTTTTTCTTTGGCTCCAACGAAGT
>JAIXQT010000140.1 GCA_027485595.1 Pseudomonadota bacterium | reverse complement strand
TAGCCGTGGGTAAGGTCGCATCCCCACGCGCGCGCTCGTCCCTTGCCAACGTTGAGGTTAAGCTGGATCGGGACATCCCTCCCTGACATCAGTTTTCGGATCTTGTTGCGATCGTGCGCGACTATCTTCCCCCGGCGCATTACCGATGCTCCCGCGAAGGTTAGATCAACGCGTGAGGGGTCAACCTTGAGCGATGGATCCTTCCCAGCCGCAGCTAGGACGCGTCCCCAGTTCGGATCCGCCCCGTGAATAGCGGTTTTAACGAGAGGGGAGTTGATGACGTTCATGGCTATGCGGCGCGCCTCGGCTTCTGTTCGCGCCCCGAGTACCTCGACCTCAATGAGTTTCGTCGCCCCCTCGCCATCCGCCGCGATCTGCTTCGCGAGGTTCTGACACGCCAACGTGAGGAGAGCGGTGAACGCTTTTTTATCAGCGGCTGAGGAGAGCTTTCGTCCCTTCTCTCCCGTTGAAAACACCAAAACCATATCGTTTGTCGAGGTGTCTGTGTCGACTGATGTCATGTTGAAAGAATCATTCACGGCGCTTGTGAGAGCTGCCTGCAACGTCGTGGAATCGACCTTGGCATCCGTTACGAGAAAGCCCAACATGGTCGCCATATTTGGGGCGATCATGCCCGAACCCTTCGCGCATCCCGCGACCGTTATTCGTTGATCGTTAATGGTCGCCGATACGTATACCTCTTTCTGGGTAAGGTCGGTCGTCATGATAGCTTTTGCGGTAGCGTCTCCGTCGCGAGCGTTCGGATTCGCCAGGAGCGTCGCGAGGCCTGCCTCAATCTTGTCCATAGGCAGGAGCTTCCCGATAATACCGGTTGAAGCGAGGGCGATTTCGCTTGGTTTCAAGCCGAGATGCTTCGCCGCAATCTGAGCGGTCCGCTTCGCGTCTCGCACCCCCTCTGCTCCTGTGGCGGCATTGGCGCAGCCGGAGTTGACGATAAGGGCTTTGAGCGTTCCCCGCTTCATCGCTCGTTTTGTGTATGCAAGCGGTGGTGCCGCGAAGGCACTCCGGGTAAAAACGCCGGCGCTTGCATATGCGTTCGGTACGAAGATAAAGGCGAGATCGTTTTTACCGTTCGCTTTGATCTGAGCCGCAATACCTGAGGAGAAAACTCCTTTGAGGGAGGTTATCGTTTTCCTTGCCATGGGGGCTTGGTATCACAACTGATTCCTACTGGGTAGGTAGCGTCGGAGGTGGCGATTCAACCGTGAGTCCCCTCCGAAGATTCGGTTCAAACGATTCCTTTTACCACGATGCTCACCAGCTCTCCCCTTGATGGCACGTGCGCGCGTAGACGGTTCCGTTCTCCACAATCACCGGGTTACACTGGCTTTTCATGGCTCGGCGCGATTAGATGCGCGAGCATGCCTGGGTAGATCGTGCTCCTTGGGTTGTAGTGAAGCACTGCCCTCTAGCTGGCTGAAACCACAGATGCTTCAACCCTTTGATCTCTCTAGGGCGTTCGGCTATAACCACCCTGCGGGGATTCGGGAGTTTAGTGTACGGAAGGTGTTCGCAGTAGGAGACGCGTCACGTACTACTAGAGGCCGTTTGTGATTACTCTCACTCTCGAATCGTGTGGATGGAAACAGGGGATGTCGCTCGCTCCGTGAGTGTAGGCCCCTGCCTGGCGCACCAAGACAAAATAGGAGCATTAGAATGAACATCGCGGTTGTCGGTACCGGATATGTGGGGTTGGTTGCGGGAGCTTGTTTTGCGGAGACCGGCAACGACGTAGTCTGCGTCGATATCAACCAGAAAAAAGTCGACGCGCTCATCGCCGGTCAGATCCCGATCTTCGAACCGGGTCTTGAAGACCTTGTGAAGGCTAACACCAAGGCTAAGCGTCTCTCCTTCACCACGTCGATCAAGGACGCAGTGCAGTCATCCGACATCATATTCATCGCGGTGGGGACACCGCAGGACGAGGATGGTTCCGCCGATCTCACGCACGTTCTTGCGGTGGCTCGGGCCATCGGAGACAACATGAATGGTCCAAAGATCGTAGTTGATAAATCCACCGTTCCAGTGGGAACAGCCGACCTTGTGAAACTTGAGATCGAGAAGTCCTCGAAGTTTCCCGTTGAGGTCGTCAGCAATCCTGAGTTCTTGAAGGAAGGAGCCGCTATCGACGATTTCCTCCGTCCAGACCGAGTTGTTGTGGGAGTGGCGAGTGAGAAAGCCGCTGCTGTTATGCGTGAGCTCTACGCACCGTTTGTGAGAACAAACAACCCTATCCTTGTGATGGATATCCGGTCGGCGGAGATGACGAAATACGCGGCGAACGCCATGTTGGCACTTCGAGTGTCCTTCATGAACGAGATAGCTAACCTTTGTGAGCAAGCGGGCGCGGATATTAGCAAGGTGCGTATCGGCATCGGAACAGATTCTCGAATCGGCATGAGCTTCATCTTCCCGGGAATCGGCTACGGTGGTTCGTGTTTCCCAAAGGATGTGCAGGCGTTGATCCGCACCGGTAAGGACCACGGCGTTGACCTTCTGATCTCCCGATCAGTTGAAGAGGTTAATAAGAACCAGAAGAAGCTCATGGTTCACAAGATCATCGAGCACTTCGGTGAGAATAAGCTGAGAGGCAAGACGTTCGCGCTCTGGGGCTTGGCGTTCAAGCCAAAGACCGACGACGTTCGAGAAGCCCCGGCTCTCTCGATCTGTTCAGAGCTCGTAAAGCTTGGAGCGAACGTGAGAGCGTTTGACCCAGAGGCTAATGGAACCTTCAAGGAGAAGTTCGGTAATCACGCGAACGTCGAATACTTTGAAACCAATTACGATGCACTTAAGGGTGCTGACGCTTTGGTGATCTGCACCGAATGGAACGCGTTTCGACAGCCAAACTTCAAGAAGATTAAGGCGGAGCTCGTATCGCCCGTTATTTTCGATGGTCGCAACATTTACGAGGTGGCCGACATGCGTGCGCACGGGTTCACGTACTATAGCGTAGGGCGACCCGCGGTCACGTGGTAGACCTGAGGATTGATAGGCAAGGAAAGGTAGATATGGCGCGAGTAGTAGTTAGCGGTGGAGCAGGTTTCATAGGGTCGCATCTCTGTGATGTTCTGCTGAGCCAAGGGCACGAGGTTATGGCGGTTGATAACCTCTTCACCGGGACTAAGAGGAATATCCACCACATGACCTCGAATCCGAACTTTGAGTTCATTCGACACGATGTGACTGAGCCTATCCTTCTTGAGTGTGACCAGCTCTACCACCTTGCGTGCCCAGCATCACCGGTCCACTACCAGTACAATCCGATCAAGACGATCAAGACGAACGTAACCGGAACGATCAACATGCTCGGCGTCGCTAAGCGAACTCGAGCACGGTTCTTCCTGGCGTCAACTTCCGAGGTATACGGAGACCCCCTTGAGCACCCTCAGAGGGAGTCATATTGGGGTAACGTGAATCCGGTTGGCCCTCGAAGCTGTTATGATGAAGGGAAGCGTGTCGCTGAGACCTTAACGATGAGCTATAAGGACCAAGGTCACGTTGACACCCGCATCGTGCGAATCTTCAACACCTACGGCCCTCGTATGTTGTTCAATGATGGGCGAGTGGTATCTAACTTTATCGTGCAGGCATTGAAGGGAGAGGATATTACCGTATACGGCGAGGGAGATCAGACTCGGTCGTTCTGCTACGTCGATGACCTTGTGGCCGGATTCGTCGCGATGATGAACAAAGAGGGGTTCCACGGACCGGTCAATCTTGGAAATCCGAACGAGATGACGATCAAGGCGCTTGCTGAGCGTGTCATTAATCTCACGGGCTCTCGGTCAAAGATAGTTCATAAGCCGCTTCCAAAAGATGACCCCACTCGTCGACAGCCCGATATCTCACTCGCGAAGAGGGAGTTAGGATGGGGGCCCAACGTTGACCTCGACAACGGTCTCAAGAAAACCATAGCGGACTTTGATGAACGCCTCCGAAACGGTGAAGAGGCGCGCTAAAGGCGCCTCATTTAAAAGTAGTGAAAAAACGTGACGCCAAGAGATAAAATCCGCAACTTCAGTATTATCGCTCATATCGATCACGGGAAGTCTACCCTAGCCGACCGCATTCTTGAGGCGACAGGAGCGCTCCAGGCTCGTGAGATGCAGGCGCAATTTCTCGACAAGCTCGACCTTGAGCGTGAGCGTGGCATTACAATTAAGGCCCAAACCGTCCGCCTGTCTTACAAAGCTCAAGACGGGGAGACCTATCAGATCAATTTGATCGATACACCGGGGCACGTAGATTTTAACTACGAGGTCTCCAAGAGTCTCTCCGCGTGTGAGGGAGCCCTCCTGGTTGTAGATGCTTCTCAGGGGGTTGAGGCTCAGACGTTAGCGAACGTGTATCTCGCCATTGAAAACGATCTGGAGATCATTCCGGTTATCAACAAGATCGACCTCCCGAACGCCAATCCGGATCGGGTGAAGGAGGAGGTCGAGTCAGTCATCGGTCTGGACACCTCAGACTCGCTCCTTATTAGCGCAAAGACCGGAATAGGTATTCAGGAGCTTTTAGAGGCCATCGTTAAGCGAGTGCCTCCTCCGAAACGAGGCTCAATTGATAATCCCCTTCGTGCTCTCGTGTACGATTCATGGTTCGATCCGTACGTTGGTGTTGTCGTTCAGGCGCGAATCATCGATGGCCGTCTTAAGCCCGGTGATAAGATTAAGTTCCTCTCCACCGAGACGGAATACGATGTCTACAAACTTGGAGTGTTCACGCCGCACGCTCAAGAGGTATCTGAGCTTGAGAGTGGTCAGGTGGGATACTTCTCGGCCGCTATCAAGAACCTCAAGGATGTGCGGATAGGTGATACCGTGACTCACTCCAAGGAGGAGGACGTAGAGCCGCTTCCAGGTTTTAAAGAGGTGCGACCGATGGTGTTCGGCGGTCTCTTCCCCGTTGATGCCGATGATTACGGCAACCTTAAGAGCGCACTTGAAAAACTGAGCCTCAACGACAGCGCGTTCACCTTCGAGCCGGAAACCTCAGCGGCGCTCGGGTTCGGATATCGGTGTGGGTATCTTGGGCTTCTTCACATGGAGATTGTGCAGGAGCGACTCGAGCGGGAGTTTGAGTTAAACCTGATCACAACGGCTCCATCCGTAATATACAAAATGGTGCTCATGAACGGCACCGTGATTGATGTCGACAACCCAACGAAGATGCCAGATGTTGTTGATATTCAGCGGATTGAGGAGCCGATCGTTTCTGCCACGATCCACTGCCCCAAGGAGTTCGTCGGCAACGTTCTGAAGCTCTGTGAGGAGCGCCGGGGAGTACAGAAGGACATCTCATTCCATGGTATGGAACGGGCTGTTATTCAGTACGAACTTCCTCTAAACGAGATAGTGTTAGACTTCCACGACCGCCTTAAGTCCATGACGAAAGGCTACGCGTCGTTTGATTACGAGATCGTGGGGTATGCCGAAGCGGATCTTGTGCGCCTAGACATCAAGCTGAACGGGGATCCGGTCGATGCTCTCGGTATCATTGTGCATCGAAGTAAGGCCTTTTTCCGGGGACGGGAGTTGACGGAGAAGCTCAAAGAGCTGATAGACCGGCAGATGTTTGAGATAGCTATTCAGGCCTGTATCGGCGCCAAGGTTATTGCGCGAAGCACGGTAAAAGCGTTGCGGAAGAACGTGACAGCGAAGTGCTACGGTGGTGACATTAGTCGAAAGAGGAAGCTGCTCGAAAAGCAGAAGGAGGGTAAGAAACGGATGAAGCAGATCGGTAAAGTTTCGATACCTCAGGAGGCGTTCCTCGCCGTGCTGAAGCTAGGGGATGAGAAATAAAGCGGCAAAGGGCTCCGGTCTCGCGGAGATGCGGGTGGTGACGGAGCGGTCGCCCCGTGTGTTCGCGTTTGGAGATATCCATGGTTGTAGCTCCGAGTTGAACGTTCTCCTCGATTTTCTTCGCTCCCGCTATCAGGCAAGCAGAGCTGATCAATTCGTTTTTATCGGAGATTACATCGATCGAGGTCCTGATTCGAAAGGGGTCATCGATGCACTCCTAGCTTGGAAAGACCACTACCCGAAGACCGTTTTTCTCAGGGGCAACCACGAGGATATGCTGTTGGGATTTCTCGGGATGGGAGGAAATTCAGGAGAGGTCTACCTGGTCAACGGCGGCACTGAATTTTTCAAAAGCTACGGTATAGAGCCCTCGGGGCCGCTCTCGGAGATCGCCAAGAGCCTCCCAAGGGAGCATCTTCAGTTCTTTACATCTCTTGAGCTTGGGGTCTCTATCGGCGAGTTCCTCTTCGTGCATGCCGGTATTAATCCCGCTCGGGCACTTAATGAGCAGAATTCTCATGACGTGATGTGGATTCGGGGCGAGTTCGTTCCGGTTGAGCATAAGCTGGGGAAAACAGTGGTTTTTGGCCATACCCCCTTTGCCGATGTCATGCTCCACATGCCCTACAAAATCGGTATCGATACGGGGCTTGTCTACGGAAACACCCTCTCCGCCGTTGAATTGGTCGAGGGAACCGTGTTCCAAGTAGACCGGGGCGGGGACCAGGTCACGGTTTCCTCGCTGAGGGACCGTTTGAACAGTGGATCTGATTGATCTTTTATCCTATTGTCGTCCTGGAAATGTAAGCCACCCGCCGCGTTGTTTCCCGGCCTGCGAGGCATCTACCGCCCGCGCTGGTTCAATGATGTTGCATGGAGAGGATTCGTCCTTCGCTCTCGCGACTATGTAAGATAGCCGCTCGTTGAGGGGGTGTGCCGTTTTACTACTGAGGAAGAGGTATGTCGCAACCAAGTGTTGGAATGATCGGTCTGGCCGTAATGGGCTCTAATCTGGCTCGCAATATCGAGAGTCGAGGATTCCCCGTAGCTGTTTACAATCGCACTGGCGAGGTTACGAAAGAGTTCATGACGAAGTTCGGAACTCGTGACGGTAAGACTGCGGGATTTGTCGCCTCCTACACGATGGAGGATTTCGTAAAGAGTATGAAAGCTCCTCGGCAGATCTTCATCATGGTCAAGGCGGGAGCTGGAACAGACGCGGTTATCGATCAGATCGCCCCTCTTCTCGATAAGGGTGACATCGTCATCGATGGCGGTAACGCGTACTTCAAAGATACCGTTCGTCGGGAGAACAAGCTCAAGGCTATGGGGCTCAACTTCCTCGGTATCGGAATCTCTGGTGGAGAGGAGGGTGCTCTGAAGGGTCCTAGCTTGATGCCGGGTGGGCCTCGTGATGCGTGGAAGATCGTCGCGCCGCTCCTTGAGAAGATCGCGGCCCAAGCTGATGGTCCGTGCACGAATTACGTTGGACCGGACGGTGCCGGTCATTTCGTGAAGATGGTTCATAACGGTATTGAGTACGGTGACATGCAGCTTATCGCCGAGGCGTATGACATCCTTCGCAACGTCGTTGGGTGCCAGCCGGAAGAGCTCGCGTCCATCTTCAGCGCGTGGAACAACGGAGTTCTCTCCTCATACTTGATTGAGATTACGGCGAAGATATTCGCCAAGAAGGATCCTGAAGGGGCCGGGTTCCTGGTCGACAAGATCCTCGACAAGGCCGGTCAAAAGGGAACAGGCACGTGGACAGCGCAGGTCGCGCTCGACCTGGGTATCTCGATTCCAACTATCTCGGCCGCCGTTGATGCTCGCACCCTAAGCAGCATGAAGGATGAACGGGTGAAGGCCTCGGGGCAGTTTGCGGGCCCCTCTGTTGAGGATTTCACGGGGAATCGAGAGGAGTTTATCACCGCGGTTCATGACGCCTTGTACGCGTCGAAGATCATGTCATACGCGCAGGGGATGAACCTTATCGCTGCCGCTTCTAAGCAGTGGAATTGGGATCTAAAGCTCCACGAGATCGCTGCGCTGTGGAAGGGCGGTTGTATTATTCGTGCGAAATTCCTCGATGAGATTCGTCGCGCGTTCACGTCTAACCCAGCTCCATCAAACCTGTTGCTTGATTCCTTCATGAAGGCCGAGGTGACCCGTTGTGTACCTAATCTTAGGAAGGTGGTCGGAACAGCCGTAGGTCGTGGAGTTCCAGTGCTAGGCTTTGCAGCATCGCTCGCATACTTCGATAGCTACCGCACAGCGACCCTCCCGCAGAACCTCACGCAAGCGCAGCGTGATTTCTTCGGAGCTCATACGTATGAGCGAACGGACAAAACTGGGTCGTTCCACACCGAGTGGGAATAGGCTGTCTCCCGAAATGGCGATACGATCGTATCTGGTGTGCCAAACTCATTAGCAGGGTGGTGAAAAATGGTTCCGTAGTGAGCATTTTGAGGGTTTCGGCGAAACGAGGCGGAGACGACGAAAAAACCGGAGGCGTATCCACTGAGATACGTTGAGGATTTTTTCGTCGGCT
>JAIXQT010000147.1 GCA_027485595.1 Pseudomonadota bacterium | reverse complement strand
GCGTTCTTTGGCCGCCCTATGAGGAGGTAGGCTCTCCGTGGATCGAGAGCCTGCACCAACCCCTGCAAGAGATCCGTGATAACGGCTTGCTGGAGCTTTGAGACCCTGTCCCACCAACGACCACCAGAAGCTCCAAGAATGAGAATTGGGCGCTTGCCACCGGTCGCTTGTTGAATACTCTCTGGAGAAAACTGTATCCCGTGTGTTGAGAGGTGTCGTTCGAACGCCTGAGCTGTCGCGTCATCGTCATAGCGAGGAGTGAACTGGAGGGGTGGAAGCGCGGCGAGCGCCGTTTCGACCCGTTGAACGTAGTCCTTCGGCAATCTCAGCAGCTTCCTCGCAAAACGCGCGGCTTCGCGCCGCATGTGGTGCTGCTCATGTCTCACAATGATATCGACGTGATGATCCTTGAGACCTGCGAATGAGGCTGTGTCATCAAGCTGCCAGATATCGGTTTGAAAGAGTCCTCCACCATCCGAGCAGAGCACGAAGGGGATCGCCCGATCGAGACATTTAACCATCTCAAGTTCCTCAGCCGTATCGATGTTGTTGAGGGCGAGGTTTGAGTCCGGATTAAACTCAATAATGACGAGGTCGTCTTTTGCGAGCGCTTCAGCTATGTCGAGCGCTTCTTTGTCGAGCCCGTGTGCGGCGTGACCAATTCGCACCCGCATGTTGTATTTCTGAGCTAGTCGAAGGGATTCCCTGACATTACCGAAGTTCTTTCGGTTCTCGCCCGCGTGTATTCGAAGGGTGAACTCAGGGTCGTTGTCACGCGCCCACTCGGCGATACTCTTGATATGGGGTTCGAGGTTTCCGATCTTGTTGTCCTCAAAGCCAACGAAATCGACCCCTACGATATAGGGGCTCGCTCCCATGATCTTAAGTTTTTCAACCTCACGGGCCAGGATAACTTCCGGTAGGTTCCTTGGAAGTCCGGCAAGGAATCGGAGCTTGACGCCAGTTTCCTCCTCAAGGCGGGGCATGTGTTCGTGTACCATCGCCATGTATTCAGGGAGGAGCAGGCCGCTGGTGGTCGCCGTAATCTCGGCGTACTGGACTCCTTGCTGCGCGTATTCCTCCGCATACTTTCGTAAGAGCTCAAGGGCGATCTTCGGAGATTTGGTGATCGGAGTTCTAAAGCGATACACAGAGACTTCAAGGTCACCAAACGTGACCTGTCTATCGGCCGGAACCGACATCGCCGCTGACAATACCTTCCTGCTTTGCGTTGAGAGTGTATCGATCGGTACCGCATCCTCCTCTACTGGGATTCGTCCGATCTCTGGCCCATCGGTGGGAGGATAGAAGAAACGCTTGGTCGTCTGAACGTGTTCGAGGGAGTAGGGAATACCAAGGGCGTTGAGAAGACGCGTCGGATAGGGCACGTGCTTCTCAACGGCGATCTCCATCAAGCCCTCCGCGGAAACCTGACCCGAACTATGCGTATGAAGATCGGTTCGAAGAGCCGGTGGTTTCAGGGCGGTGCGAGGGTAGGGGAGGCGCCGATAGAGCTTCTCATTCGCGAGCATCCGCGTCTCGAATACCGTCAGTTTCTGAAATACCTCAGCATACTCAACCCCACGGGAGGTGACTCGATACCGCCCGAAGAGCTCTCCCTCCTCTGAGCGCATACCCCCGAGGCGGATGTCGATATCAAATACGGCGCTGGCACTCGGTGGCAGAGTGACCGAAAGCGCTGGTGCAGAGTCGGGACGGCGAGTAAAGGCAAGGGACTCACCGGCCACTCTCAGATGAAGAAGGGTCACGAGGTGATGTTCAACCCGACCTGTTGTGTTTACCGGACCGATAATTCGCCCGGCAAAGTGGCGAGTGCCAGGGGTGTATACGAAGACAAGTTGGTAGTGATAACCCCAATCCAAGGGGTGCTCGATAGTGACGTGAGCCATACATCACTATACAACAACCTTCTCTCCCCGCCTATGGAAAAGTTGGGCACTACCGGCTCGCTACCCCGTGGCGCCATTCGCCCCCTTTGATGGAGGTGTGCTTTCTGAGATTTGGTTCTACCGAGCCACGAGTTCTCATGGATCTTTGGCTGAAGGGTGTGAGAGAGTGCACTCGATGACGGAGTTCTCCAAGACAGCGAGTGCCGAGGATATCTGGAGTCCTGACGGATCTCGGGTGCCAGATACCATCTATCTCGGAACGAGCACGTGGGCCTTTCCCGGATGGAAGGGGCTCGTCTACCAGCGACCCTACAAAAGCCAACGAGACTTCACGGCCAACAGCCTTGGCGAATACGCGTCAATACCGTGGTTTCGGACGGTGTGTATCGACAGCTTCTTTTATAATCCCCCAAAGCCAGAGACCTTACGTCACTACGCCGGACTTGTCCCGGAGAGCTTCCGATGGGTGTCAAAGGTGTGGGAGCGGCTCACCATAGCAACATATCCTAAGCATCCTCGATATGGTGCCAATGCCGGTCGAGCGAACCCGGACTTTCTCAATGTGACGCTGCTCAAGGAGCAGGTACTGCGTGCGTATGACGATCCCGCGGTTATGGCGCGTACTGGGCCCCTTGTTTTTCAGTTCGCGCCGTTCTCGGAGCGAACGATGCGTTATGGGGAGTTTATCGAACGACTGGCTGATTTTCTGCGTCAGTTACCCCACGACTTTCAGTTCGCCGTCGAGGTGCGTAATGCGGAGCTCCTCAAAGCGGGGTACTTTCAGGCCCTTAATGAGGCGCGCGTGGCGCATTGCTTCAATCATTGGAACTCTATGATACCCCTTCACCACCAAATGCGAGCCGCCGCGGAGGCGGGTGGATTGACGGCCGATTTCTACATTGCGAGACTGCTCACACCACTTGGAACGAGTTACCAAAACGCCGAGGAGTTATTCGAGCCGTACGATAGAGTTCAGGCTCCGAACGCGCAGATGCGGAGCGATGCGTTACGACTTATCCGCCGCGCCTTATCAACGGGCAAGCGGGCATTCGTGACGGCGAACAATAAAGCGGAGGGCAATTCACCCCTCACCATGGTTTCAATTGGAAGACTCATCGTTGAGGATACTTTACACGAGGTTACACCGAGTTCATGACACACATCTTTTCCTTTTCAGAATTTTGGCCGCTCTACCTTCTCTTTAGCTTGGTCGTGGCAGGAATACTCCTGACCTCTTTACGAGCGTTTCACGGCAAGCCCGAGGAGATATCGATTCGAAAAGCCGCGATATCCGCATTGAACTGGTTCGGTCTAGCGTTGCTTTTTAACGTATTTCTTTACTTCCTCACCTACTGGCACCTCTCCCACCGCCCTGATCTTGCGGCGGCGCTAGGTGGTACTGCGGATTCTTTAGCGCGGCGAACGGCGTTGGAGTTCTTATCGGGATATCTCCTTGAGAAGTCCCTCGCTGTTGATAATCTCTTCGTCTTTATCGTTATCTTTCAGTTCTTCTCGATTCCTAAAGAGAACCAATTCCGTGTGCTCTTCTACGGACTCTTCGGCGCTCTTGTCCTGCGAGCGATCTTCATCGCAATGGGATCCGTCATGATGGAGATCGATTGGGTCGTGGTGATGTTCGGTGTCTTTCTCATCTATCAAGGCATCTCAGTTCTTCGGGGGAAGGAGCCTGAGATTCACCCCGAGAATAATCGCCTTTTGAAGCTTCTACGGCGCTTCATACCTTTGACGCCGAAGCTGGATGGTCAGAAGTTTTTCACCAGGTTGGATGGTAAACTGATGGCGACTCCGTTGTTTCTCGCGCTCATCTTTGTTGAGTTCACTGACATTATGTTCGCGTTTGATTCGGTACCAGCGATCTTTGGCCTTACTAAGGAGCCACTTGTGGTCTTCACGTCCAATATCTTCGCGGTTATCGATCTTCGGGCACTTTACTTCCTCCTGCTCGCGTTTATCGGGCGGTTCCACTACCTGGGAGTAGGTCTTTCGTTTGTGCTCGTATTTATCGGTCTGAAAATGGCGCTGTTCGATGTTGTCCTTGACTACCATATTCCGACTGAGGTTTCCCTCATCGTCGTGTTAGGTCTGATCGTTGGATCGATAACGCTCTCGTTGATGAAGCCACCAAAGGCACCGGAGCAGGAAGCGTAATGGAAGGGCACTATCCGATCCTTGTGAGTGTCGCGTTCTTCGTCGGTCTCTGGAGTGTCGCGCTGGTGTTGGAGCGACGGATCGGAAGTCGCTTCAGAGATATCGCTCGGATGGTGAGGGCCCTTGTCCTTCCTTGCTTCGCGGCCCTGTGGGCGGTTGACGTAGTTGGTGGCTACCATCGCGAGAGCGGTGAGTTTAAGCTTGTCTCCACCATCGTTGGCTTCGCGCTCGTGTGGTTCGTCGCCAGTGCCCTCCAAGTCATCTTCCTCGCGGACGCGCACTCGAGTGCTGTTCGTTCTCGGACGCCCAGACTTCTCGTCGACATCGTTCGGCTCTGTTTTGTCGTGGTCGGAATGGTCATGGTCTACAGTGGGGTGTGGCATAAAGATGTCTCCCCCTTGCTTACGACCTTCGGTGTTGGGTCGCTGGTTGTGGGACTGGCATTACAGGATACGCTCGGCAATCTCTTCGCCGGACTCTCCCTTGTGTTTGAACGCCCAGTAGCTGTTGGTGATTGGGTGCAGCTAGGAGATACGATCGGTAAGGTACGTCAGATTACGTGGCGCTCCGTTCGTATCGTCACCCGGGAGTTAAATGAGATAACGATACCGAACTCAGCGATCGGAAAGGAGAGGATACTTAACTATTCAAGCCCGACGCGTCTCCACGGTTTTAAGATTACAGTTGGCTTTTCGTACGATGCTCCGCCAAGCGTCGTAAAGGAGATGTTACGAAGTACCGCACTTGAGACTCCCGGGATCGTCGCGACACCCGCACCGGACGCCAGAACTATCGATTTCGCGGCATCCTCAGTGACGTACGAGCTTCGCGTGTTCATCGATGATTACGAGCACCTGACCGACATCCGGAACGATCTGATGTCACGTATCTGGTATTCTGCGAAACGGGCAGGGATTCAGATTCCGTACCCGATTCGAACGGTCTACAAAACGGAGATGCCGTTTCTGCAAGAGCAGCGCAATGAAGAGGCACGGTTGTTAGAGGTGCTTCCCACCACGGCGCTTTTTAAAGATCTCACTCCGTCAGAGGGGCGGGGTTTCGCGACAGCGGTTTTCATGCAGCGGTTTGGAAAAGGAGAGGACCTGCTGCGTGAAGGGGAAGAAGGCGATTACTTCTTTGTGCTCCTTGACGGCATGTGTTCGGTGTTGGTCGAGGGAAGTTCCGGAACCTTGATTACGGTCGCTGAGGTAGGGCCCGGGGCTGTCTTTGGCGAGATGGCTCTTTTAGCGGGAGCTGCTCGTGTCGCGACGGTTCGGGCTGCCTCAGACGTTCTTGTTGGGCGCGTTGGCAAAGATGCGTTGACGAATCTTTTAGAGCTCCGACCAGACTTAGTTGAGAGCTTTGCGCAGTATGCGGCTGAAAAAACGAAGGTCATCGAGGATGCTCGGGGGGCTGAAAGCCATATCGAGCGCTCTCCGATCGACGCGAACGATACCGTGGCCCTAGGATCGAGGATCCGTCGCTTGCTCGGATTGGTGTCGCAACGTTAGTTCGATGACGAGCTCTCTTGCCGAATTATCGATCGCCGTAACGTTGCAGTAGGTAATCCCGAAGGGCGCGGGCCACCTTATATTTGTGGGAATGTTCAACATCGCTGTTCACGAGGATCGCAAATCGAACCTGTTCTGATGAGGAGAGCTCAAAATATCCAGCCAAAGTGTTCACGCCTCTCAGGCTTCCGGTCTTGGCGGTGAAGTTGTCCTCAACGTTGAGAAGAGCCCTGTAGGGCTCGAAACTCTCAAGGAGCTTCGTCATTTGTATCGGGGTCACTCGATTCCTCCGTGACAGGCCTGAGCCCTCTTCGATATGGAAGTCTCGCCATCCAACCTTATTTTTTAGGCACTCGGTCATAGCGAGCTGTCCCTTTTCAACGGTTGCTGGGGCGCCGTATCTTTTAATCCCAAGAGTGAGAAAGATCTGGTTGGCGGTAAAATTTGTTGAGTACTTGAGGAGCCCTTGTGAGATCTCCGAGAGATCTTTTGAGGAGTGATGCTCATAGATTTTATTCGCATTGGAGGGGATAGCTCCGATCTCCACCGTCAGCGCCCCAGAGGCACCTGCTCTCTTGAGGAACTCAGCTAGAAGTTCCCCACCATACTGCGTTCCTACCTGCCACGAGTGTCCGAGGTTAATACGTTCTGAGCTTCCCCGCCGCAGCTTTAAACCCGCCTGGCGCGATAATGGGGTGAGGGGAGTTTGCGGCTCAGCGCTCACGATGGTGCCGTCCTTTCGTCGGGTGAGGGCGGCACTACTAAAGTTGCCAACGAACGCGGCTACCTTGGAGTCGTACGGATTTAAGCTTGCGGAGCTTCCGTCGATATCGATATCGGGACTAAAGAGAGAGGGGTCTATGACGATCGACTGTATGCGCGGCATGAGGACCGCGAGCTTCTGCGCAATCGAGTTGAGCTCCTCAGACACGAGGGAGGGATCCCCCGAGCCCTTCACGTAGAGAGTGGTCCCCGACCCACGGTAGAAGGTTGTCGTAAACCGAAAGTCCTTACCGAGTGCCTCCAGGGCGCAGAAGGTCGTGGCCACTTTGAGGGTCGACGCTGGAACGAAGTGTTCACCATCTCGATATTGAATGAGGGGGGTACCGTCCTCTCGCTCAACCCGGGTTCCCCCGTTCTTAAGGAGGGCCTTGAGGTCGAGGGCGTGAGCGTCACGACAAAGTCCGATGAAAAGGGAGAGGAGGGGGGCTACCGCCACGTGAAAAAGGGAGAGGAGGGGGGCTACCGCCACGTGAATCGATCTCATTCCCTGATCTGACCACAATCCGTCCCGGTGAGAAAGGTTGAAGTGGGGGATAGGTGGCAGACTTATTGGCTTTTTTCTCTTTTCAGAACCTATGGCGTTCCTCTGGTCCCTATGGTGAAAAAGGCCCCGGTTCCTGCTAGTCTATCCCGGCCGGTACACCCCACGTGGAGAGCAGTGGGGAACGGCGAGCGTTCTTTATCCGAAGAGGTCGGCGCATGAAGGGTATCATCTTAGCAGGTGGGTCAGGGACTCGCCTTCATCCTGTAACGTTGGCGGTGAGCAAGCAGCTTCTGCCGATCTATGACAAACCGATGGTGTACTACCCACTGTCGACACTGTTGCTCGCCGGCATTCGGGAGATCCTCGTTATCTCAACACCCCACGACCTTCCAGGTTTCCGACGCTTGC
>JAIXQT010000159.1 GCA_027485595.1 Pseudomonadota bacterium | reverse complement strand
ATACCCGGCCCGTAAGGATACGGGCCCTCCGGGGACGATTAGACGATGAATCGGTGGGTGTCCTACGCCCGCAATACCGAATCATCCTTCTTAGCGTCGGTCGGGAGCTTCACGTCTTGCTCTGCCTCGTGCTCGTAAAAGAGCTCATTTCGAGGGCGTCGTCGAAGGAGAGCCACCGTGTCGTGGTAGCCTTGTTCCATGAGAGCGTTGAGATAGTCAGGATCTAGAGCGCCGTAGGACATCACCTCGTAGGCGATCTCCTCTCCAAGCTTCGCTTTCACGAGAGTGAAGAGGGGCCATAGTGCGCCACACGCGTTCATGAACTTTTTGTGCGAATTGCCAACGGCTGCCTTCAGGAGCGGTCCGAGGGCAGAGGATGGTCGTATCGTGAGGGTCTGAGGAGGTCTGAGACAGAAGGTATCCGACTCTGCTGGAACCTCCCAGGTAGGTCTCGTATCGTGCGGCTCGCCGTAGTGATCAAACCACCACGAGCGTCCGGAGATATCGATGATAATAATCCGGTGTGCGCCAAGTCGAACCGCAGGGTCGACCGGAACGTTTTGGGATATTCCTCCGTCCACAAGTCGTACCTTTCCTCGCTCAGTGTCGATCTCAACAGGGGGGAGGACTGATGGAAGGGCCGCTGACGCGAATCCATGTTTTGCGGTGAGCTCATGAACGTAACACACGTCGAATGTGGTGCCGTGCATCTGATCTGCATGTATCTCTTGATGAGAGCTCAGGAAGAGCAGGGGCTTTCGTGATTCCCCCTCAAGAGTGGTCATCACTCCAACCGCCTTCAGCGTCGCGGCGCGACCGTCTGGTGTGAGCCCGCCGTTGGCCTGCAATGCGGCGTCGAGTTGCTCCCTGAGTGGCTCGGGGTCAAAAAGAGTAACCCGTGAGCCGTGTGGGCCTGGAGCGAGGTACTGCTCCGCGGCGATCCGAATAGCTCGAATAAAAGCCCGTGCTCGAGTTCCTGAAAAGGTGTTGCTGAAGGTGCGCTCACGCCAGAGCTCTTCAAGCATGGTGATAGAGTGATTGAAACTCGTTTTTAATCCGGCCGAGATAACGAGGCCGTTGACGGCGCCGATACTGCTACCGAGGATGATCGACGTGCGATCCAGGTCCTTTGAGATGACCTGTCCAAGTGCCTTGAGAGCCCCTGCCTGATACGCGGCGCGAACGCCACCACCCGACAAAACGATCCCGATGTCGCTCTCATTCGGATCGAGGGAGCGACGGCATTGTACCGCTAATTGGTCCTCTCCTTGGGGGCGCCTTTTCATACCTCTGCCCGGCAGCGCTAGTCTTTAATGGACGGTCGGCACTCTTCGTATAACCTTAACGAACGTGAGCTATGTAGTGCCTAACCTCTCTATATTTGATGCCAGGTGAGCCGATTAGAGTGCTCGTGGAACACGCAATCAGCTAGTTATGATGGGAGTCCTCAACATCCCATCAACCACTTGGCTCTTACTACCAGTGTGAGGGGAGTCGGCTTGGAGGACAACCCCCTGATGAGCCTCTTCTACGAAGTTTTCTTTTTCTCTCCAAGTCGGCTCGGTGAACTAATGGTGGCTCACTCTCAAGGGCGTGTGATGGAGACTTACCAGGGGGTGTGGTACGTTCTTGGCGTTTCAAAGATCGGCAAGAGGGAGCCTCGTAACATGACAACAGAGCGGCGGATTATCACCGTGGATGGAGTGGGAGCATCGGGCAAGAGCGCTCTTGCGCGTCTTCTCGCTGAGCGCCTTGGGTTCGCGCACCTTAATTCCGGACTCCTCTACCGAGCCGCGGGCTTTTTGGTTTCTCAGGCCGGCATCCCGGCGGATGACAACTCCGCTGTGGGTGATCTTCTTAAACGCCACACGATCGAGCTCAAGTACGACCGTGCAACAGGTAACCAGGTGTTCATTGACGGCGTACTTCGAGGCGACGATCTTCAGGGTCAGGAGATATCAAAACTCGCATCTGTCGTGGCCAAACTCCCTTCAGTCAGAGAGCACTTCGTTGACGTTCAACGGACAGCCTTCGCGCCCGCTGGGGTTGTGGCTGAGGGGCGTGACATGGGCACGGTAATCTTTCCCGATGCCCATCCAAAGTTTTTCATTAACGCTGACCTCCGAGTACGCGCTGAGCGCAGGCGAGCGCAGCTTAGCGAGAGGGGCGATGCGGCGGATGTCGCAACGATTGAACGGGAGCTCGCTAGCCGAGACCACGAGGACGCGACCCGAACGCTGGCTCCTATGAAACCCGCTGAAGGAGCAGTTCTGGTCGATAACTCCCATGGCACTTTGGATGAGACAGTCGAGATAATGTATCGGGCAGTCTGCGCTACCGAGGCGCCTCCGTTCCCAGGTTAAGAACGACCGCCACTATGCCCATAACGATATTCGCCGACCAGGCAGCGAGAAATGGCGGAAGGAGCTCCGCCCTTCCCATTGAGATGCTGAACGAGTCGACGGCGTAGTAGAGAAAGGCGATCGATATGCCAGCGATCGAGCTTAAGGCCATGCTGCCTGAGCGGGCGGGTAAGAGCGTAAACGGGAGGACTAGCATCCCGGTGATGAAGATGATGAAGGGGGCCGCCATCTTGCTGTAAAGGTCGGGCATGTATTGCGTTGTGGAGATGCCATTTCTTTTGAGCTTTTTGATAAATCGGCGTAGCTC
Organism: Pseudomonadota bacterium; assembly: GCA_027485595.1. Classification (GTDB taxonomy): domain Bacteria; phylum Bdellovibrionota_C; class UBA2361; order UBA2361; family OMII01; genus OMII01. The sequence goes on along the minus strand of JAIXQT010000159.1, from coordinate 5,076 downwards.
GGAAAAGCTCATGGTCGATGGATCGCTCTTCACGTCGTAGAAGTCGCTCGGAATCTCTTTAATAGGGAGTGGGAGGGAGCGGAGGTGCTCAACGAACATCGGATTTCTATCGAAGTGATAGCTGGTCACATCCCGCATATTCCAGCCCAGTCCCTGGTCTATCCAGTGAGCGGTTCGAGCGTCGGTGCGTTTCGATACCCTCCAGTCCTCGGGGATCTCAAATTGAGAGAGGGAGTGCATAGTGTTAGTTCGAGAGTCAAAGAGATCAAACGCGTAGAAGTTATCCCCTTTGCGCCACCAGAAGTCTGACTGGCTGTAGCCACCACTCTTATCCTTCTTGCGGATGTCGATATTGTAGAGCTCTTTTTGGCGCCTCTCAGAGAAGGGGACCACCACCTCACCCAAGAGAAGCGAAGCAACTGATAGAACGATGCCGAACATCATCAATGGACGCCCCAGCCATGCGACGGTGACGCCCGCGGCGCGCATAGCGGTTATCTCAGAACTCTTTGATAGGAGTCCGTAGGTGAAGAGGGTCGCGAAGATAAGCGCGACGGGCAGCATGAGCTGAGCCATGAGAGGTACTTTGCACAGGAAGTACTGAACTATGAGCCATGCTGAGGCTCCTTCGCCGAGCACGTTGTCGATACGGTCGATGAAGTCCACCACGAGAAAAAGGAATACAAAGGTGGTGAGGCCGATGGCGAAATTCTTCACGAGTAGGGAGAGGATGTAGCGATGAAGGATCTTCATGATTGTTTCCTCCACCGTTTCCTCAGGGAGCCAACGCGCTCTAACACCTTTTGCGCGCCCTCTGAGACCGACTGCCACTGCTCCGTTCCAACCTTGTAGACCAGGAGCGCGGCTATCGCTGTGGTGATGATATTGGGGGCCCAGAGCGCTATCCAAACCTTCAGCGCTCCGCGGTCCGCCATAGTGAGGCCGATCGAGAAGATCGAATAGTAGAGGATGAACACGACGAGACCGAGAGTTGCGGCGAATCCGGCGCCCCATGTCCGCTGTGTTCGAGGGGACATAATACCGAGAGCCATGCCGATGAATGCCATCACGACCGAGGCGTACGGAAGGGACAGCCGTTGTCCGTATTCAATTTTGGCGCGGCGAAATTTCTTAAGGAGCTCCTTTCGAGTCAGGGTTTGCCCATACACCTCTATCTGTTCTGCGTCGGAAGATCGAATTCGTTCCTTGTAATAATTGACGGTCTCCTGAAGTTTTGGTCCAGACAGCTCGCGCGCCACGGCACCCTTTTTAGCCTCCTCCTTGAGCTCCATTGGATTAACGCTCAGACTGTTCGATTGGAACTCAGTGCGGGAATAATTCTCCCCGTCAGTTTCGTGTGCCACCCCTTCTGCAAGCAGAAGGGATAGGGTTTGCGTCTCTTCGTCAGCCACGATCTTTCCGCGACGGGCCACTACCACCTTTCTCTGTGAATCGTTCCTTTTATCATCAACGAGTACCTTAAGAAGGTCTCCGGTTTGGTAGTCTATCTTCTCTGCATACAGGGTTAGTTGTCCTATCTTATTAAACACCCCTTCGGTCAGTCCCGAAGTACTTTTGGAGCGAGCTATCTCGAAGAGCGCGGTGGAGAGGGTAGAGAAGCCCCAGGGTCTCAGGACGAAAGAAACAAAGAGTCCAGTGCCACCAACAACCAACGCGAAGATGCCTATAGGGATGATGAATTTGAGGATGCTGATACCGCTCGCCCGTAGAACTACCATCTCTGAGTCGCCACACATTCGAGCAAATGCAAGCATGACACCGAGAAGGGTGGACATAGGGAGCGCGATCTCAAGGAACGTTGGAATGATAGCGAGGAAAACCTTCGCTATCTGACCGACCTCAACGCCTCGATTAACGATAAGCGAGGTGAGTTTGAGCATCCTGACCGTGAGTAGGAGCCCTGTGAAGGTGAGGAGGCTGATGGAGAAGAAGGTGAAGACCTCTTTCAGCACGTATCGGGAGATAATTCTCACAGGGGGATTCTCGGGTTTGTTTAGCGGTGCCCAGCGTTAGTCGGACAATCCCAGGAAAAGTAACCTGTTGGTGATAGAAGGCAAAGAGGCGTCGTGATTGAAAGGGAAGATTTCTGCACTGGATTTCGGCACTGATAGGGCCCGTCTCCTGACGGGCCGGAAGCCGCAATCGCAATTATATTTTCGCGCCTTACCGGTCAAAAAAAAGAGGAGCCTCGCGGCTCCTCTTTCATCATCTCGCTCCTACGAGCGTCGATTACATCAGGCCAGGACCCTTGTTGATGCGAGCCTGCTCCTTGCGCTGCTTCTTGCGCGATTCCTTCTCCTTGCGCTTGCGGCGCTCAGATGGCTTCTCATAGTACTTACGAGCCTTGAGCTCCTTGAAGAGGCCTTCCTTGATGAGCTTTCGCTTGAGGATCTTCATCGCCTTCTCAATGTTGTGAGAAACGACAACTTCCATAGCGCCCGCGCGAGCACGATCATCTCCTGGAGCTGCGCCGCGTGGCTCACGAGCACGGGGAGCACCACCAACTGTTTCAGTGCTTCCTTTTGCCGCTGTCTTCTCAGAATCAACTTCGTCGTTCATAGCTCCAACTACCATTTCAAATCCATGCTTACATTACGTTCCCTTCTGGGAACCACTCCACACGTATCATTCGTGTGTCTAAAGGATGGGGTTTTCTACCAAAAAACAGGGGGATAAGTAAAGAGATTGAGATTTTGGAGGGAGGGGGCCCGTGACGTCTTCGCTATCTGCCATGATCGCAGTGTAAATATTAGCAATATCAGTCGGTTATATGTGCCTTGCCGCTTCTGGAAGCCGACCGGAGCCGCTTGCCGCCTACCCCAACTCGATAACCGTAATCTCCGGAGGGCAATTGACCCGAATCGGTAGCCCAACGACCCCTAGACCCCGCGAGGTGTAAACGTAGCTGGACCCGAGGTTGGTGAGCCCCGCCATAAAGCGCGGATCCTGAACCGGTATGACGACCCCCATCAGCCCCGGTACTCGCACCTGTCCACCGTGAGTATGCCCGCAGAGCGCCAGGTCGAAGGAGCGTTTCTCCTCCTCAAGTAGCATGGCGACGTAGTCCGGATTGTGACTGAGCAATATGCGGATCGATGGAGTCGCCCGCGGTGGAGGTTTAATCGGGAAGCCTGTGAGGAAGTCATCGACGCCCAAGAGCTCAAGAGATGCGTCTCCGCGGGTGATAGAGTGGGACTCGTTTATCAGCATGCGTAGCGACGGATGCTCTCGTGCGGCGGCCATAAACATCTCGATTGAGTTCCAATGCTCGTGGTTGCCTACGACGCCGATGATGCCGTCCTTGAATGTGTATCCCGCTATGATTCGACAGATGTCAGCGAAGGCGCTCCGCGCCATCTCCGCGCGAGTCATGTCGAGGTAGTCGGTATTTCGCAGACAATGTAGTCCCTCCCAGAGTGGATTATCGGTCACGAAAATGTAGTCGCCGCCAAGGAGCAAGACATCTACTTTTTCCTTGATTAGGGTTTCGATCGCGTTCGTGATCCATGATTGAGGGACCCAGAGGCCGAGGTGAAGGTCCGTAAGGAATCCGATCCGATAGCCGTGAAACGCGGGGGGGAGGTTTGGGATTTCGAGATTCACCTTTTCAAGCACTGGAGTGCCGGTATATCCATCTGGGCTCATATCGCGCGTAACGGAGGCTACGGCGATTCCCGTTCCCGCAAGGGTGGCTGATTGAAGAAGCGCGCGCCGAGAAAGCATATCCCCTTATACGTTGGATCGAGATATGAGGGGAGGGGGATTACTCGCTCAGTGCTTTGCGTTGTGACCACGCCCGGCGTGCGCGATGAGCGCGGACCGCCATCGCCCACCCCCCCGAGCGAATCCAGGCGTTCATCGCCGGGATATCAGGATGTCTCGCTTCAAGGGCACGGAACTCCGCTCCGTGCCACTGACGTTTACCGCTGCGAAGGTGAACCCCCTCGCCGATAACCGCGTGGCACAGCTCATGGTAAAGAACCGCTGCAATCCACCGACAGGCCGTTGGCTCGAAGAGCTCCTTGGCGACCACAACCCTGCGCCGCCGTATGTTACAGGACGCGAGTACCCTCTTTTGCGGACGGGCGCTCCACGCCACGACATACGAGTCTAACTCGGGCCGATCGGGGTAGTACTCCGTCCGCAAGCTCGTCCACACGCTTCGGAGGAATTCGTCGCTTGAGCCTGGTGATTGGGCGCGAGGGCTCCGTGTGCGTTGAGGGCGTGTAGGCCGAGAGGAAGGCTTCGCCGTTCGGGAGAAGAGGAGCTCGATCTGTCTCATTAAACGCATGGCGGTTCGGTTAGATATCGTCATCTTTGAGATCGATAAAGAAGATGCCCGCAATGAAATCCGCGAATTCGTCGACACATACGCCGCCATACGCTCCGGCTACGAGAAGGTATGCCCCGAGCCCGATCTCTCCCGGGCACACGTGACGGTCTGCTGAGTTGACGTAGGCGGGCCCAACACCGAACTCATTGCTTGTTTCCAAGAGGAACGGCATCTGTCGACCAAAATCACCCACACGTAGTGAGGCTGGAGCCATCTGTCGATAACCGACTTCGCCGTATTTTGTGACCCGAACGACCGCTCCAAAAGATGGCCCGACGCCGACGTCCACACGAAACACATCGATGAGGTCAAGGACCCTGTTTGGTATCCACAAAAGTATCTGCGACCACACCGGGCTTCCCTCGCCCTGTTCGATAGGTTCAAGTTTAGACCATCCCTCCTTAGGGCTTGTAGGGACGAGGTCGCTGAAGTTGCCATCGGTGTACCGATCCTGCGCTTGGGAGAGATGCGAGGATAACAAAACGGTCAATCCGAGAACGAGTGAGTAAAAAATGTGTTGCATGAGAACTGTATAGCACTCGAGGGGTAGCGGGGTGAACTAGGGAAGCGAGGCAAAACCCCTCCCTGCTGCGAGAGCGTATCTTGGGTCGCTCTTCAATTTTCAGTATGTGAAAAAATCCTCAATGTATCTCAGTGGATACGCCTGCGGTTTTTTCACGCACTGAAAATCGAATATCAACCCAACCTCCACTTTCTCGCTT
>JAIXQT010000195.1 GCA_027485595.1 Pseudomonadota bacterium | reverse complement strand
CATTCCCAGGTTCAATTCGCGATAGAGGTGAGAGCAGTAAATCTCGCGAGTGTTCGACGCAGCAGCGAGGCTAACAAGCTCGTCGTCTGAGAGGTGTCCGGTGTCGATGACAGCGATATCCGCTCCTTTAAGGAAGTCGATCTCTGCCTGATGGAAGCTTGAGTCTCCGGTGAGGGCCACCCGCTTATTGTTATAGGTAAAGCATATGCCTCTGTTGCCTGCGGGGGGCAGGTCGTGGACCGAGAGCTCCAGATCTCCTATCAGGAAGGAATCTCCTCGTATCTCATGAAATTGAATGTCAAACGATGGCTTAAGGAGCTCATCGGGTCCGCAGAGAGAGATGAGCCTCATCATCTGTACCTTTACCCCAAGAGGTCCATATACGTGCAGGGTCTTCGAGCGAGGATCGATTCGGGACCAGCATGCGGCTTGAAGGTAGGGAATGAAATCCCCGATATGATCGGCGTGGAAGTGAGAGAGAACTATGTGCTCGAGATCGTCCTGCTTTAGTCCTGCTTCAACAAGGCGCATGGAGATGCCGCGACCTAAATCAAAAAGAAACCGAGTATGGGGTAGTTCGACGAGGACTGAGGATGCCATGCGATGTGGCTCGAGCTGGCAGGTTCCTGTTCCAAGGATAACAAGGCGGCTTTGAATCATACGCATCCCTTCGTTGCGACTTATTGTGGCATTATTGTTTCGAGCGCCCTCGAGAGCATTGTTGAGTACTCCTCAAGCCGCTCAACGCTGTTTGCCTCTACTCGAGAGACAAGAACGGGCTGCGTGTTCGAAGCTCGAAGCAGTATCCAACCGTGCGGTAGCGTAACCCGAACTCCGTCAATGGTTGAGCACTCATAATCCTTGAACCACTCAACGGCGCGAGCGACTACCTCAAATTTGAGGTCATCCGAACACTCAAAGCGCTCCTCTGCGGTCGAGTAGGTTGTTGGGATGTCCTTAAGCAAATCAGAGCACGACCCGCTTGATGAACTTAAAAGCTCCATAAATCGAGCGGTGTCATAAACAGCGCAGTCGAAACCGTAGAAGCGATCGCCGTAACAGATGTGACCACTGAGTTCCCCTGCGAGGTCCGCTCCAAGCTCTTTGAGCTTCGATTTTATCGAAGAGTGACCACTCTTCGACATGACCGCTCGAGCACCTCGCTTGGCGAGATCCTCAAAGAGCACTTGAGAGCACTTAACGTCAGCGACTATCGTCGCTTGTGGGTTCTCAGATAGTAAGGCGCGCCCCAGCACGAGGAGTAGATGGTCCCCAGGGATAGCTTTCCCTCGTTCATCAAGGACTACGATTCTGTCTCCATCGCCATCCCATCCGATGCCGCAATCGGCTCCGTGGGAGAGTATGGCGGTAGCTAGAGTCTTAACATTCTCCGGCAGGGTCGGGTCAGGGTGATGGTTGGGAAACAATCCGTCTGGCTCGCAAAACATTGGAACCACATGTACCCCCAGTTCCTTCAACACCGGCACCCCGAGGAGTCCCGCGACTCCGTTGCCAGCATCTACCACCACGGTGAGCTTCTTTTTGCCCATTCGCGGCTGGCTCCCTTCCACGATCTCCGAGATGTAGGGGGTGAGCGCGTCGAAATAAGTGACGGTACCCTCCCTGGTCCTGGTGTGAGAGCCGTTCGCTAGCGCTTCTTCGCACAGCGGGATGAGGGACTGAATCATCTCCGGCGACATAGGGTCCCTACCTACGCACATCTTGAAGCCGTTATTGTCGGCTGGATTATGACTCCCCGTTACCTGAATTCCTCCGGCAAGGTTTGAGTGAAAAATGGTCCAGTACAGTGCGGGGGTTGGTACCATTCCGATTTCAACGACATCCCGTCCATGCTCCAAGAGCCCCCGTATGAGAGCTTGCGCATACAGCTTGGATGTAGGACGGCAGTCGAACCCTACTCCAATAGGGGCTCCTGAGCCTACCGGAACCACTTGCGCGTACGCCTTCCCCAGTAGAAAGGCGAAGTCTTCGCTTAGGTCGCTGCCGATGACTCCACGGATGTCATATTCACGAAATATATGTCTAGGAATGTTGAGGAGATGCATCTTGTAAGGGTTCCTTGGGCTGAAAAGCACTGCGAAACACCTCCTGCAACGTACGTTGAGGTGCACGACTCAATAGGTCATGCTTGATGCGTTATCGCGCAGCATCATTTGAATTTCTGCTTTTGATTGTCGCCCATTCGCATTTCCTGGGCAAGTTCGCTTCTTGGATGGTTGCGGAGCGGCGGCACGGGTCTGTCCGCTGTGGGGTGTCCGGATCTGGTTGCCTAAGTAATCACCGGAGAGGGATCAAGGTGAGGTAGTGCGGCTTTCAAGAAGTTTGTTCACCTCCAAAGGCCATTAAGCCGCACGAGGGCTGCTCGTTTTCGCTGCTTATTGCAGCGAAAACACAATAGAAACCAGTAGTGTGACTTGCGACCACATGCCGGTCTCACGTGAAAAAACTTTCTGAAAGTGACACTAGCAGGGTGGTGAAAAATGGTTCCGTCGTGAGCATTTTGAGAGTTTTGACGAAACGAGGCGGAGACGGCGAAAAAACCGGAGGCGTATGCACTGAGATACGCTGAGGATTTTTTCGGCGGCTCCAAAGAAGTTGCAGTCCAACTATCGAAATGCGCCGCAGGAAATCATTTTTCACCACCCTGCTAGTATGTCTTTGTTAGAAATTTGCTAGCAGTGGGCTCTTTGAGGGACAAGTCTTACTGATCATTGCTACCTTCCCTGCGATGATAGGACCAGACCTTCCAGACCATAGCCCAACACTCAGTACGGATGCCCGTGTTTGCGGGGCTCATCCTCTGCCGGAATTTGATTCGCTGTGCGCTGGCGGTGGATATGGTCGTCAGACACTTGAACATGCCGCGGTTCATTCCCTCGCCGAGATCGCGGAACGTCGAGTTCCCCCAATTATCTTGGTGACTGGTTCTCGTGAGGAGTACGTGGATCTGTGTGCGTATTTGGACGCATCGGGTGGTGATCAAGGCTTCGAGCACATTATTCGTTTGTCGCCGACCCTTGAGGAGGGGGCGGATAAGTTGGCGTTTGCGAGTCGGGATCGGAACGGGGAACTCGTTGGGATTAGCACCCAGGATGTTCTGCACGGTATCCGCCATCAGGATAAAACGGGGCGATTGGTGTTCGTTGGGGATTTTTTGAATGTTCAATTGGCTGCGGAGGCGATCAAAGGGGTTGTGCCGCACTATCCTGTGGCTGTGTTGGACCTTACTGATGGCAAGATTGATTTCGCGACGGCGACCCACGGACTCGAAGGCATGGGCGTTGCATGCGGCTCTCGTCGCTCAGCGCTTCGCGGCGGCGAGGCTTTCGGCGTTGAGGAGTTAGAGCAATTAAGTGTCGACGCTCGGAGGAGGGCATCAGAGAGCGCGTATCGCACGCTCGAACCCGTTCGTGTCGGAAATGAGGGGTACCCGATCCCCCATTCGGTATATCATTGCCTTGAGAACGTACTGTGGCCCGCTGCCTCGAAAATGGGGCTTACGATACTCCTTCGAGGTGGATGTGGAATCGTCAGTCTGATGCCCGTAGCACGACCCATATCGCCCGATATCGATTTTACCGCGCTGCTCCCCGTGAGTGAGTTCGGCCGGTTTTTGGACCTGATGCGGGAAGTAAGCTCGGGTGGTTTCTTCGAGATTCGGGGCGACCCTACGAAAGAATTCACTTCACGGTCAACATACGTAAAGGGTCAGGTGCTCGTGAGTCATGGAGAATCTGACCAGTCAACGCATGTGTCGCTAGATGCTGTCAGTGTTCGGCGGGTTCTTGATGTTTTTTCATACGAGTTTAAGTATGACAAGGTGATTCACCAGTACCATCGCATGGCTGTGCTCGATTCAGGCATACGGGTTGGGGTAGTAGCGCCAGAGTTGACGCTGATCGAGAAGTTGGTGGCTGGGAGGGGGCGAGAGCTCGACAAGTTCGATATCTTTGACGCTACTGGTATTCTGGCAAATCAGCCTTTGGACCTCTTTTTGCTCCAGCGGATTATTGAGCGGCAACGGTTTGACCAGACGATCGACTCTGAGAAAGCGGAGATGCCGATGTCCAAAGTGGATTTTGTGGAGCATCTTAGATCCCTCAAGCTTCTCGGCGATGAGCGCCTTATCTCTCTCGTTGGCGCAAAAGTGATCGAAAAACTTCTATCCTCGGGCAATCGAGGGGGGGATGAAACGGTGAACCACATCCTTCATCCTGATCGCTTAAAGAGAATTGGGCTTGTAAATAAGCTTTTGACTGCCCTTAAAGCGGTGAACACTCAGAGGGAGTTGGTTGATGATCGGCTAGTGCCGCCAGCATCTCCTGTAACCTTGTGGGGTGATGATCAGATCGCTCAAGGGGTGTCGAAACTTCGTGAGTTCCTCTACTCGTATGTGCGAAATGTCCTCTTTAATGATGATGTGTACGTTCAGCGGAGTCGACAATCCTTTGTCCGTTCAAAGGCAGCGGGATTTTGGGCCGAGGCGGAAAGGGAAGTACCTCATCATTAATTCGCTGGCTGAATGAGCCCCGCTTCAGCGGACGCGACGATGAGACGCTGCTTCTTGCGGAACGTGTTCGTGGGGTGCGGCACACCAAACGCGCATCCTTTATGTATTGCCAAGAAGATCGATTGCTTTATCGTGGGTAGTTGAACTTCTGTGGCGGACCAGTGATGGTTCTGGCGATATTATTGAGAGTAGGCCCGACATACGTGATCTGCAGCTCCGGATAGGTTTTTTAACGACCCCAGCAGAGCTGAAGACGTGCCGCTTAAAGGCGAAAAATAGCTGTTCAGATACACGGCCCCCATTCCGTCACAAAGGAAGTGGGGTCTAGCAGGAGGTGGCTCGAAGGAGTCGTACGAGGGGAGGTCATCGATAGTGTGAGGGGGTGTCGATGAACGTCGGGATGGGAGGAGGTTCCGAGAAATCAGCTATCCCCTAAGACTTCATGGTGTCCCTGATTGAGTTAGCATCCTGAATGAAGGCGTTGATACGCATTTGTGATTTCCACGTGGGGCACTCTACGGGATCTATCTCGTAGATTAGCTTGGTGCACGCGGCCCACGCCCCTCCGCTCCACATACCGGCAAAAGCCCAACTGACGCCGGGTGAGATCGGTGACTACTGCATCACCTTTCCTGTGGCAGTTCTGAGCAACGATTCCATGGAGTTCACGGCTGCGTGCGCTCATGGTGTTCCGTGTGGCACTCCTCACAAGTAGCTTGCTTTTTCAGTACGGGTGAAAACCGGCTCCGACCTCGGCGGCAGACGTGGCGTGAGCTCAGTCGAACGCTCGCCTCAGTCTGGGGCAGGCGGTTGGTTTCGGTCTTACGACGCCCGTTCCAATTATAGGGAGTGACGTAGTCCTAAACAGTTCGTTTCATAGGTACGTTGCAAGAGGGGGTAGGCTGGCTCTAATGATTCGTTCGAGGACAGTGCGCTGATAGCCAGGGAGGGGGCGATGAGATTGGGAATAGGTGGCGGGGCCTGCAAGTCAGGCATTCCTTCAGAGATACCGGGCAGAAATACTGTGCGCTAGCGTGCTTCAAGTCGCTCGAGGAGCAGATTTCCGGATTGGTATACGCCGCGAGCTCTCACCGAAGCTCCAATTTTGAAATCGCCTATGGTGGCTTTCTTCCCCTCTGAGGTCCTAAACTCGGAGTCTTCCGTCACCAAGAACTCCAATCCCGCTGCTGTTACACGTGAGCCAGAGATGAGGCTTATACTGCCGGTAACATCACGCTTGTCACCGTCTCGAGGTGAGTCACTCCCCGAGCCACCGCCGTTGCTGCCGGACCCGCCACCACCTGAATTGCCCCCTGAATTGTCGTCGTCGCCAGAATCTACGGGATTATTATCTGAGTCTCCACGCCCTGAGCCGTCGTCATCAGAATCATCGTCTGACCCCCCATCAGAGTCATCGCCACCATCGCCACTGGTATCTTCGTCGGCATCATCGTCGTTGTCCGACGAGTCATCGTTGCCAGGTCGATCGGAGTCTTCCCCTGAACCCGCAGGGGTTTTTGTTGCTGGAACCCTTTGT
>JAIXQT010000282.1 GCA_027485595.1 Pseudomonadota bacterium | reverse complement strand
TGGTTGTGGCCGCGGCTCTTCTGCTTGTGAATGCACTCATACCTCAACAGGGACAACCCCTCAAAGCCCGATGGACGATCATCCTCCTGCTCGGACTCTACGGTGCGTACATGCTCGCCATGGGTCAGATCACTCGGGTGCTCTACCTTTATCACTACATGATCCCCCTCTTACTCTCGTACGTCCTGAGTTCAGTGATGCTCCGAGAGGTGAGTCGAGTCGGACCTGTTGTTATCACAGATGAGGGACGGACCAAGTTCGTAACGCTGAGTATCGGGCTTATCTTTCTGACGTACGTGTGGTACTCCCCTTTCACCTACTACAACCCCATTACGGACCGGGGACTTGCGGCTCGAGCACTACTCTCAATGTGGGATTTACGGTGCGCGGGATGTCCGCGAACGAATCATCTAGCCTCGGGCGGCCAGACAACCATATTCACCCCTCGGTTCGCGGTCAGCGGTGTACGACCTACCGTCGTTAAACAGGGGTGGGGTCAGCCACGGATAGGCTACAGCGTCGAGGGAAAATCTATCACCGCTGCCGGGGTTAAATATCCAAACTCATTTGGCATGCACAGCAACGCGACCCTGAGCTATCCGGTGAAAGGAGCGTTCTCCCGCCTAACGGGACATGCGGGGCTCCCTGACTACGTGTCTGGAACAGCGGCGAGCGTTACCTTTGTAGTCGAAGGGGATGGTCGGGTGCTGTGGGAGAGTCCCATCATACGTGGTGGCGAGCCGGTCACCGACCTCGATGTGGATATCTCGGGGGTCGATACCCTCATCCTCAAAATTCAGGACGCGGGGGACGGTACAAGCCACGATCACGGATTTTGGGCAGACCTGAAGTTCGAACGCTCCACGAAAACGCCGTAATGAGGTGATTATCTCCTGGGTGAACTATCCACGGCTTCATTGTGGGAGAGCGCGATGATAGCGAAATCGGCCTCGAAGTATCGTCGAAACTCTGGCCTACTCTCAGTCAGCAGTCGCAACGTTCGGGGCCCGATAGCGGTGTCATTTGAACCCGAGTCCTCTTTGATGTGAGGAAAGTGCGAAGTCAGGTTTGCGATCTGCGTGATCATCGCGCGCCTTTTGTGACACCGGGGACCGAAGTCACCATCGAGCGCGAGCGGAGCCGCTGGTAGGGCGCGCTGCGCAAGATTAGTGTCATTGGCCGGGGCGTCCGTCTCCGTTTTACGCTGACACCCTGCGAGGAGCGTTGCGGCGGTAGCGAGCATAGCAGCGGTATTTAGCATGTGCGTTGAGATATCAGTCATAGAGGGTCCCAGATGGATTATATGACTGCGTCGCCAGAGTGTGACTCAACGCATCAGACGTACTTCGATACCTATCGATGACGACAGATAACGACCCCCCTCCGTCCGGCAGCCTCCTCCTGGCCCGATGCCATAAAAGTCCACCCCTGTGAGAAAAAGATCGTGAGCTACCACTAACACGGCGCCGAGCGTCACTCCGCGCCTCCCCCGAGCCTACTCCGCCTCAGCTCACCGGACATCCGCTCACAGCGATCGATCCCTTCGTCGATGCAGGCGATGCGGGGGTCCACGAACCGACTCCGTACCAGTTGTGAAGCCCGCTCTGGTAGCACACCGCCCAGAACGTGTAGGCGGAGGATATACGGTCCCCTGCTGAGTTCAGCTGTATGGTTCCCGTTACGCCCGAATATCCATTTGCCGTTCGAGCAAATGCGCTCCGATCTTGAACGCCGCCAGAACCGAACGAGGGATCGGAGATGTAGGCGTTCGCCATAATCATCACCGCGTCATACGCCGCAAGGGCGAATCCATCCGGCATCGTTTGACCAGTTGCGCTCATAATCCGCTGCGCCTCTCCCAGTTTGTCCGCGGGAATTCCAAGATTAGGACTTGGCACCCCATCAGCATCCGCCGCAAAAAAAGCGGGGCCAGCCGAGGTGACGATGTTCGGATTCTGGCTCACCCCGTCAGATCCGAAGAAGGGAACGCCCTGAAGAGATGGCACACCGTTAGCGTCCGCGAGGAGGTCAGCCACCTCATCAAAACCTGCAACGTACACGCCGACGCCATTCGAGGCTCCCCCAGCCGCAGCGACCGCGTCTCCAACGGATTGCGCGACCCCCCTAAAGTCAGTGCCGTGATCAGTGGCATACACGATCGGTGGTTGAGGCATGATACCAGCAGCTGAGAGCTTCGGCCGAAGAGCCGAAACGAGCTCCGTATTCCCAACGTCACTTCGATTGACCGTAACGATAGCGCGCAGCCCCTGCTCCCTGATGAGGTCAGAGGTAGCCTGCACCTCGACAAGGCTTGTCGGGCACATCCGGTAGAGCGCATCGTTAGGAATAGCGAGGGACTGTGCTGTGCTCGACTCGCTCACTACGAGCGCTCCAGCGGCGTTCGCTACTGGGAGTACAGCTTGCGCCTCACTACTTGAGGAGGGGCCCACAAAAACCCTGACTCCTTTATCAATAAGCGCCTGCATCTCTTGCGCCGCCTGCGTCGGACTACCCCCTGTGTCTCGAACCTCGATACCGAGAGTAACTCCGAGAGCCTTCGCATCCTCTTGTGCCTGAAAGATAACCTGCTCGACAAACTGGTCGGAACCGCTCGCGTCCCCGGAAAGATCCAACAGCGCCCCAATCCGGAGGTCAGCGTCAACCGGATCTTCACCACCCCCTCCCCCGAAGTTGCAGCCAACCAACACGAGAGACGAGATGGAAACAAGGGCACAGAGCACGGAGCGATAATCACATTTCATGGCTCAGAACCTACCCCCTCTTGTGTTTGTTGGGGAGTAGAAATCGTTGGGAATCATCAGGCCCCTCCGATTCAACTCCTTGCCGGACCCAGGGTGTAGGGGGCAGCATGAGGAACTCAAAAGAGTCCCCTCCTGTCAAAAGGGGGGGGCGCATGAACTGGATGAGATCTGTCGGCGGATGAAGAGGTCACCCGAGAGTTTTCAATTTCTATCTAGAAGCCATCTCAAAAATACCATGGAGGCGAGGCTCTGCGAGCTAGGAGAGCGCGAGAATGCAGGGAGAAAACGCGCGCAGGTGTATCCGCTGCGATACAGCGAGCACGTTTTCTC
>JAIXQT010000241.1 GCA_027485595.1 Pseudomonadota bacterium | reverse complement strand
TGTATCCGCCGCGATACAGCGAGCACGTTTTCTCCCGAAGACGACGCGATCTCGTAGCGCAGCGAGCCGCAGCCCAGGGGATTTTTGAGATGGCTTCTAACTACTCACCTAAAAAAGGCACCCCCGACTAGGGGGTGGCAAGAAAGAAGATCCGCCAAAGTCAGCTCATATAGCGATGAAATTGCGGCGACGATCTTTAAATTCGGTGAGTAGTTACCATGGGACGACAGAGGAGCGCGCCACCATGAGCCTCGTCATGGAGGGGGAGATGAGACTCATGTTCTTGTACAGGAGCGCGGCCCCTCAAGAAGGGAGTCCTCCTGGGGTATCGCGCTGACTAGTACGCTCGCAGGGCTGTTAGGCTGGTAGTTCAGCCTATCTGCGCTCTTTGCTGTGAGTGGTTGGAAGGAACCAGGTGATGAGCCAGTCGACAGAAACCTCTCCACATCGTCATGATGGATCTAGCCTTAGAGAGTCGGGAGAGTGGTACATTTTACGGGAGGATATCGATGTCGGTGAAAGTCGATATCGGGCCGGAACTCCGGTTCGCCGGCTTGCGGATGGATGGTTAATCCACGGAATCGGCAGACCTCTCTCGATGCTACTCGATGGCCGGGTGTGCAGGACTGAGTATGGTGGGCTGAGCTTGCACGTTGTGAGTAGGCAGGCGGATGGTTCCCTTGTTCACAGGCGGGTGGGATCCGATGAGCCTGTTGATGGGATACCCGATAGCAGGGTCATCGCTCCTCCAGAATGTGGGCATGATCGGGTCTACCTGGCGTTTGGTGACCAATTTTATCCTCCGGAATACTTTGGTTGGTGATCTCCGCTGAGCGGCTGGACCGCTGTGCCTCTCAGAGTATCCGTTGTCTCGTGGTGTCGAGAGGGCCTATGAGTCGTCTGACTCTTGTCCTGAATTTTTAGCCCCTGTTTATACCCCTCTCAAATGCCGAAAACTCGGGTAACACATCCGAACGTTATGTAAGATGCCTGGGGAGGTTTGGAGCTCAAGGACAGGACCACAAGTGCCTCGTCCAGAAAGTTTCTTCACCTGCCGACAGAGCGTGGTCTCGAAGAGCCCTCGGGGAGCGAGGCAAAACCCCACGTAAACGTGCTCGTAAACGTGAACGTGAACGTACCCGGAATAAAATACCAACGTTCTGGGGTACGTTGACGTTTACGAGCACGCGCACGTTCACGTGTCGGCGTCCACCACTAAACTACTAGCAGGTTTTGCCTCGCTTCCCTCGGGGCCGTTACGGTAGATCGATAGGTAAAAAATTTTGCAAGCCACACTAGGTAAGATGGATTATTTAAAGCTTCATTTCGTGGGTGACCAAGACCCGTCGCTTTTTCAGACCGAGTGCCTCATTGGTGGACGTCGTATTCACGCTGTGCGTGGAAAAACGAGTGGCGCGTTCGCAGGGCAGGGGTCCTTCCATTGGAGTGTCGCCGTTCGAGCGCTCTCGGTGCTCGCGATTCAAACGTCGATGACCGCCCTTGGACACCCCTCTGATCCTATCCTTGTTGGTGATAGGGGGAGCCTTGCGGCTTCTCTCGACTACGCGATATCGAAGGAGACGCATTGGTTGCTGGATGTGTTTGGGGTTTCGGATGGAGAGCTTCCCAATTTTCGCAGGGTATTTAAGCGGACCAATTCGGGAAGAAAGCGGTCGGGTCCGGTCGCGCTGTCGTTTTCGAAATCCTTCCTGCAAACAGGTGCTATCTTAATTCGGCTCAATTCGCGAGAGCTCGTGACGATCGCCGAACACCAAGCCCTGCTCGAAAAAGTGGCGGCCCGAGAGTTTCAGGCCACTGGGTGAAATTTGTCGTGGATCTTTGGGTGGCTTTTGAGCTTCGATCTCTGCTTTTATCGGAAGGAGTGCAGTTGTAGAACGAGAGCGTTAAGGTCGGTTCGCAAAACGAACCGTCCATAAATGGTGCCGACGCCGATTGAGGCGAGTCATCAGAGGGAACGCGACGCGATATGAACACTGCAGCAACACTTCCTTTCGAATCAAGCACAACGCGACCGGTTGCTGAGAACGGTTGGTACCTGCTCCGGAGAAATGTCTTTCTCACTGATAGACTCTTTCGAGCGGGAACGCTCGTTGAGCACGTTGATGGGGAGTGGTTTCTGAGAGTGGCCGAGCACGATGCGCTGAAGCTTGTTTTGGCTCCAGAGCTAGTGTGTAAAACGCACTACCATGGAGTATTCCTCTACGAGGTCGAATGCAAAGGCGGAGACGCTATCTATGCGCGACCGGTGCTCTCGGATACTCCGGCCATTAAGGTCGAGCCTAGTATGGTTCACATCTCGTTAACTGCCGGTGATTCCCGTGTATGTGTGAAATTCGGACGCTGCTTTCTTTCGCTTGAGCTCTTCAACTGGTGAGGAGCTCTAGCAGGGTGGTAAAAAAGGCCCCGTCGTGAGCGCTCCGAGAGTTTCGACTAAACAAGGCGGAGACGGCACAAACCTGGAGATCTATCCGTCGGGATACGTTGAGGACTGTTTGGACGGCTCTAGCGAAGTTGCAGTCAGCCCATCGAAACGTGCAGCAAGAGATCAATTTTTACCACCCTGCTCAAGGGCTATCTCTGGTTGAACTTAAGCTCGATGCGCCTGTTGCGAGAGAAGGCTTCCTCGGTACTGCCGTTGTCGAGAGGTTGGTATTCTCCGTAGCCGGTTGCCGAGAGGCGCTCAGGTGGGATCCCTTGTTCAACAAGGAACTTTACCACAGATATGGCTCGAGCCGATGAGAGTTCCCAGTTTGATCGGAACTGAGCCATATTAATCGGTCGCTTGTCGGTGTGACCGACGACGTTGAGGATCCAGTTGATATCCTTTGGAATAGTTTTCGCGAGCTCTTTTAGGGTGTCCGCGAGCTTAGCGAGTTGTTCCTTTCCGCTCTCTTGAACATCGGCTGAGGCGGTTTGAAAGAAGACCTCGGACTGGAAGACGAAGCGGTCGCCGACGACCTTTATGTCTGGCCGATTACCGAGAGCTTGTTTGAGTCGACCGAAGAATTCCGAGCGATACGCTGTGAGCTCTTCCACCTTCTCAAGCATCTTGCGCTTCAATTTCGCGTCGAGGTCCTTAATTGTTATCTCCTTCTCAGAGATAGATGACTGGGCTGACGCGAGGTCTGCGGTAAGCAGGGTGAGTTTTTTGTTGAGCTCCTCGATCTGGCGAACCATGTCAGCGAGTTGTACTTTTATCTGGGTGCTCTCTTGCGCCGCGCGTTCCATCTCGCGTTTCGCAAAATCCCGCTCTCCGACAAGTCCGCTGAGTTTCCCCTCGCTCTCGCTCAATCGATTGCGCATCTGTGTGGCTTCATCGTGAACCTGTTTCACCCGTGCCTCAAGCTGAGCTTTCTCTCCCTTGAGGCTCTCAGAGGTAGATTTCTCAAGGTTCAAAGCGTCGTTTAGTTTTTGGAGACGCAGGGCCAGCTCAGACATCTGAGTCTCTCGGGTGTTCAGAGCGTTTGAGAGCGCGAACTGAGCCGCCATCATGAGTACTAATACAAGCGCGACCATCATGAGCATGGTCGAGAGGGCATCAACGTACCCAGGCCAGATGTCCAAATGTCTGCGTCTCGCTTTTCGTCCAGCGTAGCTCATAGGATTATGCCTTAGGCGTTACTCTTGGCTTCTTCAGAGGCTAGTATTTTGGCGATAATCTTTAGCTCCTCTCGAAGCTCGCTCGCCACGGTGTCAGCCGAACGTGAAACTCGCTCGCTGATCTCTTTGAGGTTGAGGTCGATCCGTCGTGTGTGTGCCTCAATCGTTTCTTGATTTGTGCTGCCCAATTTCTCATTCAAACGCGTGAGGACTGGGGATACCTGTTGTTGAATCTCCGCCAGCTTAATGAGCACGCCATGCTGGGATTTGAGATGGTCGTCCAGCGCGGAGATCCCTTCGGAGAGCGCCCGGACTGAGCTGCGCTCTGATTCTCGTGACTGTTCCTGTTGACGGAAGATCTTTTGCAGGCGTTCAAGTTGGTCTGAGAGATTCTGGATGTAAGCGTCCTGATAGCGAAGCGGAGGGGCCGACATCGCGACAGCGGTAGTTTCGTTCGCGACCCGCTCCTGTGGGGTCGAGATCCAATCCTCCAGCTCCTCGCAGAATTGAGTTTGCACCCGACCGGTCACGAGATCATAGAAGCCAAGGATGAGCGAGCTTGCCAGTCCGAACAGAGACGCGCTGAAGGATACCCCCATACCCACGAGTGGGGTCTGAAGTCCCTCTTTAAATTTGTCGAACACTAAACCGAGATCTCCATCGCCAACGTTGAGGCCACCGATCACCGATCCGATACCGCTCACCGTTTGGAGGAGTCCCCAGAACGTGCCGAGGAGCCCGAGGAGAATGAGGGTGTTCATCAAGTAACGTGATGTTTCCCGTCCTTCATCGAGGCGAGTGTAAACACTGTCGAGCATTGCTCTCGATGTAGCCATTGGAACAGGATGAACCTCGCCAGCATTTCCAAGCGCTGGTGCGAGAGGGGCAAGCACGGGTGGTAGTGCTGATCTGTTGGAGCTCCCTGTTTTGAACTCTGTGAGCCACGCGATAGAAGCGCGTAAGCGATTCATCTGCATGAAGGCAACGGCGACGCCGAACACTAAAATGGCTAAGATAACAGAGTTGAGGGCTGAGTTCGCGAAGAATGCTGTTGAGAGGCCGCTTGAAAGAGCCACTCCGACTCCCGCGACGACCACCGTGAAGATGATCATAAGACCGAGTGCAATTCGTGGTTGCTTCATGATGAACCGTTCTCCGAGAAAATGACCGGACTGATCTCCGAGATCCGCCCGTGTCCCATCATTGGATGCGTAAGGCCGGTGGGAAAGTGCGCAAAACGGGCGGAAAAACATCTGAGATAGCGGTTGAAATGAGGTGTGGCAAAACGGCGGTTTGACGCTTGCGCTTCTCTGCTCGTGCTCGCAGCGACGAGACCCCCGTCGTCAGGTGCCACAATTTCTGAACAAGGCACTAGCAGGGTGGTGAAAAATGATCTCCTGTTGCGCATTTCGATGGTTTGGCTCCAACCTCGTTGGAGCCAACGAAAAAATCCTCAACGTATCTCAGTGGGTACGCCTCCGGTTTTTTCGTCGTCTCGGCCTCGTTTCGCCGAAACCCTCAAAATGCTCACGACGGATCCATTTTTCACCACCCTGCTAGATGATGAGGGAGATGATGATAAAGCCGACCATTGAGAGCGCTATCGCAACCTTGGCTGCTGTCCCCAAGAGGAGCCCAACCCAGGTGCCGAATCCAACCTTTGTAGCGCGGAGAAGCGAGCTCTGAGCAATGCATTCTCCGGCGAAAGCACCGATAAATGGTCCAACGATAATACCTGGCAACGAAAAGAAGATTCCCAGAAGGGAGCCGATCGTCGCGCCGATCACGGCAAGGGTACTCGCTCCTACACGCTTCGCCCCCATACTGGATGCGACGAAGTCCACGGCGATTCCTAAGACGGCTAGCACTCCTAAAAACACGAGGCTCGGTGTTCCGAGGATGGTAAAGTCGTACCACCATGCGAGTGTTAATGCCCCAAAAAATATGAATGGGGTCCCAGGAAGCGCAGGAAGGACGGTTCCGCAGACACCGATGACAATAAACGCAATAGCAAGCGTCCACACAAGGTACACCATAGTGAGCCTTTGTTACTGCACCTCGGAGCGAAGCGCAATGCACTGGCGCGCGGGAAACTCTGCGCCGATTTCTTCACTAGCCCCTCGCTCGCGTGCGTACCGGTTTCTTTCGCTGGCTCCAACGACGTTGCCTTGTCCTACGAGGCCTCAGCTGGGAGGGAACTCAAGCTCTCGTGATGCGAACGATGGGGCCATTTTTCACCCTCCGCAACGGTTCGTTTTACCCCCTAGGGCCCCCTGCGGGCACTTTTTGCTCTAGGTGGGCTCGCTAATGTGTTGATTTCGCGCCCCTCTCGTTTGGCAGCGCTCTTGCTTACTAGACCATCCGTACAACCCGGTGGGTCGTTGCAGGACGCGATACGAGGCTTATGAGAAGCCGCCCCCACATTCAGGATAACCATGATCCGACGCCTGCACGAGATAGAGCCACCGAAGCTCGCCCTGCCCTCTGAGAAGAGCAATCAATCAGAGGATCCAACAGCCAAAGAGAGCTTGGCCTCAGAATTCAAGAAACTTTTGGAGAGAGCCCGTGGCGGTATAAGTGGCGCTCGAGATGAGATCTCCGCACTTGGCTTCGCGCTCTCTCAGGCCGTCTCTTCGGTTAAGCAACAACAGGTTGAGGTGCAAGGCCCGGTGCGAGCCGAGGGAGCCGATTCAGGCGATGCGCAGGGTCACGTCAGTGATGATGAAGCGGTTGATTGCGTCACTCAGGAGGGTGGCGTGGTCGTCAAAGATACCGTTCAAGCCAAGAATAGCGGGCCCGTTAACACTGGACCCGTTGATGACGATGGTGGAGGTGAGGTTGAGGTCGAAAACCTTGGAGAAGGGGCTCTGACCTTGGACCAGGGAGGAGAAGAGATAGAGCTTGAGGAGGAGATCGTCTACGCAGAGCTGGACGAGCTTGACCTCGATACTGATCTCATTTCGGATACTCAGGACCTTGCAGTCCAGGTAACCTCGCAACACGTGATGGTCTCTCATATGCATACAGAGGTGGCTCAAACCTCTGGAGACGAGCTTCACATAGACAAGGCGAGCGGTCTTGAGCGAGTGGATCTCTCGGGCGAGGAAGAGGCCGAAGAGGAGGTATGGTCCGATGACTTTGTTGGGGACGACCTCACGGCTCAGGTGGGATCAGAGATGGCTCGACCGCAGCTATCCTCAAAGCGCCCTTTCTCAAAGGGCGAGGAGTCTCGCTCTACCGGTAATGAGGAGATTGATCGGCTCCTAGCCCAATTAGAGGGAGAGGACTCCGGAGACAGCTCCTTCCACGACGCCGATTTCCAGACGCGTTCCCTTGGTGCGGAGACTCGATTGAGCACGGATCCTGAGAAGAACGTGACAGGGGGCCGTAGAGAGGTTGCGACATTGGACGATATGAGCTTGATGTCCGGAGCTACTCCTTCACGGGAGAGGAACGGAGAGCTCTCGATGCAATTGTCCCTGCTTCGGCAGGCATATGATAGCTTAAAGGCCCAGACCTCCGCGTCAGTTGATTCCAAATCGAAGGCTGCGTCTCCAGGAATCGCTGGAGTCGGAGCTACAGCGGAACCTCGAGCGGCCAAAAATGATACCGCCCCCAGAGTGGCTAAATACCTCAATCGAGCGACCTCCCAGAGGATGATGGAGCGTATTGAGACCGCCTTGAAGGAGGCTGCTCGTAGTCGTGACGGAAAGACTATTACCCTTCGTTTAGACCCGATGCAGTTGGGGCAGGTAAAGTGCGACGTGTCGCTTCGCGATGGGCTCCTTCATGCGCGCATTACCCCGCAAAATCCTGAGGTTGTGAGCTCGGTTCGTGAGCATGCACATGAACTTCAGACGGCCTTGCGCCGCCTCGGTCTCAACGTCGATCGGGTTTCGGTTCAAGTTTTGAGCGAGAGAGAGCCGGGAAGCTTCGCGCAAACCCAAGCCTTCCTGGACGGCAAGAGTTTCCAGCAAGACGGGAACAACATGCCCGGTAAAGAGCGCCAAACCCCTGAAAATACATTTGGCAGCGAATTTGCAGATACACCGAGGAGTGGCATTCCCGATGCAGGAATTACCCCTGCGGACCACTGGATAGCGTAGTGAAAAAGGTAACGATACATGGCTGACTTAACAACGAGCACAATCTCAGGATACTCGCCAACGGCGAGCGCTCAAACCAAGAGCGCCAAGAAAGGCGACGAGATGGGCCAGGTGGAGTTCATGAAGCTCCTCATCGCCCAACTCAAGAATCAGGACCCCGAGGCACCAGTTGATAGCAAGGAATTCGCCGTGCAGCTGGCGCAGTTTACGCAGGTAGAGAAACTCACCTCAATCGAGCAGAAGTTGGCGTCTCAAAACCAGAACAATATTAGCTCTATGGCTGGCTACTTGGGGCAGCAGGTTAAATTGAGTGGCTCAGAGGTAAAAGTGAGCGGTGGCCAAGGTGGACAATTACAGATTGATCTTAATGCCGCGACTCCGCTGGTCAAGGTCGACATCCTTGATGCGGATGGGAAGGTCGTTGGAACGAAGACCTTTGAGAACCTCCCGGCTGGCAAGAACTTTGTGACCTTGGATGGTCTCGGTGTCAAGGATGGTAGCTATGGTTTCTCGGTAGCGGCTACCCGGCCATCAGGAGCTGGATTCTATAAGCCAGCAGCAGCGGTTAGTGGAGTAGTTACGGGATTTGTTCCTGGTCCAGATCCGAAGCTTGTAATCGGCAATCAGGAGTATTCAGTAGGAGTGGTACAGGAAGTGACTATCCCACCGAAGGTGTAGCGCGGTGGAGCGGAACGAAACACGGATGTCGTTCTCAGAGCAGTGATTTCAGGAAGAGAAAATCAGTGGATGAAAACCGCGCGTTGTTCTGGGGAGCGTTGGTCCTCGGATAGAACGGCTCATTTATCGTAAGGGATTGACACGTGGCAAGTATAATTAACGGACTCTTCGCAGGTCGCTCTGGTATCGCAAGTCATGGTATGGCTATCTCTGTAGCCGGCGATAACATCTCCAACGCGAACACTATCGGGTATAAGACGAGCCGCGCCTCATTCGAGGATATCATGGCGGGCGATGGTATTCTCGGTAAGCAGGTGGGCTCGGGTTCGCAGATCGCCTCGGTGCAGACGATCTACGAGCAGGGTACCCTTGAGTTCACGGGCCGTCCTCTCGACCTTGGAATATCGGGCAACGGATTCTTCATCCTGGCGAACGGTCTGGATCGGTCATACTCGCGCGCCGGTGATTTTAAGATCGACTCGGCCGGATTCATCACCAATCAGAACGGCTATGCGGTGCTTGGGTTTCCAGCGGACGGCTCCGGCGCTCTTGAGCCTATCAACGTCAACAATATCGAACAGAGCAGTATCGCCACGAACGAGTTGACTATCTCAGGAAACCTCAACTCAGCGTCCGCTACCATCGATGGGGGCGGAATCCCAGTTCCAGGCACAGCCATTCCGCCTGTTACGACCTACGCCGACCTCAATCAGTTTGCAGAATACTCGACCGTTGTCGATGTGTTTGATTCACTGGGCGAGAGTCATACCGTAAGTCTCATGTTCTTCCATACCGGAGCCAATGAGTTCACTGTGCGAGCGTACGTCAACAACGAAGATGTCGATCCCGCCGCATCGCTGACGGTCACGGGTTATCCCCGTTTCGTCGGCGAGAAGGTGCTTACCTTCGGTGGTAATGGGCAGCGCAACCCTCCGTTTGTTCCCGGCACCCCAGACCTTACGATGACCATTGACTGGAATAATGGCGCCGACCAGAGCGTTACGGACCTCAACTTCAACCCGATGTCGCAGTACGCAGCCGCGTCGAACATCCTGTCAGTCACCCAGGATGGAAAAGGTATAGGCTCTGTGAATAGCATCAGTATCGGGGCGGATGGTCGGGTATCAGCGCTCCTCACCAACGGGCAAACGAGCGTTATCGGCAGTATTGCGCTCGCCAATTTTGCGAATCCTGAGGGACTCCTCCGGCTTGGTAAGAACCAGTTGGGAGTGTCAGTGGCCTCCGGCGATGCGCTGTATGGCAAGCCGGGTACCGGAACCTACGGAGCGATTAAGGCTGGTACAGTTGAGCTATCAACGGTTGATATCGCCTCTGAGTTCGTGCGGATTATCACTCTGCAACGTGGGTTTCAGGCTAGTACGCGAATTATTACGACGATTAACCAGCTTCTGAACGACGTTATCCAGTTGGCTTAACGCCCTCCTGGGCAGTACCATGAGGGTATGAAGTTCACGAATGACGAGTTGGTGGCCCGAACCCTTGCAGGGGATTCTCGGGCCATCGCTCGTTTCATCACCAAGATAGAGAATGGAGATCCTGAGGTCGCTGCTCTCGCCGCGTCGATGCGACGCCCGGCCGGTCGAGCTCATGTGGTAGGTGTGACCGGTTCTCCCGGCGCTGGCAAGTCAACCCTTGTTGACGCGATGGCGGCGCGCTACCGAGCGCGAGGAGCTAAAGTGGCTATTCTTGCCGTGGATCCCTCGAGTCCATTCAGTGGTGGCGCAATCCTGGGGGACCGCATTCGGATGAATCAAGCTGCCGAGGACTCAACCGTTTTTATCCGGAGTATGGCAACACGCGGGTCTCTCGGTGGTCTCGCGAGAGCAACCCTTGAGTCAGTGCATGTCCTTGATTGCGCGGGATTCGATGTGGTGTTGGTTGAGACCGTTGGGGTAGGGCAGGCTGAGGTTGATATTATGAGAACCGCCGATACCTGTGTTGTCGTACTCGTTCCCGGGATGGGCGATAGCGTTCAGATCATTAAGGCCGGGCTCATGGAGATCGCGGACCTGTTCGTGGTGAACAAGGCAGATCGCGATGGTGCGCTCCTTCTTGAGAAGGACCTCTATACCCTCTTATCGCTCGAGGAGTTCGCCGCCGACCACTGGAAGCCTAGGATTTTGAAGAGTGTTGCTACGAGTGGCGAGGGGGTTTCCGAGATAGTCGAGGGGACCGTAGCGCACTCGGCATGGCTTGAATCATCTCCTGTTGGATATTCCCGCCGTCTCCGGATCGTATCGCAAACCATTGCCACCCTTATTGGGGAGCGCATCACTCGGATGATCCTGACAGGCGAGGAGGAGGCCGTTGCAGAGCTCTCAAAGCGTTGCATCTCGCGCTCTTTGACGCCGATTGAGGCAGTTAATCAATTTTTAGGTACCCGACTTGGTAGAATCAAGTTTGAAAATAAATAGTTAAGGTGGCGTTAATCCTTTCCGATCATAGCGATCATGGGAGAGCTCTTATTCTACAACTCGATTATCGTGTCCGTAAGCCTCGGTGTGTGTGCGGTGCTTGCCACAATCGGAGCGATGATACTCGCGCGAAACATGTTCTTCCTGTCCTCGACGAGCTTTAGGCGTTTCTTGGAGCTTCGTTTTCGACCGACGGCTCTCCGGTACATGGAGGAATTGGAATACCTGATTGAAGGGTATCAACAAAAGGCGCGTTTGCTGGATGAGTACGCGGTCACATACTCGGTCGTATTCAATGAGGCGAAGTGGCACAATCTGATCCTGACCATGGACCTTCTGAGTCGCGCCCATCGGGAACTGTGTCGCCTTCTCGAGCAGGGAGAGTCAAAGGACGCTCTATGCCTCGCTGAATTTCTCATCGCCGCTGGCGAGGAGCTCGCTCCCTGGAAGTACCGACACATAAACGATGAGTGGTCTCCGCTCGCTGAATGGGAGATTCAGGTGCATACGACCCTCCGCCAGGTGGTGAAACATCTGTGGGCTGAGGTGCAGCGATCTCGTGGGATTGGAATCTCGGGGGGCACCCCTATCGAACAAACAATGAAGGTGCTCGAAAAGGTGCGAGACGGGTTGTAGCTCCCGCGCGTTACAGAGACTAAGACGTGCATCCTCTCCAGAACCAGCTGGAAGAGAGGCCCCGCTGTTTCAGCTGCCTCTCTGGAGCTCCTTGCGAAGGATATTCGTCATGATCTCGCTCGTGCCGCCGCCGATAGGCATGAGGCGAAGATCTCGCCACCACCGTTCAGGAAGGAATTCAGTTGTGTATCCGTATCCACCGTGAATCTGAATAGCCTTGTCCGCGATCCAAACCGCATCGTCGCACACCATCCGTTTGGCGGCGGCGACGAGGGGACGACAATCACGTCCGGAACACAATTCGTCGAGAGCGCGGTGGGCAAGTGCCTCCCCGAGGACGATCCTTCGCTCCATCTCTTGCATATATCCGGCGATGTCTGAGAACTCGTGAAGCTTTCTGCCGAACGCCTTACGCTCACCCGCGTATCGGGTGGAGGATTGCAGGCACATCCTCGCACCGGCGAGGGAGGTGAGGGTGAGCATCAGGCGTTCCCAGTTAAGATTTGAAGCCGCTTGCCCCCATCCCTCACCGAGTTTGCCGAGAACACATGACTCATCGACCTCAACGTCTTCGAACGAGAGTTCGGCGGTGTCCGAAGCGTGCCATCCGAGCTTGTGGAGCGTTTTTGAGACCTTAAACCCCTTCGATTTTGTATCCACAACAAATGTCGTGAATCCCTTATAGCCGGCGTTAGGATCGGTCTTGGTGAGAACGAGGATAAAATCAGCTCGAGCGCCGTTGGTAATGAAGGTCTTGGAGCCGTTGATCTTCCACGTCGATCCGTGTTTGGTGGCGACCGTTCGAATGCTCGCCAGGTCGCTGCCAGCTCCCGGTTCCGTGAAGGCATACGCGCCGATCGCTTCGCCCTGTACTGCCTTAGGAAGCCAGCGTTGTTTAGCCGTATCGGTACCAAATTTTTCCAGGGCGTGACTGATAACGAGGGAGTGCATATTAACCCCAACCGTGAGTCCCACGGAGGCGAGCTCTCCGAAGGTTTCACACCACGCGCCCGCCATCTTGTAATCTCCTCCGACTCCCCCGTACTCCTCGGAAATAAGCAGGCCGAGATAGCCCTGGTCCCCGAGAACCTTGAAGACGTCGTTGGGAAAGAACCCGTCCTTCTCCCACTTCGACACGTGAGGGATCAGCTCCTGATGAACGAGCTTCGTCACTGAGTCGATGAATGCTTCATGGTCGGCGTAGTAGGGGAGTGCTTTCATTGAAGTCTCTCGGCTATAACCTCGGCGATATCCCGAACATCGAGCTTCGCCTCGTTATGAGTCAGTTTAACCCCGTCCTCCATCATCTGCATACAGAAAGGACACGCGGTCGCGACGGTGGAGGCGCCGGTCTCGGCGGCTTCGGCCGCGCGAACTGAGTTAACTCGCTCTCCTATCTTAAGGTCCATCCAGAAATGACCTCCGCCCGCACCGCAGCAAAGCCCCTTCTCGCGGCTTCGCTCCATCTCAAGGATCTTAAGACCTTTGACCGCTTTAAGGGTTTTTCGTGGGGCCTCGTACTCGTCGTTGACCCGTCCGAGGTAGCACGGATCGTGGAAGGTTACCTCCTTAAGAGCTTCCTCTTTTAATGGAAGTTTGTCTGCCTCAAGGAGTCTACGTAGGAGGACGGAGTGGTGGATTATCTCTGGCTGTCGTCCCTCCCCGAGATTTCCGAATTGTGGATACTCGTTCTTGATCGTGTTGAAGCAGTGAGGGCAATTCGCCACGAGCGTCTTGAACGACACGGACTTGAGAAGCTCGATGTTCTGCTTGGCGAGTGTCTGGAAGAGGTTCTCCTCGCCAAGACGCCGCGCTGGATCCCCGGTGCATCCCTCCATAGACCCAAGCACGCCGAACGAGAGACCCGCGCGATTCATGATCGTTACTAATGACTTCGCGATCTTCTGCTTTCGAGGATCAAATGCCGATACACACCCAACCCAATAGAGATAGTCGACGGCATCTCCCGGTTGAAGCTGTTTGACGTCGAGACCATCGAGCCATTTTACCCGATCCTCCTGAGGGCCGTATGGATTCGCTCGGCTTTCCAGGGATCGAAGGGTCGCTTGAGCTTCGTGCGGAAGCTGTCCCTCCATCATCGTGAGGTGGCGCCGATTTCCTACGATCTGATCCACATGATTGATGCCCACCGGACATGCCTCAACGCATGCGAGGCAGGTGTTACAACTCCAGAAGGCCATCGGATCCATGACGTCACCAGCTATCTTCGCGTCAGCGGAACTGCCTAGGGAAAGCACTGAATTCTGGACGAGGGGATTTTGAGCTCGATATGTCCCCGCGGCGTCAAATCCGTTCTCAGTTCGTGTGAGCGAGTTAAACGGCAGCGTAACATTGGACATGAGCGCGCGATCGAGCCCTACGCCAGGATTCATTCCGGTCTGTGGAGGGAGCTCGCCTCGGGCCTGGAGGGCGTGCGCATGGTTACGAGTATCGAGGATGACCCACTTTGGTGAGAGCGGTTTTCCTGTCAGGTACGCCGGGCACACCTCTTGGCACCGACCACATTGTGTACAGGCATCGAGGTCGAGAAGATTCTTCCATGTGTAGTCCTTAATCGTTCCTAATCCGAGCGCAAATTCCTCACCTGTTTCCATCAGCTTCTCGATATCACCGATGAATGGGAGCGCGCCCTTAGGTCGGTTGGTTCGCGCGAAGAAGAGGTTGAGTGGACTTGAAACCATGTGGAAGAACTTAGTGTATGGGAAGAGCGCCACGAACGCGTACACCGTCAGGGTGTGAAACCACCACATCACGAAGTGTATCTCCTTGGCTCGTTCTACGGAGAGGAACCATACCGATTGAGCGAAGAGCCAACCGATCGGTGAGTAAAGCTGCCACGGATCGTTCGTAGCATGAATTCGAAGACCTTCTAGCGCAAAGCCTTGCACAACAAGCACGGCGAGCATAACGAGGATGAAGGAATCGTTGGGGCTCACGTGAACCGGGTCGGCCTTTTGCATAAAGCGTCGGTAGCCGAAGTAGATCACGCCAGCGAGGAGTAAAATACCGAATACATCGCTGAACATCGTGACCCACAGGTAAAACTTCCCCTGATAGATCTTGATCCCGAGGTCGTGGTGAATGAACACCATCGTTGTCGTGAATGTCAGAACGAGGAATCCGAAGTAGACGAGAAGGTGCGCGATCGCCGAGCCGCTCTTGCCTCGGCTTACCTTACGTTGGAGGAATCCGTGCTGGATGAGGTCGTCGAGACGCCACCACCACAGTCCCAGGTTTTCTGGAGAGGGGCGCCCGGAGCGCCAAAAGATGGTTCTCTGCACAATGCCGTTTACCCCAATAGCGAGGGCAACAACTAAAAGGCCGTACAACGCCACGACATTCGGCAGCGTGTTAAGATTCCACATGATTTCGCGAGTTGGTGTCATGGGGAGTAAAGTAGTCTTATCAGGCACTTCGCACCAGGTATCTTGTCACGGTGTGAGGTCAGAAGGGCGCACGAGGCCGGTATGCTCTTGAGCCGGGGCATCGATGCCCCGGTGTCGAGGGGAGGGGGGCAGCGGAGAAGTCCGTATGTTGCCCCTCAACAGGACGGGAAATCCTGTCGTTATGAGGATGTTGTTGTAACAAATTGATAGGAAATAGTTTTTAAGGATTGAGACGCTTCTGATTGACAACCGCTCTCCCCGGCGTGAACAATAAAAGGATAACTATGGGCACGCCCAAATCCCCCAGCAAAGCATCTTTGATAACAGTTCTCCGATCCTGGTACCTCGAGCGGTTCACGGGGATGGCTGCCGTTTCTCGCAGCTAGGCTGGGGTCCTCACCATATGAATAGCGAACCTGATCATCCCATAGTTCTCCTCTATCAGAGTCTCCCGCTCCTTGTTTCGGTGTCCGGGTACGTCTTTTTCATCGTCTCCTCGCTCGCGATTGCGCGCAGTCGTACGAGCCGCCTGGGCGAGTTGGTTGAGCTAGAGGCGTTCGGCGCCCCGGCGAGCGTTCGCATAATTGAGAGGTCGGAACGTTACCTCTTGTGTGCTCAGATGGGACGACTCTGCTCCTCGTTCGGAGCTGGATTCTGTCTTGCGTTTCTCACCGGGTTTATCGCCAAGCTTCCCGGAGATGGACATGGTGTTACTCCGTACGGTGTCGCGTTGGCGGCTCTGTGCGCCGCCGCCGTTATGGTGACGACCTTGGTGGTTGTGCAGGTGGCCAAGGCATTCACCTTGCAGTTTCCTGAAAAGACGATGTGTCTAGTGGCTTTGCCGCTACGTCTCTTTTATATCTTCGTCGGACCTATTCTCATCTTCATTCACAACACGATTAATCGTGTGTTGGAGCGATGTCACATTCGCCTGACAACGGAGCGAGATATCTCGCTCTCCACAGACGAGCTCAGCGAGATCGTCAAATTCAGCTCAGAATCTGGGACCATCGAGCACAACGAGCAGCGCCTCATCGAGGGGATCGTCGATTTCGGGGGGCTGGTTGTTCGAGAGGTTATGACCCCACGAAAAGATATTGTGTGGGCGAGCGAGAGCGCTACCACTGAAGAGCTTATCGCGCTGTGCACGAGAGAGGGAGTGTCTCGAGTGTTAATTTGCGGATCTGATCTCGATGATGTGAGAGGGTTGATCCTCGCGAAGGACCTCCTTCAGTTCATCAACAAGCCGGTCACGACAGACTCCTGGCGGGCGTTGCTTCGAGATATCTATAAGATTCCGAACACCAAGCCGGTCGACGATCTTTTGCATGAATGTAGATCCACGGGAACTCACCTCGCGGTGGTGGTAGATGAACACGGAGGGGTTGGGGGCATCGTTACCCTGGAGGATCTTGTTGAGGAGATCGTTGGAGATATCTTCGATGAGACGGATTCGGTCTCCGAGAGAGAGCTTGTTATTAGGGAGGTTGATGGCGAGTGGGTGGTAGATGGCACCGCCGGTATCGACCAGTTGCCCGAATCTTTCGGTATTACGCCATCGGAAGGTCACTACGACACGATAGCTGGCTATGTGCTCTCCCACTTGGGAAGGCTACCGGACGAGGGTGAGACCTGCGACATAGAGTCCCTTAGGTTTAGGATACTAGAGGTACATCGTCACCGTATCGTTCGACTTGCGGTAAAGCCCCTGTCACGCGAAGACGAGGGAGACAAAGGCGAAGAACTGCCCCTCGCTGGTAACGGAGGCACCCGTAGTCCGCGCAAAACAGCCGGGTAGTGCCACGTGGCCACCTGCTCGGAAACATTCGATTTTCTGATTGCCAATACTTGATGTGGTTCTGTTACGGAGACCTATCGATTACGGAGGGAGATCCTCGTTTGGTGTAAAATCAGACCGGCGTTTGAATCCTTTAGCCTGGCACAATCATCTTTAAAGTATGGCGCCTTAGTCCGCCCGGTTAGCCGGCACATAATTTTTGGGGCGGGGCGCATAATTCTCTCATGAGCCGTTGTTTGAGCTTCGTTTCTTATGAACAGCGTGCTGGGTGATAGGCCTCAGCTATTCAGGAGCGATACATTATGGATTCTGACATTCTTGAGGGCCTGCCGGCGACTGATGATTTTGCGCCCGACCGCGCCTCCGACTCGCCTATCCCGGCGGGAGTTAGCTCCACGCCACCCGCACCACCAGTCGATGCCGCCTCGGTCGAACCCGAACCGCAGACTGTCGCCCTCCCGGGGGCGGATAAAATCGACCCATCATTACTGGGCGAGAAGGTAATCGCGGGGGAACTTAACGTTAAGGAGGATCTCCCCAAGAGCACCCCGACGCCGAGCGGTATCTCCACTATGTCGGATGGGCCACGCGTTGATGTGAGTGCGGCGACGGTAGCGCGTATGATGGGAATCGCTTCCACGAGCGACCTCAGACTGCTGGAGGGGCGAGTGGACCTTTTGACCTCAAAGGTATCCGCGATCCTAACTAAAATGGATCGGTGCCTCTCCATGTTTGGGTCGGTTCCTACGGCGAGCGACATCGGGCGCCTTGAGGTTCAGGTTGCCGCCATCAAATCGATGATGAGGGAGCTCCTTGATTCCGTCGGGGCCCCCGTGAGTTCAGGCAAGGAGCAAGCGGACCGCGCGGCCGCGCAGGAGCAAAGTCGTAAACTGCGTGAAGGCATTAAAACAAATACAGAGTCCTAGTTAGTTTAGCAGGGTGATGAAAAATGGTTTCCTGTTGCGCATTTCGATGCGTTGGCTCCAACTTCGTTGGAGCCAACGAGAAAATCCTCCACGTCTCTCAGTGGATACGCCTCCGGTTTTTCCGTCGTCTCCGCCTTGTTTCGCCGAAACCCTCAAAATGCTCACGACGGAACCATTTTTCACCACACTGCTAGGAATGACACCATGAGTACACAAAGGAAAGACTCGCGAGCAACCCTTTCACAGCAAGTTGAGAAGACGAAAACGCGTCAGAAGAGTTACGTTATGGATCTTCGGGTGCAGAGCCCCGCGTCCATGGGCTATCTCGGCGTGGAGGGGTTAGATTCGGCGCCCGCGATCGTTCGACTCGCGAAAGTTAAGGGGCTTGATGTTATCGCTATCACCGATTTCTACAGCGGGGAATTTATCGACCGAATGGTGACAGCCGCGAAGAGCTCTCCACTAACGGTGATTCCAGGTGTGAGCGTACGATGCCGAGTAAAAACCTGCTCCGAAGTGGTCATTTCGTGTCTCTTCCCTGAATCGATTTCGTCGGCTGGGATCTCGGAGTTTCTCAGAGAGCTTCAGGTTCCTGAGCAAGCCCGAGGCAATCCGGAGTACGTCATGACAGCTTCGATTGATCATCTGCTTCGAGCGCTCTCGGCGCGTAATGGCATCGCGATTCCAAGTCGACTCGACAAGACCCCCCACCGCATGTCGATCATTCCTGAACTCGTTGAAACCTATGGCTTTCGCGCCTTCGACCTCACGTACGCGGACTCATCGGCGTATTTTAAGAAGCGTTGGCCATCACATACCTTTCAGCTCTTCACCTTCTCCGATGCTAACGCGCTCGCCCAGATCGGCAGCCGCATCGCTAAAGTAAAGATGCCAACGCCAGGGTTTGAGGGGCTTAGGGATCTGATCGGCCGCGAACACATCTGAAAGGGAACCATCCATCGAGACCGTCTTGCCTGATGCTGTCGTTCCCCCCACAATGCGGGCCATGGCACGATGGCTCGTAAAGACAGAACCGGACGTATTCTCAATTGACGATTTCGCTCGTTCAAAGGTAACCGACTGGACCGGTGTCCGTAACTATCAAGCGCGTAACTTCCTGATGGCGATGGAAGAGGGCGATGAGGTTATCATTTATCACTCAAATGCTGAGCCGCCGGGGGTGGTTGGCATCGCGCAGGTTCACGCAAAAGCCACCCCCGATAAGACCCAATTTGACCCATCGAGCGAGTACTTCGAACCGAAGGCGACTGAAGCGAATCCGAGGTGGTTTTGCCCCGATCTGAAGTTTGTGCGAAAATTCGCCCGTCAGATCCCCCTCGATGAGTTGCGTGGCACTAAGTCCTTGGAAGGGCTCGCCTTGTTACAAAAGGGGTCGAGGCTCAGTGTTATCCCAGTGTCGGATAAACACTTCGATACGATAGTCACCATGGCTTCAAAGAAGTCTCCCGCATAGGAGTATAGGTGGGCGAGAAAATTACAATCAAAACCGCAGAAGAGATCGCGCTCATGCGCGAAACGTGTCAGGTCACCGCTACCATCCTTGATGAAGTCGGTGAGATTATCCGGCCGGGGATGAACACCGAGGAGATCAACTCCTTCGTTCACCGCCGCACCTTGGAGCATGGAGCTATTCCATCGCCCCTGAACTACAAGGGGTATCCGAAATCCGTGTGCGTATCTCCGAACGATGTCGTGTGTCACGGTATTCCGGCGCCCTATATTCTCCTCATGCCCGGGGATATCGTGAACGTCGATGTCACCTGCTACAAGAACGGCTTCCACGGTGATTCAAGCCGAATGTACTTCGTGGGTGGAGAGGAGGCATGCTCTCCTGAGGCGATCCAGTTGGTGAAGGTTACCCGAGAAGCGCTCTTCGCCGGTATTCGTCAGGTGAAGCCCGGTAACCGGATCGGCGATATCGGCGGCGCGATTCAGGATTACATTAAGACCACCGGCAGGAACTACGGCATCGTACGGGAGTATACCGGACACGGACTCGGTCGAGAGTTTCACGAAGCGCCGCAGGTGATTCACACCGCGCGTCGTGGTTCGGGCGACATCATGCGCCCCGGTATGACCTTTACCATCGAGCCGATGATCAATCTCGGAACCGCGCGTACCTCGCTCTCGAAGGTTGATGGGTGGACCGTTCGCACCGCTGACGGTGCTCTCTCAGCGCAGTGGGAGCATACGGTTCTCGTGACCGAAACCGGCGTCGATATCATGACGACGAGTCCGAAGGGGGTGTTTTAGTGCCGTTATCGCTTCGTGCGAGTGATAATTTTTTTCCCCTTCCACGAGTAGGAGGTCTCCACAGATTGCGTCTTATCGCCGTGGCTTGAGGTGATGTGCTGGGTCGTGGTCCCCTCAAGCACGGTGCCGCTCTCAGAGATGGTTGCTGTGGAGCTCACCGTTACCTCTCCATTCGGGTCGAAGAGCTTGAATGAGAGTACCTTGTCACCGTTAGGGTCCGTATGTACTTCGCCCGCTGCGGGGACTACGCGCACCGCGGAGTGAAGCTCAGCCGAGTTGTGGTCCAGGATCGCCTCGATGATGTTGTATCCGAAGATCTTATCTCCCTCCTGTTGGAACACGAAGAAGCCAGGATGCTTCTCTCCCTCACCGTCGGTCGTTGACCACATCCAGTATCCACTGAGATCGCTTGCGTGATTCGAGACAGCTTGAGGACTGAACGTCATGGCGTTAACGTCTTTGAGTCGAGAGAACGGAGCGAGCGCATCGCCCTCCGTGAGGTCCGTCGATGTAGCGCCGGTGAACTGCTTAGTGTCTCCACCAGTAAACTTAGCGTGTAAGGCCTCCGAAGCCTCCTGTTCGTTCATAAAGGTCTCAGCGTACCAGTCAACCGAGCGTCCAACTACCTCCTCTCCATCCATCAGGCGCGTGAATCCTCGTGTGAGATGAACATCTCGAGAACTTTCTGATGAAGCCGGAGACTCATAGAAGATCTCCTGTACGTTGCGCGTATGCGCTCGCACGACTTCGCCGTCATCGGAGACGCCATCTCGGTTGGCGTCGAACCACAAGCTTAGTGGGTCGAGTTCGTTCGCAGATATCTTGCCGTCATTATTGGTGTCGAGCCTTCCAAGCGCCTCATATCCGTTGCTCCATGGCTCTCCAAGTGGAGCGGCATCATCCATGGATGGTGAAGAGGATCGTCCACCGAATGTGAAATTTCCAAAGAGTTGACGCGCTGAGGTTACCTTACCTGTGCGCGCCGGGTCGTACACGAGAAGGGGAGCGCTCGCTGAACCCCTCCATATACTTGAGGCGCCGGGTTGTCTCGGATCAACGGAGAACTGAACAACCGTCATTCCCTCATTGAGGTTGGTCGTAGTGTCAAAGATGAGGGAGATCGGACTCCATGAAACTCCGCCGAATCCACATATCTTTTTAGCCTGGCTCATTTGGGTATATTTGCAATTCTTATCCATGTAGTAGGTGACCGGTTTGACCAAGGGATCGCCGTCTCTAGAGGAATTGTATCCACCTGGAACTCCCAAGAACCCCGCGAGCGTTGATGGGGCGACGACCAGGCCGCACCATTCAAAGGAGTCGAATCCATCGCTTTCGTCTATGTATTTGCATCCCAAATTTTTGAAATGCTTGGCGAAGCATCCAGGCACGGATGTCCACTCCTTTCGGTTAGAGAAACTACGAGCATAGGTGTCATTGACCGACCCCAGTCCACCTTTACTGTTTTTCTCGGCTTGGTTGCTCCAATTCGCCCACGAGGCGATCCACACACATTCCCGCTCCTCCTGTTCAGGGGTATATGTTGGGGTAGGCGTCGGACTGTGAGTTGGCGTTCGGGTTGATGTCGAGATCGGAGATGGAGTGGATGTAGTGGTTGGTGATGAGCTGGGGCTCGGGCTATACGTCGGAGTGCTCGTAGGTGTGGTAGTCGGGAGTGGTGAAGGGGTATGAGTTGGCTGAGGGGCTGTTGTCGACGTGAATGTTGGAGTTGGGGAACACATGTTCGAGACAGGACTGGCGCCCGGACATGGCGCGCCATTTCCTGTTGGACGTCTTATGATAATCGGTTCGACCAGGATGGTCTCACCACACGCCGGCTCAACGACCGGGTATTGATAAACACAATCGGATTCGTCCGTTGATTCGACTGGCCAATTTTCAGGGCTCCTCACGGAAAGTTCCTGAGCTATGCAAAAAGGCTGCGTCAGGAGCGCGTCGAGAGCGAAAAGACAAAACAACCGAAGAAGTGTGGCTGCAAGGTACGGGCACCGGGATCCGCAACTGTGACACTTGCTCATTAGGTCCCCTAATCTCTTTTTGGGCGTCAGTAAACCCGCAATGGTTATTGTCGGCTGAGAGCTTAGGCCCCTTAATGATGTAAGCCCACATATTGTGACGATATAGTGCCCGGTTCCGGCAATTACCTGGCGAAGTACACAGAGCCTTACGAGGACTTCGTAGGCATGGCGACCTATCTTGAAATCCTTTTCCCACTATCGTGAGCGGTTCGAGCGAGAGCGTACGTTGAGTTGCTCACAAGCGCCTTCGCCAATTCTCATGATCGCTTGCTCAATCTGAGGCGAGAGTTGCGATCCGCAACTGAGCCTAAAAAATCGACGCGCTTCAGGGTGGTTACCAAATATGATTCCGGGAGTAAGACCGGTTCGTTTCGAAGCCAGCGATGTGAAGAGCTCGGTAGTGTCAGCTCCCTGAGGAAGTTCTATCCACAACAAAAAGCCTCCCTGCGGTCGAGTAATACGAGCACCACGGGGGAGTGTTCGTTGGAGCGTTGCGTAGTAATCTTCAGCGTGCTGAGCGAGCTTGCTTCCCATAAGCCTGCTGTGTCGTTTTAATCCGTCGCATGAAAGATATTCTGCGACAACTTCTTGGGTAAGCGCAGGACACGAGACCGTTTCGGGGAATCGGGCTTGTTCTATAGCGGGTTGGTGCCGCCGAGATACCGACCACCCAACGCGGAGGCCAGGTCCTAAGATTTTACTCACGGAGCTGCAGTGGGCCACTATTCCGTGCGTGTCGAGCGCGAGCAGGGGCGGGGGGCGTTCCCCGTTGAACGCCAGCTCTCCGTATACATCGTCCTCAACCACAGTGGCTCCGTATTTGTACGCCACATGCAGGAGCTCCTGTTTAGCCCTGAGCGACATAAGTGACCCGGTAGGATTATGAAAATTGGGTATGAGAACGATCGCGGTAATGGAGTGCGACCGAAGCGCATCTCGCAGAAGCTTGAGATCGATCCCCTCACCGGGAATATGCGGCACGGAAATGACTCGTAGACTGAGGGCCGCGGCGGCGTGCATAAAAAGATAGTACGTAGGCGACTCAAGTACGATGGTATCCCCAGGTTTTGTCAATGAACGAAGGGTTGTGCAGATAGCGTCGAGCGCTCCGTTATGAATGACGATATCACCCGGAAGGACCTTGGCTCGGAGAGCGCGGTAGTGACGAGCAATCTCCTCTCGCAATCGCTCACTTCCTGACGGAGGAGGGTACTCACTCATCGAGAGCCCCGATCGTCGAGCGACTCGAGCGCTATAGCGGCGTAGCGCTTTGAGCGGTAGGAGTTCAGGCCCAGGGATAGCTGCCCCGAGAGAGCGAATGCTGTCGGGAGAGCCGGCTCCCACAATGTGGCTGATGATGCGGAGCTCATCGCTTGGCGAGGCCACTCTCTTGCGAGCTGGATACGCCGTCGGTTCCTCGCGTGTTGTTTGCTGAAGCACGTAGTAGCCACTTTGCGGGCGGGCTTCTATGAATCCTTGTCTCTCAAGAAGGCGGTAGGCGCCCTTTGCCGTGATGAGACTCACTCGCCATCGATGACAAGCATGGCGGAGCGAGGGAAGTTTATCTCCCGCGTCCAGGGCGCCGCTCGCTATCTCATCTTTTATTTCCTGCGCTATCGCTCGATATCGGGCCATCAGCCGTCTCCACAACTGTGTATATCAATAATTCATGAAGCTAAGTCTGTATATACACATTTGATACTCTGATACATCTGACCTACGGAGTAGGGAGGAACTAATGAAACACGCACAAGCAGATCAGATCGACACACGTACCAATTCGCTGGCGCTACCTGCCCTTTCAACCTTGGACAGGCTTGAGGGAGAGGCTTTTGATATTTTATGGACGACCCGCGCGGAGCTCAACCCCGCGGCGATCATGTTCTCGGCTGGGAAAGACTCAGCGTGCGTCGCCCACCTCGCTGAGAAAGCGTTTCGAACATCATCGGGGGGTCTGGAGTTTCCCTTCTCGCTTATTCACTACGATAGCGGGGCTAATTTCCCCGAGGTCCTACAGTTTCGACAGGATACGGCTCGCAGATTAGGGGCGGACCTGAAGGTATTCCATCTTCCCTCGGCCGCGGCAGAGGGAATTGTTACTGCGCCACTCGATACCGCCGAGGACCCAGGTAATGTGCGAGGGCTCGTCCAGCTTATCAACTATTCAGCGAGCACTCTTGATGTGC
This sequence comes from Pseudomonadota bacterium, assembly GCA_027485595.1. Classification (GTDB taxonomy): domain Bacteria; phylum Bdellovibrionota_C; class UBA2361; order UBA2361; family OMII01; genus OMII01. The sequence continues at coordinate 16,378 of JAIXQT010000241.1, read as the reverse complement.
GCGCGCTGATTGGAGGAGGGCGCAGAGACGAGGAGCTCGTGCGCGCGAAGGAGCGGATCTTCTCGCTGCGTGATAGCGCGGGACGGTGGGACCCTCACGCGCAACGCCCAGAGCCGTGGTCGCTCTACAATACAACGCTCCGCGCTGGCGAGCACATGCGGGTGTTTCCAATCAGTAATTGGACCGAGCGAAATGTGTGGGAGTACATCGCGCGGGAGGAGATAGCGCTTCCGTCGATCTACTACGCGCACGAGCGTGAGGTCGTACGGCGAAAAGGCGCCTGGCTCGCCGTCTTTCCGGACACCCCAATCGCTCAACATGAGCGGGTTGAACGGCGGGTTGTGCGATGCCGAACGGTAGGGGACCGGCATACGACCGGATTTATTGAGTCGGAAGCGCGGACACCAACTCAGGTGCTCGACGAGATTCTTCGGGCTCGCACCAGTGAGAGAGCTGGGCGGGTCGAAGACGGCGGGGCGGGTACTGATATGGAGAGCCGAAAGCGATTGGGATGGCCGTAAAGGGGGGATATATGACTACATTAACGGATTTAAAAAACCGAAATCAGATCTCGTTGCATGAGGAGAGGTTCGGCAGAGAGCTTGTTCGATTCAACACCGCGGGGTCGGTTGATAACGGCAAGAGCACCTTAATAGGCCGATTGCTGTATGACTCCGGAGGGTTGCCTGAGGATGTCATCGCAACGATCGCGGCGCGTTCCCGAGAGGGAGGGAAACTCAATCTGGCCGCCTTTACCGATGGATTAAAGGCAGAGCGCGAACGGGGCATAACCATAGACGCCTCGTATCGCTACTTTCAGCGGGGGCAACGTGATTTCATTGTCGCGGATTCCCCGGGACACTTCGAGTATACCCGCAACATGCTTACTGCAACCTCGCACTCTGACGCGACGCTGATATTGGTGGACGCGGAGCACGGGATTGTCGAGCAGAACCGTCGGCACGCCTATCTCGCCTCAATGGCTGGCGTGAAGGATATCGCCATACTGGTCAACAAGCTCGATCTCTTCTCGTACTCGGAATCCCGATTTGATGAGATTCGAGGGGAGTTCTCGCGGCTGTTGGAAAAGCTGCCAAATATTGCGGTGACGTTCATTCCGATCTCCGCGTTACATGGGGAGAACATCGTGCAGTCCTCACGGCTCACGCCGTGGTACGAGGGCCCCTCAGTGCTCCGTTATCTTGAGGGTCTCTCTCCAGAGAGAGACGTGGCGGTTGATAAGATTCGAGCCGTGGTGCAGTGGATTGAGAGAGGAATTGGGGAGGCTCAGCGCGAGGTTGTTGTGCGACTCGATCAGGGCTCTCTCGGGAACGGCGACCGACTCAAAGCGACGCTCTCGAATGAGGAGGTTGTCGTGCGGGGATTGAGTGCGTCTTCCGGGTTCGTGGTTCGCACGAGTGAGAGCCAGGCCCGGTTTCAGGTGCCCTGGACAACCCAACTTCAGCGAGGAGATCTCCTCTCTCGCGGAGATACACGGCTACAATCGGTAGATCGCCTTGAGGCTCAGCTCTGTTGGATGGATGATGAGCCGCTTCGAACGGGGGATACCTACCTTGTAAGGGTCGGCGGACGGACTGTCGAGGGGGTGATTGAAGAGGTCCTTCGGCGGGTCGATATCGGGAGCTATGAATACGTGGATGATCAGCGCCCGCTTTCTCTCAACGAGGTTGGGGCGGTGGGTGTATCTCTCCGGCAGCCCTTGGTGGTTGCGCCCTTCACGGAGGATCGGCGAGCCGGCTCGCTGATCCTGATCGATCCCCGCGATGGCAACACGGTCGCCGCTGGGGGAGTTCAGTAGAGAGAGATCCGCGCCAAAAGAAACGGCCCCAAGAAAGGGGCCGTTTCTTTGTGGATTACAGAGACGTGCTCAGTGACACTATTCCTCGGTCTCTTCCTCTGTGCCCTGTTGTCGCAGGAATGCGAACCGTTCCATGCCTTGTGACTCGACAACAACGCGTATGCCTTTCTTGACGTCACCCTTCTCGAGGGCCTCCTTGAAGTCGGTGATGGTGGCGATGTCCTTCCCATTGATACTCACGATGATGTCTCCGGGGCGGATCTCCGCTTTGGCCGCAAGTCCTTGAGGAGCTACCTCTGTCACCACTAATCCCTCAGTTCGGGAGGTACGTGATCGCTTTGCGGAGCTTTCGTTGAGTGGTTCTACCGAGAGGCCGAGCTGCTCGTTCTCTCCCTCCGTTACGACCTCTGGACCCTCCTCGGTTTGAGCGGGAAGCTCACCGATGGTCACTGAGAGGGACTTTTTATCTCCTCCTCGCACAACCGTGACGTCGAGGCCGACACCAGGCTTGAGTGACGCAATATAGTTGCGAAGTTGATTCACGTTCTTGATGCGCTCCTTACCAGCTTGAACGATGATATCGCCTTGCTTAAGTCCGGCGCTCTTCGCCGGGCCCTTTGGATCAACATGCCCTACGAGCGCACCCTCGGTGCTGGCGTAGTTGAACGATTCGGCGAGATCCTCCGAGAGGTTTTGGATGCCTACGCCCAGCCATCCACGAGTGACTTTGCCCTTGGTGATGAGGCTCTCCATGACCTGGCGACCCATGTTAATCGGAATAGCGAACCCGATTCCCATGTAGCCACCTGACTTTGAGACGATCGCGGTGTTGATGCCGACTACCTCGCCTCGTAAGTTGACGAGTGGGCCTCCGCTGTTGCCTGGGTTAATTGCGGCGTCGGTCTGAATGAAGTCCTCGTACTGGGCCCCTCCAGATATCGCGCGACCTTTCGCAGAGACGATACCCGCCGTGATTGTGTTGTCGAGTCCAAAGCTTGCGCCCGCGGCGACAACCCATTCACCGATCTTTAACTTGTCGGAGTCTCCAAGTTTCGCTGACTTTGGAAGACCTTCTTTAACCTTAATTTTAATCACCGCGAGGTCGGTGCGAGGATCAACTCCCACGACCTTCGCTTTGACGGTCTTCTCTGTGCTCAAGCGAACCGTTACTTCGTCGGCGTCACCGATGACGTGGTTATTGGTGAGGATGTGTCCTTGATCATCAACGATCACGCCGGTCCCCAATCCGCGCTGAGGGGAGGGGACCATCTTGTCGAAGAAGTCCTCGCCGAGGAAATCTCTGAGTTGCTCGGTCCCTTTGGGACCTCCCTTCTTGGGCTTGGTTTCGGTTGAGATCGTAACGACAGATGGGGTAATGGTCTCAGCCACCTGTTCGAACGCCTGTGATAGCTCGTCGGCCAACCTAGTTCCGGGAGACACCGGGGCGGTCTCGGCTCGCGTCTCGGATGGGAGCGTGGTAGAGAGGAGGCTGATGCTTACCACGAGCCCCGCTAAAACTCTTTTCGAAGCTCTAACGGACTGAAGTCTCTGGGGGAGTGAGAGGGTACGATTCATAAATAGGAAAACCACCACAATTACAATTATTTGCGATTCGGATCGTGTAGCATGAAAGACGGCTGCTCGAAAGAAAAATTCAGGGCGCTTCGATGTCTCACAAACCCCACATCATTTACTTACACGGTTTAGGATCTGGCCCCGCCTCCCAGAAGGGAGTGCTTGTGAGGGATCACTTTAGTGCGCGGGGCTACACCGTCTCACTGCCGTCGGTCACTGTTCCGAGCTTAGAAGAGCTCTCCCCTCGGAGCGCGGTGAACTATGTGAAGGAGCTCGTTCTCCAGGCGCGACCAGGCGAGCTCATCCTTATGGGGAGTAGCTTTGGGGCCTTTCTCGCCCTTCACGCCTATCATGAATTGTCCCGCGATGAGCGGGCTCATATCGAGAAGCTCGTTCTCCTGGCGCCCGCGTTAAACCCCTGGGATCCGGCGAGTGGACTCCTCACGCCGGAGCGTGAGCGCGCATGGCGGGAGGCGGGCAGCGCCCCGGTTCTCAATATCGAGACCGGAGTTCTGGTGCCGGTGCACTATCGCTTCGTTGAGGAGTTGCGCGCGTTCGACTCCCAAGCGGTGGCGCTTGAGGTTCCGACCCTCATCGTTCACGGAACGCGAGATGAGGTTGTGCCGGTGGCGCAAAGTCGAGACTTCGCCGCAACACGTCCCGGCGTGACCCTCGTTTTGGATGACGATACCCATCAGCTCCTCGGCGAGCCCCAAAAAATGTTGAGTCTCATAGAGCGTTTTATCCTTTCTGATAGCACCGGCCCGAGTTAATTCGTATCCTAGGAGCTAGCAGGGTGGTGAAAGATGATTTCCTGTTGCGCATTTCGATGGTTTGACTGCAACTTCGTTGGAGCCAACGATAAAATCCTCAACGTATCTCAGTGGATACGCCTCCGGTTTTTTCGTCGTCTCCGCCTCGTTTCGCCGAAACTCTCAAAATGCTCACGATGGAACCATTTTTCACCACCCTGCTAGGGGTGTCCCACACCCGGAGAGTAATCGGATACCGTCTATGAGTAGGTTCACCGAGTTGAGAGTTCGTCTGTTGGCAGCTATCGCGATAGGGCTTGCCCTCGCGCTGGTCTCCATCGCGGCATCGCGAAATTCGGACCCCGGATCCTCGTGGTGGCAGTACGGTGGCGCCTCGTCAGAAGCTGGATCGAGTCCTTCCTCCCCACGCGAGGATGCCTCAGCTGATACCGACCCAGAGTCGGCTCCTCGCGGCACCCCTACGCTTCGACCAGGCACTCTTCTCATTGACGGTGGTGATTACACCGGGCCGGATGATACCCCACGACCGACGATCCAGCGGAGTCCGACACCACCTCTTTCAAACGGTGATGATCAGGATGATGACCTCGCCGCGCGAGAGCGAGGAGGCGCGTCTGTCACGGTTCCGATGACACCGACGCCAGCTGGTACCCCAGACGATGGTATGCTTGCTGGTATCGTAAGTCGTGGTGGCGGAGGAGGTATCGTTCCGTCGACCCCGATCCCCGAGGAGGGAGGTCTTCCGTGGGTTGGTGGTCAGGGGCGAGGATACGCCATGCTCTACGGGCTACAACCCGAGGCTCGAGCTGTTGTTGAGTCAAATGTCTCCACGCTCCTCGCGGCGCGCGTGCGCGAGCCCTACATCGGTGTTTTGATTGATGGAACCTTCGGTAAAGATTTTGAATACCTTCGAGAGTTGATTCGGCGTCTCAACGCGGACGGTCGAAATCTGCAACTCGCCCTGTACCTCGCTAACGGTCCAGCTCAAAGGAGGTTCAGGAATCCCCCGTATGAAGTACCTTTTGTTCGCATTCCCCCGGAGGACTTCCGTCGTGATATTCGTCGCAGCAATAGCAACGAGCAGATCGAGTATCTCAAGATTGTTTCAGACGCGCGATTACTCTTCGAATACAATCTGAGAATTAATCCAAACGCGCGCAATTTCGCCGTTGTGATGCTGGAGGATAACCTTGAGCGCGATTCCTTCCGCGCGATGGCGCAGCTCGCGCGTGAGCAGTTAGAGGCTGTGGCCACTATCGTTCGCAATCCGTGCGTCACGTGCTACTCCGGAAATGATGGCGAATCGCTTGGATACCCGATCGAGGAGCACGCCGTAGAGCGCTTTAATCTCCTTGCTGAGGGGGGGGGCTATACCCTTGATGGTGTCGGGTTCTCGTATCCGAACGAGGTGGGAGGGCAGGGCGTTACCTCAGAACAGGTAATCTCGCTTGCTAACGGAGCGTTCCAACGGGGACTCAGTTTCTTCGGACTGTGGCGCGAGGAGTGGCAGGGGATCGAGAATGGACAGTTGCTCAAAGATCCTAAGGGAAGGGTGTACGTTGCATCGACCGCTGAGGAGACCGATTTTGAGGTGACCGTGCTCCGAGCGGGATTGCCCCTCCTTAGCTCGCCAGGAAGTGACGATAATGCAAACCCCTCTGAGCTGGATCGGTTATTGTTGTCTGAATAGGCTAGATAAAGAAGGTTAGAGTGTATGGGCCACAGTGCATTGGACGCGATCGGTGAGGAGCTTCGAGAGGCGTGTAAAAAAGAGGGGATCGCTCATTTTTCAATCGAGCGCGCCTATCAGATCGGAGAGGCTTTGCGTGGTTCGCGAGAAGGGACGTTGGCAGGCATCGCGTCGGCCGAAGTTGCGCGGGGCGAGCCCTTTGACCTCTTGCTCCTCTTTGACGTTGTCGCCGCCACGGCTTCCCTGGAAGCCGCCAGCGTCGGAGGGGCCCCGAGCGCGACCCCGGTTTCCTCGGAAGTGATCGACCTCTGGATTCGTGCGACCGCAGCGCGCGCGCTATGGTTTGAGCGTTTTGTGCAGTGGCCGAACGAAAATTCAACCAAAAAATTAGAACATCTCCGTGATACCGCGCGGAAGTTGGGGGCAGAATCTATAGCCCGAGGGTTGGTTGAGGGTGTGCAACCTGTTAAATTTACAGAGTTTGTCGGTCGTTTCTCTCATGCCTGAGCCGTTTCTTTCTTTGAAAGAGCTGAAATGGGGCAGACTTGACCGAGATCGTGGTTGTGGTACCTTCCGGTACTCATTTTGGGTTGAATTAAGAGGGGCCCAAAGACGTTGATCAGGCACGTTATCCAACGATAACGAGGGGTTTGACGAAGTGAGAAGGGTCTAGTCGCCCACAAAATTTCCTCTCCATAGACCGGTTAAGTCTTAGTTACGTAGTTATGAGCACCGAATTTCTTTCGTCAGAAGCCGCCCGTCAGGGTGCAAAGTGGTGGGTAATAGATGCAGCAGAGGTTCCTGTTGGTCGTTTGGCTACCGAAGCAGCTAATCTCCTCCGCGGTAAAAACAAGCCAACCTACACGCCAAACGTGGACAGTGGTGACTTCGTTGTCGTTATCAACGCTGAGAAGGTTCGCCTCACTGGTAACAAGGGCGAGACTAAGGTCTACCGACACCACACTGGATTCATCGGCCACCTCAAAGAGGTTGCTGGAGCTGACATGCTTCAAAACAAGCCAGAGAGGGCTATTCAGTTGGCTGTTCGTGGAATGTTGACCGAGGGAGTTCTCGGGCATCAACAGCTCGGCAAGTTGAAGATCTACAAGGGCAGTGAGCACCCTCATGCGGCTCAGCTCCCACAAGCACACACAATCGTTAAAAAGTAGGAAGGAGTTCAGATGATCAAGGGTGGTGGATTTCATGCGATCGGACGCCGCAAAGAAGCGGTAGCTCGTGTATATCTTCGTCCAGGAACTGGAAAGTTCACGGTAAACGGAACAGAGACGAAGGAGTACTTCGGTCGCGTTAGCCTTGAGCTCCTTATCAAGGAGCCCCTCGTTGTTACCGGTCTCGCAGAGAGCTATGACGTTCTCGCTAACGTAACTGGCGGCGGAAAGAGTGGACAAGCAGGTGCGCTTCGCATGGCGCTTGGACGTGTTCTCGTAGCCGTAGATTCAGCTCACCGCAAAACACTCAAGGCAGGCCAAATGCTTACCCGAGATGCTCGTGAAGTTGAGCGTAAGAAGTACGGTCGTCACAAAGCTCGTCGACGACCGCAGTTCTCGAAGCGTTAATCGAGAAGCCGATTTTTCGGCATCTTGCTTCGAAAGCGCAAACAAAAAAACCCGGTGGCAGCGATGCCCCGGGTTTTTTGTTTGTGGCATGTCATTGATTGCGACCCGTGACGTGGGAGGGCGGTCATTCCTGACCGCCGTCTTACGTGGGGCGACGGTCCTGTTGAAGAACGCGACCTTTCGGCGACCAGGAATGGTCGCCCTCCCGGGTCACGGGTTGTGAAAGAATAGGGCCTACCCCCTAACCGTCGAGTAAAACCCAAGCACCCTGGTCTCGACGGTCGCCCTGCGGGCTCGCTCAACGGCGTCATGGAGAGTTCCCTTCGCCTCTGGAGTGCTCTCTAAATCGATATGGAAGGAGTATTCGAAGGGCTTGCCCGGGATCGGTCGTGACTCAATTTTAGTGACGTTGATAGCGAGCTCCGCAAATTCTCCTAAAAGCCGATGGAGACTCGCTGGTTCATGACGGAGGGAGAGGATGAGGGTGCACTTTGAAGGGGCCAGTACTGCTTCGGGATGCACGGACACTGCGAAGAATCGGGTCATGTTACTGGCGTGATTCTGAATGGCGGGGGCTATGATGGAGAGTCTGTATTCCCGTGCCGCCTCATCGCTCGCTATCGCCGCAAACCCCGGCGCGCCAAGCTCCTGGACATGTGCGGCCGCGCCAGCTGTGTCAGAGAAGACTACGGGTGATATGGAAGGGCTTCGCTCCAGGAATGTCGAGCACTGCTCAAGAGCTTTTGGGTGTGAGAACACGTGGGTGATTGATTCGACCGTTTCGGTTGGCGATACCGCCATGAGGTGCAGCTGTACCGGGCAGTAGAACTCGCCGACGATTGAGCACCGATACTCTGAGAGAAGGTCGTAGTTCTCGTGAATCGACCCGGCGAGCGCGTTCTCAATCGGCACGACCCCGACATCTGCCCGGCCAGAGGTAACGTGTTCGAATATGTCCCGAAATCGGGTCGTTTGCACCGGAGCGATGTCAGAGCCGTAGAGGGCCCTGGCGGCCATGCTGCTGAACGATCCCGTTATTCCTTGATAGGCTACCCTCTTTTTCATGGATGGTGGATGATATCCCAGAACTTCTATGGATACCATTATCGTTATTCCCGCCCGTTACGGCTCCAGCCGTTTCCCTGGCAAACCCCTCGCTCCTATCATGAGCCGCTCCCTTTTGGAGCGTGTCTGGCTGATAGGAAAGGCGGTCGAGGGGGTCAGTAAGGTCGTTGTGGCGACCGATGACGCCCGCATCGTTGAGCACGTTCGGTCCTTTGGGGGAGAGGCGGTTATGACCTCACCATCGTGCTCCAACGGGTCTGAGCGCGCTTACGAGGCGACTCAAAACCTTGGTAGCAAGGCCGACGTCATAGTGAACCTTCAGGGGGACGCCGTCTTGATGCCTCCGTGGGTTATTGGGGCTCTCGTGCAGGAGATGAAGCGAGACCCTTCGGTTCACATAGCCACCCCCGCGGTACGTCTGAACGCGGAGCAATACAAGAGGATGAGCGCGATGAAGGGCGCTGGAATCGTATCAGGCACAACGGTCACGTTTGCGAAAAACGGAAACGCACTCTACTTCTCAAAAGGAATCATCCCGTTTGTGCGCTCCGCGCCTGCGAACGGCGAGCCACCGATCTTTCAACACATCGGGGTATACGCTTACCGCGCTGACGCGCTGAAGCACTACATACATCTTCCACAAGGAATGTTTGAGGAGGTTGAGCAGCTCGAGCAACTTCGAGCGCTCGAACATGGTATTCCGATACGGGTTGTGCAGGTCTCACTCCAAGGCCGGACGATGTGGTCAGTGGACAATCCTCAGGATGTCGCGCGTGTTGAAGAGATTATCCGCTCGGAGGGTGAATTGGTATGAGCGCCTTTGTTATCCTCTGCCGACACGGAAATACCTTTACTACAGGTGATAAAGTCGTGATGGTGGGTGCGAACGAGGATCTCCCGCTTACGGCGCATGGTGTCGAACAGGCCCGCGCCGTTGGGGAGGCGCTCGCGACAAGTAGCCTGGCACCTATTCGAATCATCAGCGGTCCGCTGCAACGCACAAAGGTGTTCGCTGAGCGTGTGCGCGCTGAGACCAAAGCCTCCGCCGTGATTGAAATAGATCAACGCTTGATTGAATTCGATTACGGCGCGTGGAGTGGACTCTCGAACGACGAGATCGTCGAGCTGTCAGGGCGAGAGGCGCTTGAGGGGTGGCAGGAGCGAAGTGAGCGGCCTTGTGATGTGTCGTTTTCTCCATCTCCCGAGGATGCTCGCGTGGATGCGGTCTCCTTGATGGATGAACTCTCAAAACTTACTGGTTGTTGCCTAGTTGTAACCAGTAACGGACGCTTGCGTGAGTTCGGGCGACTCCTTGCGCCTGAATCGTCACCAAGCGCTTACAAAGTGAAGACGGGACACTCGTGTCTGGTAGCGCGTATGGGAGCAGAGTGGCGGGTGCTCGGTTGGGATCTCGATCCAGGGACTCTCAGGGATAAGCTCCAGCACGTTCGATGAAAGAGGGCACCCGTCGCCGGGTGCCACTCACACGCGACTCGTTCAGCTACCGTTCGATACGCCGACTCGTGTCGCCGATCTTGACATGTCGGGTCGTGCCATTCTCAAGCTTAATGTACACAATCGCTCCGTCCGGGTAGCTGCTCCCCGGCTTCGAGAAGCGGAAGTGCTCTCTATCTCCATTTCCGACACCCGAGTATTTCCCTTTGCCAAGGTTCTTTTTGCCGTCGGGTGAAAGGATCCTGACCTCTTGCACCTTGCCCGTAAGCTTTTTCGGGAGAAGCACCACGAGGTCGCCGTTTTTGTCAGAGACCGGCTTCCAGAGGAACCCTCCAGGCTTACCGAGTGGACTCCCTATATCATAGGGGGATGGTTGCGGTGTTGGTGGCGCTACGGGCATATCCGCTGAGACCACGACCGGGGGATCCGTATCCACTGAGGGGGTCATTTCAATCGTCGGTATGATGGGAGCGGGATCGGAAGATGGAGCGCTCTCGGTGGTTTGAGGTGGTTGGGTGGTTGGTTGACCTGCTGCCGAGACGGGGGGGGCTTCTCCTGGTATAGCGGCCTGTTGAGAGATTGTTGACTGCGGTGTTGTTGCGCTCTTAAAGGTGGCGAAGGCCTCGATCAACTTCGCGAGTGAATCGATCATCCGTTCGATACGGGCGAACATGCGGGACTGTCCGTTAGGTTTTTGGATGGTTGAGGTGGTGAGTCCCATGAGCGCGTCGGCTATCGAGGCGAGCGTCGACTCGGGGGAGCCTTTCGGGGTGGTTGCGGGGCTCGAGCTAACGGTCGCGGATGCGGGAAGGGATTGAGTGGTGATTGTTCCGGTCACGGACGTGGTCATAGCAGATCTCCTAAAAGTGAGCTGAGGTCCTGACGCCCCGACCTGGGGGCACGAGAACCGCGAGCTGAAATGCGGCAGGTGTATCGGGAACGGGGGCGGAAAGTTGCGTGGGGCAATTTGCCTTGGCGATTCGCTACGGCGCAGGAGCTGGTCGCATCTCGATAATTGACACCCTTGACCTGGGAGGGCGCTCATTCCTGAGCGCCGCCCGGAGTGCGGCCCTCTCACGAGTCGGGACGTTGACCTCCGGGGGCCAGCCCGCAAAGGCGCACGCATAGGCGCCCGCATAGGCGTCGGTCCGGGAGCTTCAGGTTTCAAATGAGGGGGAGAGATAAGAAGATGTGCCCGAGGCCGGAATCGAACCAGCGACACGCGGATTTTCAGTCCGCTGCTCTACCAACTGAGCTACCCGGGCGTGCGGGATAGGCGCTCATGGGTATCATGGACCCCGGTGAATGACAAGAGTTCTAGGCTATTACGTGAGCAGTTCCCTGATTTTTATTCGTAAAGGGTTCTAACCCCTTAGCCTGGAGGGGGCAGGACGAGTGAGCGTCGTAGTTTCTGCCTCAGAGCCGCGCCTTTTTGAACGTTCTTCGTTTGCCCTGCGTCAAGGCTCCCCGAAGCTTCAGGGAACGTAGGAGCAGGCATCTCCGCCTCCTTGAACGTGACGGCACCCTCCTCGGAGTCGCTCTCTCTAGAGGCCTTAGAGGCGGTAGAAGGGGCTATCGATAGTGGCTCCTCATTCGTGAAGGGCGAGAGGGCTGCGCCGGAGCTCTCCATCATCGGAATGAGTGAGGTTCTGACTATTTTCAGGAGCTCGGCCGCAAGTGCGCTCGTGAAGTCGAATTTGGCGGCCTCCTCACCCGGGACGTGGGCTGAAATAACACCGAAGAATCGGTCGCCGATGTAAAACGCGAAGGTCGCCGTTCGGTTTACCACTCGTGATGAGATGACGTGGCCGCCCGGACCGTATGTTTCGTGACGGTGGTCGCCAGTTCCGGTCTTGCCGCCGATAACATAGGCTTTTCCATCTGAACGGGTGTAGGCCTTGTACACTCGACGAGCGGTTCCGGACTCAACGACGTTCGCCATTGCGCGCTTCAACGCTCGCGCCACCTCTGGTTTTAGCACCTGTTCGTATGTTCCTTGGTCCTCTCGTACAAGCTTCGTCTCGTACGGTGTTCCGGCGGCCAGGTGGAGTTCGTTGAGTCTCACGAGAGGAAGCTTCTTTCCATCGTTCAAGATAATTCCGACCAACTCCGCAAGGGCCACCGGCCTATCTCCTGAACTGCCGATCGAGGAGGCGAGGGAGGGTACCATCGAATTGAATGGATAGCCCACCTTCTTCCACTGCTTGTGGATCTCTTCGAAGGACTCCATCTCCATCAGCGTTCTAATGCGAATGTCTTGCGCGCGCACGGACGGAGTCTTAAAGAGCCATTCGTATACGATCTGTCTCTCCTCCTTGCTGTTCTGCAGAGCTTCCGTGAGGGGCGCATTCGGATGCCCTTGTAGGTAGGCGACGAGCCACAACTCCAGTGGGTGTATGCGTGCGAGGAACCCTTGGTCTTGGAGGTTGAATCGTCCCGGGGTGAACTCGTTGTACCACCTCTCAGCGAGTGCCGGAGAGATGGACTTTGTTGGTGATGTTTGTTGGATGAATGTGATCATCTGGTCGAGAGATCCATCGGGACGTACGTAGCGGAACATCACGGCCGCTTGACGAGGTGACGCTCGAGATCCCTTCGCGAGAGTTGGAAGAAGTTCGTTGGATGAAACTCCCTTATAGCGTTCATAGAATTTTCTCAGGAAGTAGCTTCCCTCTTGATCAGCGAACTTACTAAGGAAGTGCATTCGCACAGGATCCGCTCGGCCATCCTCGGAACCCGCTTTTTCTCGTCGCGTTTTTGCGTTGGCGGCAACGGTAACCCTCGAGGCTTGTGTCGCGCTCTTGGTAGAGCTGCTTAGTTTTAAGCCCATGCGGTGTACGTAATATCGTGAGATGTCACGCATAAGGCGCACAAAGGGAAGGTTGATCGAATGTGTAAGAGCTTCCTGAAGGGTGGGGTTCCTGCCGTTGTCCTCCTTCTTAAAGTTGACGAAGGTGTGCATCCCCCCACCGGTAAAAAAGGACTCTCCGGGGTTCGCCGAGTATCGGCGCTGCAGGGCCGCATTGAGGAGTTGAGGGAGGGAGATCTTTGGATTCTTGATAAACTCCGAGAGCGCGAAGCGAGAGATCGGGTCGAGATCGCGAGTGCTCATAGCTCGAAGTTGCGCGGGGAGCATCTTGGAGTACTGATCATAGAGCTCCCCCACGATATCGAGGTATGTTGTCAGGGTCCTTAGTTTCGCCGTCGATCCAAGGTCGAGTCGAGTGCCCTCGTTAATGCTGAACGGATTGTCAAAATTATCGGTCTGTACACGAAGGACGTTCGCGTTTCCGACCCGCTCGTAGAGGGTTAGACTGTAAATTACTTTCGATGGATCGCCGCGATCAAGGTTGCGAGCGCCGCTCAGCCCAAACTTTTTAACGCTCTCAGCGTCCTTTATCTGTCGCAAAACGGACGTTACCCCCTCGTTCGCCTCATTATCAACGGTGCTTCGAACCGTAAGGTCGGCTTGATCGAGGTCGTAGAGTTGGGGGTACTGCATAAGCTGCAGGAGACGGGTGCGGATAGCATTGGCCGCCTTTCGCTGAACGAATGAGACCGGGGCTGTCTTAGGCGCCGCTCGACGGAGTGTTAGTCGAACGTCCTTCGCCGCGTCTCGAAGCTTGGGCGAGATGACCCCCTCTTTGGCGAGTAGGTCGAGGTAGGTGTTCGTGAGCGAGTTCAATTCGGAGAGCCCCGCGATGAGGTAGAAGCTCGGTCGACGGTGCGCGATAAAGAGGCTCAGCATCTGCTTGTAGCTCTCAGCGTACGCCGCAAGGTCCTTCCCATCTTGCTTCTGACTTAGAGCCGTAAGCTTCGCGTTAATCTCTTGAAAATCAGACCCGAACCAGGCCCACATGCCATCTCCAAGGCCATTAACCTCGCCGTAGCCGCGAAGCGCGGCGAGCGGAATGGAATTAATGTAATTGAGGGTTATGGTCTTTCGTGTCTCAAGGGTATTTCGGCCGTACATATAGGCGCGTAAACTCGCCGACGCCATCTGGCGGAACTTATCCTTAATACCCTTCGTGCGTCCCTCCCTTGAGTGACGGTACTTTTCTAGCTGGGTGGCGATCGTGCTTCCGCCGGGCGCGTTGATGTCGGGTTTGATGATCTGTTTAAGCTTCTCAAGTATAGCTAAACCGAAACGATCCCATTCGACCGCTGGATTCTTGTACGGATAGGTCTGGTCGAGGATCTCCTTGTTCTCGATGAAGAGAAGAGACTTTACGACGATCTCTGGGATCGCGTCGAAGGACTCATAGACCCGCTCTGGGCGATACATCGAGTAGATCGTGGTATTGTTCTTATCGAGGATGGTCAGGCCAGCGCGAGTTTTCTCGGGGAAGGGAGGAAAGAGTCCCATAGTCGCCAGCTGCTTGAACCGCGGAGAGAAGCGAGTTTGCTCAGCGACCTGGAAGCCGTTGTGAGCGAGATTTTCGACCATCGATTTGATGCGTGTGTATCCGAGTCGTTGGTCGTACGGTCCGTAGCTCGGGTAGTAGGGGTCTGGATTCGGCCCTTTCTCAAGACGGTAGGTCGCTTGAGAGGCTATCCTGGAGAGGTACATCGATTGCCAGTATGAGGTCTTGAGCTCGAACACGAGGAGCATGCCAAGCACGACCCACAGTGGAGCTGTAATGAACAGAAATTTGACGAGGCGCCTTTGAAAGGTTCTTGCGGCGACTTTGAGGCGCGCTCGCAGAGGAAGGTGCAGAGGAGAGACCTTCGTTTCAGTTGCTTCAAGGGGAGGAGTTGAAGGAAGCGACAGGTCGTTCAGCCGAAACGGAACAACCTTGCTGTGTGCTTGTTCTTCGCTCTTCTTGTTGTTCGTAGAGGTCTTATCTGTCACAGGATTCGCGAGTTAGAGGCCAACACATTCTAGATGCTTCTTAATTTCTCTTAGGATCACTTGTACCGAAAGAAGTTCTTACATCTGAGCAAAAATTTTCGGCTCCTTGAAGAGCTGAGTGTTGAGCGGTAGTTTGTAGAGGTGTCATTTGTGGCAACGAGCGTGAGGGGGCTACCCAAAAGCGAGTGAAATCCGTAACCTGAAACAATGTCTCTGACGTCGCCCTCCATCCTCAATACCTTCGACCACCGGCCGACTCATGCTGAGGTTGACCTCGGTATCTTGAAAGGAAACCTTAACTCTATCAGGGCCTTTGTGTCCCCAAGTAAGGTCATGGCGGTCGTTAAGGCCAACGGATACGGGCATGGATTGGAGCGAACGGCGCTCTGCCTGCAAGAAGCGGGGGTGGATTCCCTCGGGGTGGCGTACATCGAAGAGGCGATCGCACTTCGTCAAAGTGGGATCACGATCCCCATCCTCGTTTTTGGGGGGCTCCTCCAGGACCAACTCGAACTTTATGTAAAACACGATATTGATGTTACCGCGTCCTCGGTCAGCAAGTTGGGGCAGATCGAGGCAACCGCTGAGCGACTCAAACGGCGTGCGAGGGTGCACCTGAAGATAGACACCGGTCTTGAGAGGATAGGGGTTCACTACTACAGCGCTGATAAGCTCTATGACGCAGCGCTTCGTGCCCGGCACTCCGATGTCGTGGGGGTGTACTCACATTTCGCCGATGTAAACTTGGGAGACCTCAAGATCGCTGAGGTGCAGCTTGAGCGGTTTCTTGAGGCGCTACGGTACTACGAGGAGCGGGCCAACGGACCGTTTCTTAGACACATCGCCTCGTCGAGTGGGTTAATGGCGATCAAGGCGAGTCATCTCGATATGGTGCGACCTGGACTCTCGCTCTATGGGGTTTATCCTGGTCCCGGCTACTCATCGATCGTCTCGGTGAAACCCGCCCTTACTCTCAAGAGTCACGTTGTATATTTCAAGGTTGTGAAGCAGGGGGCCGGAGTTAGTTACGGGCACACGTGGTTTGCGCCTGAAGATACTCGCCTGGTCACCGTGCCGATCGGATATGGAGACGGCTATCTTCGTGCGCTTTCTAATAAAGCCTCGGTCATCATTCGCGGGAAAAAGTCACCGATCGTTGGTGTGGTGTGCATGGATCAGCTCATGGTAAACCTTGGACCAAATGGGGTCGGGTACAACGGCGACGAAGTCATCCTGATCGGAGAATCAGATGGCGAGCGTGTCTCGGTTGAAGAGCTCGCGGGATTAATCGGCACAACGCCGCACGAGATCTTGGTATCGCTGAATCAGCGGATTCCGCGGGTGTATCGGGGATAAAAGCCGACCGCACACAACGGGAGGGCGGTCATTCCTGACCGCCGTGTTGCGTGATGCTAGATTCGTTTGTGATGCGAGACATTCCGGCGACCAGGAATTGTCAAGTCTCAGGTGATCCTTTACACATTTCTTAAATTTAAGGGTGCCCGGATCCAGCCTGGTTAAGACTCTAGGGATGGTACGAATTGGGAGCTCTTTCCGGTGACGAGGCTGACC
>JAIXQT010000025.1 GCA_027485595.1 Pseudomonadota bacterium | reverse complement strand
CGGTATCCCAGTGCTCCTTAATGGTGCGCACAAGCGCGCGAACGGTTTGAGCGGGATGAACGACGAAGAGGCTTTCTGCGCCATAGGTGCGGCAGCTTCGAGATATGTCGTGAGTGTCGATGAGAGTGACGGATGTGGTGACGAGCCGTCCGGTTTTGTCGACCATCTTGTCGTGAAGAAGCGCGACGTAGAACTGAGAAGGGGTGCTCATGTGGTTAGCTCTTTGAACTGGCTTTTAGACGTGCCGTTTTGATCTGTGCCTCTTTGAGTCTCCATTCGGCGATGGCTTTATGATTGCCAGAGAGGAGGACTTCAGGAACCGACTGTCCGCGGAATACCTCCGGTCTCGTGTACTGCGGCGCCTCGACCAGCGATCCCCCGGCGAGCTCGGGAGAGAACGATTCGTGACTGACAGACTCTGCGTTGTGAAGAACGCCTGGTTGTAGACGGAGGGCGGCCTCAATAATGAGCATGGATGGCACTTCGCCCCCCATCACCACAAAGTCTCCGACAGAGATCTCCTCATCGACTGCGCTATCAATGACCCGTTGGTCTATACCCTCGTACCGTCCACAGACGAAGGTGACAGAGGGCCTGTCCGCGAGCTCGCGAGCTTTCTGTTGGTCGAAGCGAGTGCCGCTGGGTGAGAGGAGCACGACCCACGTGTTCGGGTCTCGTTGCTTGACTGATTCAATTGACGAGACAAGTGGTTCAGGAAGCATCACCATACCCGCACCGCCACCGTAGGGGGTGTCGTCAACCTTGTGGTGCGGAGGAAGTGAGAAGTCGCGGATGTTGGTGATAGTGGCGGAGCACAGGCCCCGCGCAATAGCCTTTCCGACAAGGCTTGTCTTGAGGAAGCTCTCAAAAATCTCGGGGAATATGGTAAGGACGTTAACGTTCCACACGGGTGCGCTGGTCAGGTTCGAAACTATAAAAAACGCGGTAGTTTCACTCAAGAAACGTACCGCGCCTTACGTAGTATCTCTCTCGAGATTACTTCTTCTTCGACTTGGCGGCTCGAGCCTTACGAGCCTTGCGAGCTGCCTGAGTCTTTTTGAGTTGGTGCTCCTCGCGAGCCTCAACGAAACCAGGGATGGTTCGCTTGATGATTGAACGAACAACCAACGTTGGCTTTGCGCCAGCTTCCATCCACTTCTTAACGAGATCCTCTTTGAGGGTGATACGAGCTGGATTGTTCAGCGTGTTGTACGTACCAACAACCTCAAGGAAACGACCGTCTCTCTTTGCTTGCTTGTCAGCGGCTACGATACGGTACACAGGGGATTTATGCTTCCCAAGTCGAGCAAGACGAAGAACAACTGCCACAGTAACTCCTTAATACGGTTCCAAGAAAATTAGACCGTAACCTTACCGAAAAATGGGATGTAGGTAAAGGGTACCCCTATTTTCCTGCGGTTTTACGCTGGAGGGGTCTCTAATATGCTGAAACTATTGTGATAGTTCGTTGGGGTTCTCGTGGGCGTGCTCGTGCTCGTGAGCGTAAACGTGCACGAAGGGGGCTAGCAGATTGTCTTATGCAGCTCCTCCGGACCGTCGCCGGATAGGAACTGCCTCGTGAACGTTCACGTCCTGCACGATTTCCGTGCAGCGCGTAGCTGAGGTGCCCCTTTATCGCTTCCCGAACATTCCGCCAAAGTTGCCAAGTCCGCCCAACGGACCTCCCCCGCCACCGCCGAAGAGCCCTCCAAGACCACCCGGACCCATCTTCATGAGTTGCTTCATCACCTTTCGCATCTCGACGAACTGCTTCACAAGCTTGTTGACGTCCTCCACCTTGGTGCCAGAGCCCAAAGCGATTCGGCGACGTCTACTTCCGTCAAGGATCTCGTGGTTTCTGCGTTCCTGCGGGGTCATGGAGAGGATGATAGCTTCGATGCGCTTCAATTCAGCTTCTTGCTTCTCAGGATCTACCTGTTTCGCTATCTTGTTGAGGCCCGGGATCATTCCCATCAGGGAAGAGATGCTTCCCATCCGTTTGATCATCTTGAGTTGATCGAGGAACTCCTCAAAAGTGAATTGATCCTTTTTGAGTTTCTTCTCAAGCGCGACGCTATCCTCAAGAGACACCTGTTCAACAGCTTTTTCGATCAGTGTGAGTACATCACCCATGCCGAGAATGCGGGAGGCCATTCGTTCAGGATGAAAGGCCTCAAGGGCGTCGGACTTCTCTCCGGTTCCGATAAACTTTATCGGTTTGCCCGTAACGGCTCGCATCGAGAGTGCGGCTCCGCCGCGAGCATCGCCATCGAGCTTGGTGAGAATTAAACCGGTCAGCGAGAGGGTTTGATCGAAGCCCTGCGCCACGTTTACCGCCTCTTGTCCCGTCATCGCGTCAGCGACGAGGAGGGTTTCGGTCGGCATGACGGCAGCGGAGATATGCTTGAGCTCGTCCATGAGATCTGTGTCGATCTGAAGACGTCCGGCCGTATCGATAATCATGACATCACACATATTTTTGCTCGCGAAATCACGAGCGCGAATAGCGATATCAACGGGCTTGTCACCTGGCTGTGTATCGAACACCGGAATGTTGAGGTTCTTGCCGAGCGTCTTGAGTTGGTCGATAGCCGCTGGGCGATAGATATCCGCAGGCACGAGAAGGGGGGAACGTTTATACGTATCTCGCAACAACCGAGCGAGCTTGGACGCGGTGGTTGTCTTACCTGATCCTTGGAGACCGGCGAGCATGATCACAACGGGAGGGGAGGAGTGAAGGTCGAGATCGGCGAACTGGTCGCCCATGGTCCGTTTCAGCTCCTCATGAACGAGCTTTATGATCTGTTGATCCGGAGTGAGGCTCTTGAGAACTGATTCCCCGACCGCTTGCTCAGTTACTCGAGCGCAAAAGTCCTTGGCCACTTTGAAGTTGACGTCCGCCTCCAGAAGCGCTGTTCGCACCTCTTTCATAACAGACTCTACGTCGCTCGCGTGCAGAATGCCGCGACCACGAATTTTTTTCAGGGCACCGTCTATTTTATCGTGAAGGAAATCAAACATGTCGTTAGTGTGCCTGAGAGCGGGGCGAGGTTCAACACGGAGGCTACCGTCCTGGCCGGTAAATTTCAGCCTCAAGCACATATCCCTTGGCCGGCGCGGTTACCTCGTACCAACCTGATGTTCGATATCCGACCTCTACGGATTCATTCTTTGAGAGGGTATAGACCTGCTGCGACCGGGTGTTAGGGGAGGAGAAGATGGAGACCCCTTCTTCGAGGGCCCGCCATTGGGCACTGGTCGGCTCTGGGACTGGAGCCTCGACCTGGGCGGTTCGCTCCCGAAGGGATCGCTGTTTTTTCGGGGGATCGTGATCGATGGCGAAGGTGTCGGCTTCGAATTGAGGGGGGCGCTCTTTGCGAGGGCGAGGGCCGAGACTCTGGGCGACCTGATAGCGTTCGGTGGCCGAGGGTAAAAGTTGCTGGAGCTCCACGATTCGCTCGTCATTGGCAGGATGCGATGACAAGAAGGTGGGGATCTCCGCACCTGAACCTTGACTGCTCATCGTTGCCCACAAGCCGACCGCGTCGCGTGGGTCGTACCCCGCGTCCGCCATCAGAAAGAGCCCGATCTGATCGGCCTCGTGCTCTTTGCGTTGAGACTCCGGATTGACGATAAACGCTTTAATCGCTTGCTCCGCCAGGATGCCGGCGATTCCGCTGAGCGCTCCGTATGGACCTTGCACCGCAACTACCTGGCTGGCGACGTTTCCTCCGACGCTTGCCATGATCTCACTGGCTTCCTCCGAGGGGGTAGGTTGCGTGTGATTCGCCAGCACGTGTCCCATTTCATGTGCGAGTACGGCGGCGAGCTCACCGTCGTTTCGAACTGTCCGTAGCATCCCTGACCACACGAATACGAAATTTCCCCGAGTGGCGGCCGCATTGACGACGGAGTCTCCGCGGAGGACGTAGACGTTCCACGGCGCCTCGCCGGCACCCGCCGCGTCGGCGAGGTTCGAGACGATATCGCGTACGCGGTTAATGGCGTCATCATCGCGCGAGAGGGGGTAGGAGCGTGTGAGCGCCGCGAGCACCTGTTGACCGTACTGTTCATCCTCTGAGGTGACGTATTCTCCGCGAGGTATCTCTCCGGGCGCGACCGGCATCCGTCCCGCTCCACACCCGGAGAGGAGAGCGGTCATAACCAAAACCGAGAGTTGAGAGCGATTAGACATATGTAAGGGCCTTGCTAGAGTCCAGGAATGAGCTTCAGATAATTGAGGGCGCTCCTCGGGCGACGTTTGCAGGTGATCCGTAGGCTCTGGGGCGAGTTGGATATGTGAAAACACTCCCATCCCTCGTTGCCTAACTCACCGAGGCGCTTCTCAAACTCCGCGGCGGCCATCGCTGTATCCGTCTCGACTACTCGATACTCCCACCGAAAGAGCTTCTCTACCTCCTCCCTCGTTCGCTCCTGGATGACCCCGCCCTGAGGGCCAAGGGCTTGCTGCATCTCTCCGGATGCCCCTTGAATGCGATCGCTCAGGAGCTCCATGAGCTGAGGAACGCTCAGGGCGGTGGGCGAGGCCGAGCTTTCGGTCGAGGTCGATGGGGTCTGGGAGCTGTTCGTTGAATCGTTACAGCCGTTTAGCATGATGGCCCCAACGAGGAGGATGTGTACCTGTATGATTGCGCCAATGCTCCAAAAGCCAGTATAGTGCCGCTCTCTCATCGCAACTCTCGTAGAACCCATTAGAAGGAGTAATGTAGTGTCCTATTCAAACGATAGCGGGTCTCGGCAGCATATTCCAGCTAACTTTAAGCTCCAGTTCTCAAGAGACCGGATTGATAGTCGAGTCAAGGAGCTAGGTGCTGAGATAGACGAGTGGTGCAAGAGCGTCTGGGCCGAGTCCCGGACTGATGTTGTGGCCATCCCGGTTCTTCGGGGCGGGGTCTACTTCTTTGCGGACCTCTCTCGGTGCATCTCTTCCTCTATCGAGATCGCCCCCGTGAAGACCTCAGCCTACGATGCGGGAACTAACTCCGCCAAAGAGGTCACGGTTGACCAGTTCGCTGACCCGGTCCAGATCAAGGGGCGAGTCGTTCTCGTTGTCGACGATGTGTGCGACTCCGGTCGAACGTTAGAGCAGCTTGAAAAGTCCCTTCTTGAGCGCGGTGCTCGAGAGGTTCGAACGGTTGTTCTTGTGCGAAGGCTTCTTCCGCGTCCGACCTTTGTACCGTGTTGGGTTGGTGTCGAGTATTCCGGTCCGGAATGGTTCGTTGGATACGGGATGGATGACAACGAACGGTACCGCAATCTTCCCGACGTGTATGTAATTGGACGCAACGATCAGTGATGAGCTCCGCGAACGCCGTACATGTTGATGGATCTGTAGAGCCCTCGAACGAGGTCGACTACGTGGTTGATATCCGCCACCTCTCGAAGGTGTTCAAGCGCAAGACCCGCGCCGCCAACGGATATACGACCTTTAAGCAAGCTTTGCTCGCCAGACTAAGGGGGCGGCCTGCATCTGGAGAGAAGATCGAGGCGCCGTTAACCGTCGGCATCAAGGACCTTACCATGAGGATCCCTCGCGGAGCCTCGATCGGATTGATCGGGCGCAACGGCTCCGGCAAGTCCACGTTTCTCAAGCTCATCACGGGAATCTACAAGCCAACAAGCGGTGTCGTGAGTGTGCGTGGTCGGATCGCGGCCCTTATCGAGCTCGGAGCCGGATTCCACCCTGACTTTACGGGCAGGGAAAACCTCGTCCTTGCTGGAATTATGCATGGACTGACGCGAGAGGAGATTAGCGCGCGTTTTGACGATATCGTCCGTTTCGCTGAGCTAGAGCATGTGATCGATGATCCGGTGAGGACGTACTCCTCCG
>JAIXQT010000149.1 GCA_027485595.1 Pseudomonadota bacterium | reverse complement strand
GCAATCCGTTCCGAGCGGTGCGCCGTGCGATCTATTGTCTGATAGTGATAACAGCTTTTGGATACCCTCTCAGACTTGTGGAGCTCGCCGGGACATCAGAGGCGATCATAAAGAGGGACATTACTCAGGACTACGTCGTGGGACGAGCGATCGTCAACGGCGTCGACTATAGACTTCCTACCCCTGATTTGGTGAGACATTTTTTGGGGCAAGATATGGGGGGGCTCCTCCCGCACCCGAGTCCGCACTCGCCGCTCCTGAGCCTCGCGTTCATCCCCTTTTCGCTCCTTCCCCTTCAAGTCGCGAATCAGCTTTGGGTTGTGGTGTGCGTGGGATGCGGCATGGCCGCGTTCTTCGTGCTTGCGGATATCGCGGGCGTTAAGAACAGGTGGCTCACAGCGCTTTTGTGGGTCTCTCTGTCGCTTCTGTCGTACCCAGGGCGCAGGGATTTAATATATGGACAGTGGAGCTTCCCTCAAATGTTGCTTCTTGCTCTGTTCTTGAGGGCGTATGAGAGGGGGCTGTTTCGTCGGAGCGCTGCTTATTTCTCGCTTGCGCTTGCGTTGAGACCTATTTTGATTCCGGTGGCACTGTATTTTTTAGTCGGAACCCATAAGAGATTTCGTACTGCGTTTATCCTCTCTGGCGGAATGATAGCGTCTTTGCTCATCGCTACGTTCGGGGTCGAAGTGCTGGTCTCCTATCCGGCAGCAGCGCAAGAGGTCGTACGCCTCTATCAAGGCTTGGGAACTATATCGCTCCATTCTCTTTTGTCTAACGTAGTGTTTCCGAGTTATGTGGAGATGTCCGGTAATGGAGTTGCCCCGATACTTGTGGGCCGGCCACCATCGGAATATTTTGTGTTCGGGACAGCTCTTGCACTAGGTTTGATTGTCGCATCGGTTCTGAAAGTGCGAAATCGGGAGCCGCGGCATGCTATACTCTCTCTCCTTGTGATCTCTCCCTTGGTGAGTCCGATCACCTGGGAACATTATCTGCTTATCCTCTTTATTCCCCTGTTCCTTGATGGAGCCAGGCTCCTTCATCATCCGAGCTTACGGGCCCGGCTTGCATTGGGAGCTATGATTTTTTCACTCTTGTATCCGACGGCAGATATATTTCAGCGGGTCCTATTCGGCACGTACTCGACGGGTTCTATACCTGAACGGATATTGGTGTTTGGCAGATATGTGTATCCCTTACTCACCATCTCTGTCGTTCTCGCGTGGGCGCTCTACCCGCTTCCGAAGCGCGTTGATCGCGAGCTCCCGTTAGACCGATAGAGCGCTTATCGGGTCGGCAAAGCGCGATGCGCACGTTGGAGGCGAGATTACATCATCCCCTTCAGAGCCTGATAGTCGGTCTTGCCACTCCCCAAGAGGGGGATATCTTTTAGTGTGATGACGTTCGAGATTGCGACGAGGTGAGGAAAGCCTGAATCCCGAAGGATCCGATTCGCTGCCTCAGCGGTGGTTTGGGTGGTGGTAAAGAGGGTGATGGTTGGACGACCGTCGCCTTCGGCTCCTCGTGCGAGCACGGCGATCGAGGGGGTCTCATCGTAAGATGGGATCTGCTTCTGCAGTGCCTCCTCTACCGCTGTAAGGCTAACCATCTCGCCTGCGATCTTGATGAAACGCTTGAGACGTCCCGTGATGATAAGAGAGCCGTTTTCAAGGCGGCCGATATCTCCTGAGTTGTAGTAGCGGACTCCCCTGATATCGAGGAATGGATTTATCGTCGGTTCGAGGTATCCCGGAAAAATGCTCGCGCTCCGAATGAGGATGAGTCCCTCCGTGCCTGGTGGGAGCTCCTCATAGGTGGCTGGGTTTACTATCGTGAGGGTCGTGCCAGTAAGGGGGCGACCAACCCCGACTCGTGGCTCTCCCGGTCTGTTCATACTGACCACGGGTGAGCACTCGGTGATTCCGTACCCCTCAAGGATCTCGACAGGGCGCGGAAGGTTAGCGGCCTTTTCAAAGAGATCCCGAGGCGCACGCTCTGCGCCGGAGATGAGTGTCCGCAGGGTGGCGAACTGCTCTGGCTGGCCCGCTTGAAGAATAGAGCGCAAGAAGGTCGGGGTGCCGGCCATGATGGAGGCTCCCCACTGGCTGATGATCCTGGCGATCTTTCTGCTCTCGTTTGGGTTTGGATGGTACGCCACACGAAGTCCCGTAACGAGGGGGAGGAGTGTGCACACCGTTAATCCGAATGAGTGGAAGGTTGGTAGGAAGCCGAGTAGTACATCATCGTTTCGTAACGGAAACGCTTCAAGGACCCCGCGAATATTAGAGAGGATGTTCTCATGCGTGAGAACAACACCCTTGGGGAGTGCCTCAGAGCCACTTGTGAAGAGCACTACCGCGGGATCTTTCGATGAGAGTCCTTTGAGGTTAAAGACCTCATAGATCTGCTGAAGTGACTCCCCCGCCAATCGTTTGCTCGCGATCTTCTCCTTAAGCGTGAGGTTCTCGCGCAGATTCTCAAGGAAGACGAACTTGTCCTCAAGGAACTCAAGATCAGTCTGAACGATGTCGAGAAAGGCTTGAGAGGAGAGGATCGTTTGTAATCCTGTCGTTTCGCATGCGTGAAGGAGTGCGCGTTTGCCTGCGGTCCAGTTGAGGAACACAGGGACCTTGCCGGCTAAAATAGCTGCCATGGCCGCAAGCGATCCGCCAACAGAGGCGGGAAAGAGAAGCCCGATGTGGGTATGCGGTAGGGTCGCAAGATGTCGAGCTAGGATGATCACACGCAGCTTCACCTCGCTCCACGAAAGGACGCCGGAACGGGCATCCCCGATTGCGGGGAGATCTCCCATCATCTGCGCCGCGAGCAGGAAGGCCTCAGCTATGGTTGGAGATGATTGCAGGGCAGGGGAGGGGCGGTTTTCAGTGGAGGTCGCCCACTCCCCGGGTACTTGGTATTCCCTCTTTGGTGTCCTGGACCCGAGCTGTCCAGCGGCGGCTCGGAGAACGGATCCGACGGTAACGAGCTCGCTGAGCTCGATGTCGTGGGCCTCGAATTCCCGATCGAGCCAAATGAGGAGTTCCGCCACGGTGAGCGAGTCGAGTCCGAGATCGTCACCCAATTCGGTCTCAGTCGTTACACGAGAGATATCGGTCGCTCCTATGTGAGCGATGTGACTATAGACTTTTTCCCGTAACGCAGGCGGTATCTCGTCATATGAGTGATTCACCGCAGGTTTCTCAGGCAATTGAGGTAGCTCTTTGCTCCAAAAGAGGTGCGGAACGAGTGTCGGAGTCTCGGGTGTTGGATGGTTGTAGTATGATTCGAGAAAGCGGTTAAGGGGGAGGGGGGCGCTGTAGCGCGGAAGTTCTGATGGATTTGTGACTATCTCGAGGGTGACCTTCCGTCTCGGCGCCAGAAAAATGAGGTTTTTGAGGAGGATCATGATGCCCTGTCTCAACGTCGAAGCGACATCTGGTGTCTCACCACCGGTGAGCGCCTTCGAAAAGATACTTCCGTAGAGTCCTTTGACACGGACCATGACCACGAATACGTCCGGATAGTTTCGGATAATGGTCTGAACGCCGGATGCCGCTCCAAGCCGTTCTTCCCCCGTCACTGAGAGCCTTCCAGAGGGATAAACGAGGATGTTCTCTCCCTGTCGAAGTCGCTCACTCACGTCCTCGAGTGCCCGCTCTATCCGTCGTCGTTTGTAAGGTCCGGAGTCGAACTCCATATCCGGCATCGGTATGGCCCTCACCCACTTCATGAGGGGCTTAAGAAAGGGAAGCTCATACATCGTCTCCAGAACAACCGGTTGTGGTTTGAGGAGATCCCAGAGATAGGTTGAAAGGATGAGCGGATCGATCTCCGCTGGATGATTGGGGATCACAAGCACGCCCTTGCGTTGCGTGACCGACTCGAGGCCCGTCACGGTGATATCGTAGCGGAGGGAAAGGAGGGCTTTGACGAGCGTTGGTAGCATAGTGTCGCGACGATGGTATTCAGGCAGGGTGGTAAAAAATGATTTCCTGCTGCG
>JAIXQT010000249.1 GCA_027485595.1 Pseudomonadota bacterium | reverse complement strand
ATAGAAAGTTCAAGGAATGACTCGCGATCCGGCGTTGAGAAAGAGGGGCCCAGCGCGGAAGCCTCTGTAATTCACCCCCTCAACGCCTCCGACGAGCGTCTCTGGCACCATTTTTTCTCTAAGACCGTCCGGGAACAGCGCGCTCGGAAGAGGCGCGGTTGTCAAAGACATTAACGCCTCCGCGAAACCTGAGGGGGTTTGCGGAAGGCGGGAGCTCGGATCGTCAAGCGAAACCGGCGAATCGTGCTTTGTGGTCTCAGGCCTTGTGGTTGCCATGTTACGTTCAGAGACTGGGGAGCTCGACGCTCCGTACCGAGATGGTTCCCTTCCTCGGGTAGCGTTACGCCCGCTTCAAGTATAACACACTTGGTATCTCAAACTCGCTCCCGTGCGTCGCTTAAAGGTCAGGGAACGTCCACCAGACCGCGCCGCGTCACGACCAACCACCTTGACCGTCAAACAACTGTAGAACCGCTATCCCTACGAAAAACCCCTACGCAGGACTCCCTCAGTGGGCGATCCGGTTAGAGAGATTCTGCGCGATAACATCAAGGAACTGCTCCGTGCTCAGGTAGTGCTCTCGTTTAAGATCGTCCCCGTAGATACAGAGCGCGAGATCCTTTGTCATCTTGCCGCTCTCAACAGCGTCAACGCACACCTCCTC
This sequence comes from Pseudomonadota bacterium, assembly GCA_027485595.1. Lineage (GTDB taxonomy): Bacteria > Bdellovibrionota_C > UBA2361 > UBA2361 > OMII01 > OMII01. Next base: position 73,272 of record JAIXQT010000249.1, on the reverse strand, counting down.
AAGGGCGGTCGCGAAACTCACGAGGGCGTGGTTTCCGTCGAACTGTCCACGAAATTTCAAACCCGTTGTCCACGCGAATATCGACGCGATCGGATTTGTTGAGGTCTCTTTTCCTTGCTGGTGAAGCCGGAAGTGCCGAGTTACGGTTCCGTGAGCTGCCTCGGCTTCAACTGTACGTCCATCTTCAGTCATGAGAACCGAAGTCATCAAACCAAGAGACCCGAATCCTTGCGCAATGGAGTCAGACTGAACGTCGCCGTCGTAGTTCTTACACGCCCAGAGGAATCCACCCTTCGACTTCATCGCGTACGCGACCATGTCATCGATAAGGCGGTGCTGGTACTCGATACCAGCCTTTGTGAAGGCCTCCTTGAACTCAGCGTCATACACCGCTTGGAAGATATCTTTGAAGCGTCCATCGTACGCTTTAAGAATCGTGTTCTTTGTTGAAAGGTAGGTCGGAAGCTTCTTCGTGAGTCCGTAGTTCAAACAGCTTCGCGCGAAGCTCTGAATCGACTCGTCAAGGTTGTACATCCCCATCGCGACGCCGCTTGAAGGGAAATCAAACACCTCGTACTCAATCGGTTGTCCACCATCGGCTGGCTGGAACTTCATGGTGAGCTTACCTTTGCCTGGAACCTTGAAGTCTGTGGCGCGGTATTGGTCACCGAAGGCGTGACGACCAACTACGATCGACTGCGTCCAGCCAGGGACGAGACGTGGAACGTTCTTACAGATGATCGGCTCACGGAATACCGTCCCGCCGATGATGTTACGGATAGTGCCGTTGGGCGACTTCCACATCTTCTTTAACTTAAACTCCTTTACGCGCTCCTCATCAGGAGTGATCGTCGCGCACTTAATGCCGACACCGTACTCCTTGATCGCCTCAGCGGAATCGATCGTCACCTGATCGTTCGTCGCGTCTCGGTTCTCCATCGAAAGGTCGAAATATTTAATGTCGATGTCGAGGAAGGGGAGGATGAGCTTCTCGCGAATGTATTGCCAGATGACGCGGGTCATCTCGTCGCCATCAAGCTCCACTACGGGATTTTCAACGTGAATTTTTACTGTCATAAAGCCTCTCTAAGGTGCCCCGTATAATTAGCAAGGAAGCGGGGTGGGTAAAAGGGGCTCGATGTCGAAACTGCTCTCTCACTGACAGCCGGCTCTGTCGTCCCCGAAACTGGAGGTCTCCCCACCTTGGGGAAAGAGAGGGGCGCTTGCCGGCAAATCTTAGGTCGAGAGGGCACCTTCCTCATTGGGGGCGTGTCTCTCCGCCAAGGCCATGATACCGTACGAGGCACTATGGATACGATTTGTTGCATCATTTTGGCGGCTGGAGCAGGAAAACGCATGGGCGGAGACCTCCCCAAAGCCGTCACCCAGACCCGCGAAAAGGCCCTCATCGACCACCTGCTCGACGCGGTAGCCCCCCTCAAACCGTCGCGAACTATCGTCGTGGCGGGTCACAAACAGGAAGTTTTAAAGTCGTACCTCGCGACGAGCGCCAGCTCCAAGGGACACGCTCTTGAAATAGCCATTCAGGACCAACAACTCGGGACAGGTCATGCGGTCAAATGCGCCCTACCCGCTCTCGAAGGGTTCACCGGCACCGTCCTTATCACCTACGCTGACCACCCCCTCTTTACCGGCGAAACTTTAAAGCTTTTCACGCAGTATCATTCGTTTAAGAAAGCGACCCTCACGATGCTCTCCTTCAAGGCGCCGCCACCGAACGGGTATGGGAAGGTCCTCCGAGACGACAAGGGACACATCCTCCGAATTACCGAGGCCAAAGATTGCAACCCCGAGGAGGCTCTTGTCTCCGAGGTCAACTCCGGTTTCTACGCAGTGGATTCTGCGTTTCTTAAACCGGCTGTTGAGGCGCTCACCAACAACAACGCGCAAGGTGAATACTACCTCACCGATATTGTGGAGAAGGCGTGCAAGGAGGGACAAACTGTCGCGGCATTCCCTCTCGCTGACGCCACCGAAGCTGCCGGTGTCAACACGCCGTATGAACTCTCACTCGTCAACGACGTGCTCGCGCAACGTCATATCAAACGACTTCAACGTGAGGGAGTTTCTTTCGTTGACCCAAAAAGCTGCTTTCTTGACCCCTCAGTAACAATAGCCCCAGGCGCTCAAGTTGGGCCAAACGTGCAGCTTCGGGGCTCCACAACGATCGGAAGCGGTGTAATCATTGAGGGTACCGCGATTATCAAAGATGCAACTATCGCTGAGAACGTGATTATTAAACTTGGCTGTCACGTTGAGAGCTCCACGATCGCACGGGAAGCGAGCGTAGGCCCATTTGCGCACGTACGCCCAGGCTCAAAGATAGGAGAGCAATGCCGAATAGGTAACTTTGTTGAAACCAAGAACGCCACGCTCCACGATGGCGCTAAGGCATCTCACCTTACCTACCTCGGAGATTGTATCGTCGGACAAAATACCAACATTGGCGCTGGCACCATCACTTGCAACTACGATGGATACAACAAAGCTCAAACAACGATAGGCAAAGATGTATTTATAGGGAGCAACTCGGCTCTCGTCGCCCCTATCACAGTTGGCGATAGGGCCCTCATTGCCGCTGGCTCTGTTATTACCCGTGACGTACCCGCGGAGGCGCTCGGACTCGGTCGCGCTCGGCAGGAGAACAAGGAGAACTGGGCAAAGGAACGTCGGAGGGGACTGGAAAAAGGAAGGAAATAAGGGCTCCCCCTGAACATGAGTTCCTAGCGAGAACTCACAGCACCTGGTCCTTACTCCTCATAAAAATCGAGGTCTCGGTGGAAGGTCTCCTTAAGATAGAAAAGTCCCAGAAACGCGCACACGGAGCTGCCAGCGACCAGGATCCACAGAGTTTCATGCATCGGCATAGAGTGCTTGAGGCCAACAAATCCGGCCGTAAGAGGGATCGCGGTAGCGCGGATCAGATTTGGTATCATAGTCGTCGCGGTCGCGCGGATGTTGGTCCCGAACTGCTCCGCAGATGTCGTGAGAAGGCACGCCCAATAGCCGCCGAATAAGCCGGCGAGTCCACAGAGGAATACAAATGAGGTTTCGTTTGTCGCATATCCGGAGGCGATGGCGCCTTGAACGACACAGAGCGAAATCAGAAGGATGCCAAGAGGCAGCTTGCGCCTTTGAAGCTTTTGGCTCAATACGCCGGCGAAGAGGTCACCGACCGTCATGCCTACCGAGGTTGCCAGGAGCACACTTGAGATCTCGATGGTTCCCGAGAACCCGAAAGCTGCCGCTATTTCGGGAGAAAACGTAGCGAACACCCCCATGGAGAGGTAGATTGGGATGCCCAGCGCAATACAGCTTAGAAAGCGCAGACAATTATGACGAGAGAGGAGCAGCAGCCTCAGCGATCCGCGTCTAATCCCCTCTGCGTGCTCCATCTTCGCGAACATTGAGGAATCGTGCGTTAGAAAGCGCAGCCCGAGGAGGGCAAGTCCCATCATACCTCCGACCAGGAAAGCGATGCGCCATTCCAGGTACTTGCCCATCAACGCCGCGACTACTGCTCCCGCGACTCCAAGACCAGTTACGATTGTGGTTCCGACGCCCCTTTGATGTTTGGGGAGTATCTCGCATACGAGAGTTACTCCGGCTCCTATCTCGCCAGCGAGTCCGATACCGGTCACAAAGCGAAGAATTGCATACTGAGATACATCCGTGACGAATGCGTTCAAGATGTTTGCAACGGAGTACAGAATAATTGACCCGAACATGACACTTGAGCGCCCCCGCTTATCACCAAGGATGCCCCACAAGAGACCACCAAGAAGGAGCCCCGCCTGTTGGCAGTTAATCAAAAACGCGCCAGTAATAGTTATCTGAGATGGCGTGAGACCGAGATCTCGTAGACTGGCTACTCGAAAATTTGAAAAGAGCCAAAGATCAATTACATCGACAAAATATCCAAGAGCCGCCACCACCACCGTCATCCATGCGAGAAGTGCCGGCGCGGAGTTGGTTGTATCGCTATTCTCCGGCTCAACTTGGTTCTGTTCACCATCGTGCGCGGTCAGGTCGTGAGCGAGTTGCATCGAAAGTCCTTAATCTCAAAGAGGGGATTATTTTCTAAAATCCGCTCCTCGGCGAGTGTAATCGTTCGACCGAGGTAAACAAGGACGAGCGAAAAACAAAAGCTCTTTCAGGATGATAGAGCTAGCGGGCTTCCTTCATGGAGAAACCGAGCGAACCATGGCAGGATAGCCACTTCAGCTCTTTCACAATCTACCTGGGTAGGAGAACTCGCCTCGTCGCACGCGTATACCTTCATGCTCATGGGGTCTACGGTTGCGACGGTGCTACGTAGAAGGTTTTACGTAGGTTTCATCGACTACATTCGCAGTCAAACCAATACCCACACAATACCATGGAGCCCACTAACGCTCTTTTAACCAAACTGACTGACGCCACAAACGCCCTTACCGGGTGGAGAACACGATATGAATTCGCCGTGCAGGCGAGCAAAGCGCCAGACGCCGCATCACGATTTATGCAGCAGGCGAATGAGCTCAAGAGCAAAGCAGAGCCGTTTATTCCACCAGTTCTGTCGCAAGGCATATCGGCGGTGGAGAAAGCAGTGCCTGGTCTCGTTGCCGGCTCGGCTAACGCATTCATCACGGAAGCGAACACTGCGGCTGATGAAGCTATCAAAAAGATCGTCGAGCTTTTCGGTTCGCATGAGGCGATCCCTGAGGTGTTCAAGAAGGATCTTCCGATCAAGCTTGAATTGCTGAAAGAAGCGGCGTGATGCGGTGGCGTAAACGGACTACTGCGAGCGTTGGTTTTTTCCAAAGGTTTCGTAGTGCCGTTTGCGCCATTCTTCGCTTTACAATCCATCCGCTCTGAGAGCCGCTTTCTGGCTCGCGATATCTCGCGGAAAGCGGATCGCTTCATTGCGGAAGTACTCGGCGAGGCCCTTTTCAGGAATACCGAGCAGCGCTCGTAGCTCCGAGATTGGTTTGTCGAGCATCGTGTCATAGGATTGAGTGTGGAGCGGAGCGCCTCCTGAGTCTGAAGCAAGCCGCACCGCGTCCGCGAATATCTCAAGAGCCGAATCTCCAAATCGGTAGGCCTCTGGGTAGAGCGTGCCCGAAACGAGAGCAAAGAGTCGAGTCTTCCACTCACTCATCTCTCCCGACGCGCCCATCGTAAATCCGATCACAAACGCTTCGTCGTGCTCAAGGAGTCCACGACCGAGGAGCATATGCAGCGCGTCGTGGGTGGCCAGCGTTGTTCCACCAGGGAAGAAATCATAGAACGGTAACCAATCCCACTCCGGGTTCTCTATCAATCGAACTAACATCGGGATCTTATTTTGGGAAAATGCGAACGGGCCGAGCGCGTCAAGGGCCTCCCCCAGCGTGAGATCGCCCCGATTGAGTGGGTTGTGGAACTCCTTCCAGCTCGGGGCTTGGGTGAGGTGTCCATCCCTGGATTGAGGGATGAGCTCTCGCAGGCGCTTGGAGGTCTCGGAGAGCGACGCGTTGTCAGCAAGTGTGATAAGTCGGGTATAGTCGTTAGTCAGAAAGCGCCTTGGATGCGCCTCTAAAACCTCGGTCACTCGGAGAAGATCTGCTGCTCCAACGAGTGGGGTCGTGCTCTCAGGTTCCGTTCGTTGGGCTACCGCTCGTGGATCGAGTAACGGAATCTGAAACAACCGAGCATCGGTGGCGCTTTCGTTTTGCTTGGCCACATGGAGGTGGGTGGTGCTGATGCTCCCACTGTACATTCGTCGCCTCAAAGAGGCGACCTCGCAATCGATTGAGTCACGGCTATATGCCCAAAACACCACCGTCCGAACCGATCCCGACAGCTGCCAATAGGCTAAGTGCCCGAGTGCGTAACTTCCTCGAAAAGTTGGGTGAATCCAAATATTCCGGTACAATGCGCCGCTTACATTGTTCCTCGCGGGGCCTGCGGGCTTACCAGCGTAGTTCATCACACAAACACCTCTATCAATCGAGATGTCTAGGACCACTACCGTGGCGTGGAACAGTTCGCTCTTTTCAAATTTTATTGTGGGTAGATGGAGGAGGAGACAGTAGGCGCACAACGCTTAGTGTTTCTTCAAGACAATAATGAGTGAGGACGCATGGGATATCTCTCATGTGTGTTCTCGTTTGTATGGTCGACTCTTCGTACGGTTACTCGGACATCCGACGTAGAGGTTTATCAAACCGACAATCAGACCCAATACCTAGTAATGAAACCAAACCTCGCGGCTCTTGCCGCTCTTATGATGTCTGCGCTCCCCCTCGGAGCGCAGGTTGTTACCGAAAACGCCAAACCTGCTGAGGACACCCTCTCCACGAAGGCATCTCCTGTGAAAGCCGGGCCGCTCACGCTGCCTGTGATCACGTGGGGTGGCGACGTGGCGGCGATCCTCGCTGACATGGAGGGCTTCGACTCGGCGGAAGGCGTGGACTACACGCTCAAGCATGAGGATGACGCTCTCAAACAGGCGCAGTCGGTCTTGAACGGCGAATCGCCGTTCTTTCGTGGAACCATGGCCCAAGTGCTTGCCGTTCAACCGGCATTCGCGAAGGCAGGGGTTCCGCTTGTCGTGCTCAACCAGATTACCTGGTCCAACGGTGGCGACACCGTGGTTGTGCGTGGCGATCTCAAGCCGGCCGATCTGAAAGGGAAAAAAATCGCCCTTCAGCTTTTCGGCCCCCATATGGACTATGTGGGAACGGTGCTCTCAAGCGCGGGGCTCTCTCCCCGTGATGTGAGCTTTGTGTGGATGAAGGAGCTCACCCTCCCGAAATACGACACAAAGGGCAAAGCGGTTGATCCCGTATCTGCCTTCGGCACCGACGCCTCGATCGCCGCTATCGCTGCTATCTCTCCCGACGCCGCCGCTCTGACCAGCGGAGGTAAGGTGGGGACCGGTAGTGAGGGTTCTGTAAAGGATGCTCGCATCTCGCTGTCTACCAAGACAGCGAGCAAGGTGATCGCTGACGTCTGGGCTGTCCGCAAGGACTGGCTGGACGCCAACCGCGACAAGGCGCAGAAGATCGTGCATGTCCTTATGCGTGGTCAGGAGGCCTTGGGTGATATGAGCGCTCAAAAAGGTGCGAGGTATCAGCAGCTTTTGTCGAAAAGCGCCGAGCTTCTGTTCGGCACTTCAACGATGACAGCTGACGTGGAAGGGATGATCAGTGACGCTGAATTCGTGTCGCACGCGGGAAATGTTCAGTTCTTCAAAGCTCTCGGAACGCTCCGTAACTTCAACGTCATCTCTGAAGAGATTCAAGCAACGTTAGTAGGCATGGGGTTGATGCGTGGCAAAACCGCGCTGACTCATGCTGAATGGGACTATGCGGCACTCGCCGCTGGTCTGAAGAACACCGACACATCCGCGGTCGCGTCCGCGAAGTTTGATTCCGCCAAGTTGGCCTCGGCCATCGAAGCTGAATCGACATCGTGGGACTCTGGTACGCTGTTTGTGGTTGAAATTAACTTCGACCCCAATCAAGCCAGTTTCGACATAGCGCGCTACGCTAACGATTACGAAAAAGCCCTGAAGCTCGCCAGCACCTTCGGTGGTGCGGTTGTGGCGGTAGAGGGACACAGTGATCCGACCGGAATTGAGAAAGCGAGAGCAGCGGGTGAAAATCCGCTTATCGTCCAGCAAAAAGAGCTGGCTGCAAAAAACCTCTCGCTCAATCGAGCAAACGCGGTTCGTCAGAGTTACCTGGCCTATTGCAAGACCAAGGGACTCCTTGTTGACGAATCGCAGTTCTTGGCTACGGGTAGGGGCGTTTCCTCACCGAAATTCCCGCAACCTAAAACCAAAGAAGAATGGTCGGCGAACCGTCGTGTCGTATTCCGCGTGTTGAACGTGGAGGCCGAAGCAGCTGAATTCACCCCAAGCAAGTAACTAAACGAAAGGAGCAATCACTCACATGAAACGTTTCTTTCCACTTGCTTGTGTGGCGCTGGTCGGACTGACCAGTTGCGATCCACCACCCCAGGGCCCTAAAAGCCCTGCAACTGAGGCATCGAATACAACGTCAACGACAGGAGGCGCGCAAACGCCTCCTGACCCTCCACCGCCGGGCGCGGTCCAGTCTCTACAGAAGAACTTCTACCTCGTCTTAGACGGGAGCGGTTCGATGGACGGGGATCGTATCCGAAGCGCGAAGATGGCTGCTCTTGAGCTCGTAAACAGACTCCCAGAGGAGGTTGCTATCGGGCTCTATGCCTTCGACGCGGATGGAGAAGGTGAGCGGGTACCACTTGGTCTCAAAAACCGAGTAGCGATCCTGAAAGCGATCAACAACCTTGCTGCCAGCGGAGGAACCCCGCTTGGTCGCGCGTGCGTACAAGGCACGGAAACGCTCGTTGCGAAAAGAGCGATGCAGTTGGGATACGGTGAGTTTCGGCTTATCGTCCTTACCGATGGACAATCGAGTGACTCGCTGACGCCGTTCACACGGAAGATGCAACGTCTACTCGATCAGGGGGAGTCGATCCCGCTGTACACCATCGGATTCCAATTGGCAGGAGACCACGCCCTGCGACAGTGGAGCGTGTTCTATCAGAATGCACAGAATCTCGAAGAACTCAAAAAAGCCCTGGCAGACGCCACGGCTGAATTAGAGTCCTTCGATCCAGTAAAGTAACCAACACAAACGTGAACTACGAGAACGAAGAGCCGCCGAGCTCCTTCAAGTTCTTCATCTTGGTGGGAATCGCTATCCTTGGATTGCTCGCAATCTGGGGGGTCACCAAGCTCTGGGACATGAGGAAGCAGAAAGCGGAGGAGGGGGTGCAACTTCGAACGAGCGACCCTCGCTCGCAAGCAAAGGCCTTCACCGTCGCGGGTGATGGCTATCTCGGATACTGGTTCTTGAAATCACCGGAGATGCGGAGACAGGGCCCCACAAAAGGGCTGGATATCCGCTTCAATGATGACAACGGGGATTATGTGTCTAGGCTTGAGAAGTTTAGTCGCGGGGAGTACCAGGCGATGGTGCTCCCCGTGAATGTCTACCTGGAGCTGGGCCACAAGCTCAGCTACCCAGGTGTGATTGTCGGGGTCGTTGCAGATTCTGCGGGGGCTGACGCTCTTGTAGGCTACAGCGATCGTTTTCCAACCGGTAAGGTAACCGAGCTCTTAAACGGAGCGAAGGTAGCCTATGTAGACGCGAGTCCGAGCAGCTTCTTCCTCGACATGGTGACTGCCAACTTCGACCTACCCTCTCTGCGTGAAAGCGCGGGATGGAGACAGCCGAAGACAGCCATCGACAAAGTGGAAGAGGCACTAAAAGCTCGGCAAGTTGATGCCGCAATGCTCTGGGAACCTGAACTCTCCAAAGCCTTGGAGGATAAGCGACTCAAAGTTATTCTCGGATCTGATGCCTTCCAGGGGTATATCGTGGACGTGTTTGTCGTGCACCGCGAGGTGATCGACAAGCAACCAAGCGAGCTGCTCCGCTTCTTCGAAGCGTATTTTGGCACTCTGGCTTACTACCAGATGAACAAAACCAAGATGCTGGATGAAATGGCGAAAGATACGGGAATTAAGCGGGATCGGCTTGAGCAGGTTTTGCCCCATTTCGATTGGGCAGACCTGTTCGAGAACTGCCAAGTGCAGTTTGGCGTTGATACTGGAAAAGGGGCGAGAACGAGCGAAAAGATCGTGGACACGGTCAGCTCGTGCAGCGACGTTCTGCGTCGCACAAAGTCCTTTGCGGGTGTAAATCCGTTTCAGATCATCAACAAAAGCGTCCTTGAAGAGCTGTCGAAACGTTCGGTAGGGATCCTTGACGCCACGACCGTGGCGAACGAGGTGACCTTTGAGCAGATCGATGACGCCGGATGGAAGAAGCTTCGCGAATACGGACCACTCAATGTAGACCCGGTGACGTTTCAGCAGGGAAACAACCTGCTCGACGAATCCGGTAAACAGGCGGTGGATAAAGCAGCGGAGCTTCTCAATAACAACTACTCCGCGTTGCGTGTGATCATCCGAGGTCACACCGGCTACGGCGATGAGGTTCAAAATCAAGCGCTCTCTCTTGAGCGTGCCCAAGTGGTGGCGCAATACCTGCGCGTAACACACGGGGTTGATCCGAACCGAGTAAAAGCCGAAGGAGCAGGGTCAACAAAACCTCCCATCAGGAAGAAGAACGAGGGTGAGCGAGCGTATCGCGCGCGCATGGCCCGAGTTGAATTCATCCTGGTGGAGGGGACTAAACTCTAACACCAACACCAAGCCTTAGATGGCCGTACGAAAATATGATTATGAGCCGGAGGGAGGCACTGGTCCCCCTTCCGGCCCTGTGTGGGGGAACGACTCCTTCACTGATGTGTCTTCGCCGGCCGAGATGCTCAGCAGCCTTACCCCTGCTGATATTCAACGCCGAACGATGCGGAAGGTCATGCATTCCGGATGGATCTGGAGATACCCGCTCGGGTTGATCTCGGTCCTGATGACGCATGGGCTTCTTTTTGGGGCGAGCCTTGGAGGCCTCGTTGCCTCCGTAGGGCTCGCCTTTGTTGGTCTTAGCACATTCGCCTACCGGTACCTGTACCGCGGGCCTGAATACGCCAAGAAGGTAGTCCTTGAGTTTCGTGAAGCGCTTCGGCGCGCACAGCTTGAGGAAATTGTCACAGTAATTCAGAACCTGAACCGAAGAGATGCGGAGGAGCTTGCTCGCCGCGCCAAAAACTTCAAGGTGGCTTTTGAGGGCCTCATCGAGGACCTCAGAGCGCACATAAACGATCCGTTACGCGGCCGGCGGTCGACCCGCTACCTCGAACTAGCCGAGGAGAACTTTCTCCACGGTATCGTCATCCTCAAACAGGCCAGTCAACTTCACGAAGCGCTCGAAGAATCCGATGTGAGCACACAACGGGGACAGAGAACGCGCCTTCAGAGGAAGCTGTCTGAGAATGAGGACGAGACGGCTCGTGCACGGTTCAATCAGCTCACAAGGCTGATCGAACTGCACGAAGAGAAGGAACAGGAACTGGAACAAGCGATGGATGCTGTCGATGCCCTTACGACCGCATTCAATGAAGCCAAGCTCGAGATAGCCGCTGACCTCCCGGTTGGAGTTCAAGCGGCAGCACTGCACAACGGCGCCCCGGATAGCCTCACCATGGCTCTCCAGGCGGCCCGTCGTGTCGAAGGTCGTCTCAACAAACCCGCCCTCAACGGAGCGGTTGACGATCAGGTGTATCTCGAAGCCGGAAACAAAGGGCAGTAACCCACCTCATCAAACCATGCAAACTAGACCCTCAATGACCAAAAGTATCTGGAACTTCTTTTTGTTCCGGTGGATCCGAGCCGCGCTCGGAATTAAGCGGTCCGCAGAAGCCCAATTCACGGGCTCTGTGGACGGTATCAAGGACGCCTTCGAGATCAAGGCCATGAACCTGAGTAAACGCTACACGGACCTCCGTGACGCGGTCGCTCAGGTGGAAGGCGTGATCCAAGGCAAACGCAATCGCCTCACCGAGGTCGGCAAGAGCCTCAAGGAACTCCTCGGCAAACGCGAAGGGGCGCTGAGCCTCTTTGAAAAAGCCAATGAGCAAGCCGAGAAGGACCGCCACCAGGCGGCGTTCGACCGCTTTGACGCTGACATTCAGCGCCTCGAAGCGGAAGAGCTCCAACTGGCACAGTCCATCAAGGAACTCGAGAACAGCATGCAGTCTCACATGCAGAACCTCACGAAGCTCCAAGCCGAGCTGCGTGATCTGCCTGCTAAAGAGGCTCAAGCGATCGCCGATCGCGTCTCGTCGGAGCAGCTTATCGAGCTCAACGACCGCCTTGCCGGGCTGTCGCAGCACGATGAGTTCGATCCGGTGGCAGCTGTTCTCAAATCCAATGAGGACCTCAAGTCCAAAGCTCGTATCTCCGAGCGTCTCGCCGGCACCGATGTCGCCCGTCAGGACGCTCAGTATGAGGCAGCCGGGTCGCAGTCGACCTCTGGTAACCGCATGGCCGAAATGCTCGCCGCGCGCAGAAAAGAGCGCGAAGGTGGCACGTCGGACGGCGCTGACAAGAAGGAGACCGAAGCCACGAAACCCACAATGGCCGGCTAATACCCGGTCAGAACCTCGCCCCACCTCTGCGAAAGCAAGGTGGGGCGAGCCAACACCAAAACCGTTAGAACGCTCAGATACAGAAAACTATGAAACTTACCTCACTCATTCGCAGCGCATGTAGTGCGCTCCTTATCATCGGCGGCATCACCGCCGCTTCCGCTGAAACCGTCAAGGTCGGGATCAGCGTCTACGCCGGTTGGATGCCGTATTACTACGGCGACACCAACGGCATCTTCGCTGAACTCGGGAAAGCTGAAGGAGTCACGTTCGAGTTCGTCCCCCGCACCTACGGGGAAACGATTGAGAACTACGCCTCCGGCCAGACCGACGCCATCGTCATCACCAACATGGACCTCCTGATGGGTCCCGGCTCCGCCGGAATCGACAGTACGGTGGTCGTTATGGGTGATTACAGCAACGGCAACGATGCTGTTATCGGCGACGGCAAATCGGTCAGATCGTTCGCGGACCTCAAGGGCAAAAAGATCTCAATCGTGGAGAAATCCGTGAGCGAGTATCTCCTGGCGCGGGGGGTTGAACAGCTTGGGGGAGACCTCAGCTCGTTTAGCCTCTACAACCAGGCCGAATCAGAACTCACCGCCGCCTTCACCAGCGGTCAGGTGCCATCGGTGACGACCTGGGCCCCCTTCACGCTCCAGTGTGAGCAGAAAGTGGGCTCTGTGCGGCTCTTCGACAGCGCAAAGATCCCCGGAGAGATCCAGGATCTCCTGGTCGTCAAGACCAGTGTGCTGAAGAAGAATCCCAAGGTCGGGCAGATCCTCGCCAAGGGCTGGTATCAGATCCTTGGTCGGATGCAAGGTCGTTCGGAGGCCGCCAAAACGGCGCGCACGGAGATGGCGAAAGCCAGCGAGTGCACCCTTGCCGAGTATGACGCGCAGTTGAAAACCACGGCGCTCTTCTGGACCCCAGAGGACGCTGTGCGCTTCACTGAGGGCGCGGAGAACAAGGCCGCCACCGAAAAGGTGCGGCAGTTCCTCTTCGCCAAAGGCTACCTTGGATCCGCCGCTTCGGTGGACGCCCTGGGGATCGCCTTTCCTGATGGTTCGGTTGTTGGAGATAAAGCCAACGTAGTTTTGCGTTTCGATACGCAATATATGAAGGCTGCGTCGAAGTAACCGAAGAGTTTCCGTGCGGAATGTAGAAATACGTAACGTGCGGTTAATAAAACCCAAAGCAAACCCATCCTAGCCTCCTGGCATGTAGCGATACATGTTCAGGAGGTCACGGATGTGCTTACGGTTCTTACGAAGGTTTTTAATTCGTTGTTGTCTGTCAACACAGCACCTCAAATCGGGGTGTTGTGTCGACAGACACAACTATCGATGGTTTTTCTAGAATGTTTTTCCTACTTGTCTTCTCCTCCATCTACCCTTACGCCTTGGCGACAAGGATTTCGGGTAGACGAAGAAAGCAGATACTGAACTGCTCTTCAGGCGCCACCGAGTGGTGACGTCATGACGATTCAGTAACTCCCAAAACCAAAACCATGCAAACAAGCGCGTCTTCGACGCAACGACCGTGGTGGAAACGGATTAGAAACCCGTTTCTCCGCACCGACTGTGTTCCGACGAGAACGATAGCGGCGATCCTCGCGATCATTCCGTTCCTCGTTCTATGCGGAACATACATTCACAAAGCCAAGCAGCGTCACGCTGCAAGCATTGTGGAAAACGATGGCATCGATAAAGAAAAAATCATGCCGTATCCAAAGCAGATCCTTGCCGGGGTGAAAACCATCGCCCTTAAAGAGGATATGCGACTCAAACAGCCGATCCTGAAAGTTGACACCATCGCGTCCGGCAAACGGCTGCTGTGGGCGTACGCCTATGGGGTCGGTATCGCCGTACTTCTCGGGCTGCATATGGGAGCGTTCCCGTACTGCGGAGCGATGTTCGGTCCGGTGATTAGGGTTCTGGGGTTCGTTCCCCCGATCCTGATTTCGCCGGTGCTGGTCATCGCCTTTGGAATCGATGAGCTGCCTAAAATTATGGCGGTCATCATCGGCTTCTTCTTCTCGGTAACGCTCGCGACCTACAACGCGGCGTCCGAGGTTCCGATGAAGCTTATCCAAGGTAAGCAGAGTCTTGGGCTCTCCCAGTTTGAGATCCTCTATCGGGTCATTCTGCCGGGTATCGCGCCGAAGGTCGTTACCGCCATTCGCGAGTCGCTCCAAATGGGGGTGGCCTGTCTTATGGCGGCCGAATTCCTCGCGGCCTCCGCGGGGATTGGGTACCGGGTTTACCTCCTCAAGAGAAATATGTTGATGGACCAGATCATCCCCTACGTTTTGTGGGTGGCTCTGCTCTGTTTCATCATCGACCGTCTCTTGGGTGTGTGGATCTCGTGGAGGTATCCGTGGTTCAACAAAAAGTGATCGCGCTCATTCGAAAACACATCAAATAACTCACCAACATGTCAAACATCCTGTTCCATGAAGTGGGAATGCGTTTTCCGGGTCGCACGATCCTGAACCGCGTTCACCTCCCAGTTTCCGCAGGGGAACTGGTCACTGCGGTCGGTCCATCCGGCTGCGGCAAATCAACGCTTCTGAACCTGCTCTTCGGAGCGCTCTCACCGAGTTTTGGTTCAGTGGCGATCGACGGCGAGGAAGTTAGTGGGGTAAGCACAAAAGCCGGTATCGTCTACCAAGACTACCGACTTAACCTGATGCCCCATGCGACCGTCCTCGATAACGTGGCCCTTGGATACGAAGGCCTTCACTCTAACCTCTCTGAACGGTTGCTCTTGCTGCCAAGCTATTGGCGTGTTCGTCGTGAGGCTCGGGAACGAGCCCGAGCACTTCTGGCTGATGTGGGGCTCCCCACGGACGCTGAAAAGAAGTTCCCCCACGAACTCTCCGGAGGCATGCAGCAGCGGGTTGCAATCGCGTTGGCTCTCATCACCGAACCGAAGGTGCTGGTGATGGACGAGCCGTGTTCGGGTCTCGATGAAACCACACGTCGTGGGATCCAAGACCTCGTGTTGGAGAAGTGGGACGGCGGGAAGATGACCATCTTCTTTGTCTCTCACGATCTGCGCGAGGCCGTGTTCCTGGGGAGCCGAGTGATCGGTCTCTCCCAGCACTGGACCTACGACGATGGCGCATCCGGAAACGGTGCGCTTGTGGTGGTGGATATCGAAACCCCTGGGGGACGGCAGATGCACGACCAGCGATACAAGCTGGACGCTGCCTTCCTCGACTCGGTTGAGCTGATTCGTCGCACCGCGATTGAGCCGAACGGCCAGAAGCCGCTTAAGCTCTCCGAGAGGGTTACCACCCATTCGGATGCTGTGTCTGTTGAACCACGCGCAAAGGAGGTGTCGCATGAATAGTGCCGCACCTTCATGGCCACCATTCTCTGATTCCGTGGAACGAGCCTTCTCGCTTCGCGGCAAACGGGTGGTGGTTCTTTACGGGAACCGCAACGACCTCTTCTGGAACCCTCGCAAGGGGGAATACATGTCACTGATCGATCTGCTGAGCGTCCGGCTTACCGGCCGCTGGCAGCGAGAAGACGACAGGGCCGGAGACGAGGTGCGGTTCAACACTATCCTCTTTGATCCCGCTCGCGGCTTGAGCTTCCCTTCGGAGGACGACCGAAAGGGAGTCGCTGAAACGCTCAAAAAAGCAGGCAAGGATTTTGAGGGGGTCGCAAAGCAGGTGCAAAGCCTGCCCGACCCGCACAACAACCATGCACCGTTGCCCAACCTCGTGTTGGCGCGACACATCTGCGAAGGTGTGGAAGCGGCGCGCGCCAAGGAGCCAAAACTCCCCGCGCTCGCTGTGCTCATCGCTCATGGAGCCACTATGCTCCCCAGCGGTGAGTTGGAGAAGTTGCCCGAGCTCGATCGGCTCCGAGTCGCTGAGGCTCTGAGTTGGTTTGAAAGCGACTTCTACCAGGGACATAACCTGGTCGTGATCGTGGTTGACCAGCTATCGCAGCTTAATCGCGCGGTGCTGAATCTTCCCACGGTCGAGCCGATTGAGATTGGGCTCCCGACTGAGTCCGAGCGGCTCCATTTCCTGCGGCACACGGGGCGAAAGCCTGCGTATGCAAACGTGACGTTCGATCCCACGATTGAAACGATCGCGCAGGATGGCGCTGGATTGCAGCTCAAGAAACTGGAGAGTGTTCTGATGCAGGCGGCGGGTGAACAACAGCCCGTCTGTCGCAAAGGACTGTTGGTGGAAGCCAACAACCACCTCGCGGTGGCGCTCAACGGAATCGCAATCCTCAAGATGCCGACCCACACACCAGATGACCTTGTGGGGTTCAAGGCAGTCAAGGAATCGATGCAGTTCGCCTTCGATCGGTGTGACGATCCGGCGACGGCGGTGCCAGTGATTATCGTTCCCGGTCCAAACGGAGGCGGTAAGACCTATACGGTTGAAGCCTTCGCCGCGAAGAGTGGACGTACGGTGATCGAACTCACCGGACTTCGCTCCCAGTGGTATGGCGGAACCGACGCGCTCTTTGAGTTGCTGCGCTTTCAGCTCCTCAACTTCGGCCGTGTTCTTATTACGGTCGATGAAGCGCATACGGCATTCGGTTCGGTGCACAGTCGAGACTCTCATGAGACGGAGAAACGCCTTTCGGGGCGCATCATCCAGATGATGAGTGACAAGCGGTTTCGGGGAAGGCTTCTCTGGGTGCTGATGACCTCACGCCCTGACCTGCTCGACCCGGATATCGTTTCGCGTGCATCGGTGCAGATTCCGATCTTGGATCTGCAAGGCGCCGAACGCGAAGAGTTCGTCGTGCAGCTTCTTACTCGGGCCGGCATCACCGTCCCGAATGAGTTCAAAGCGACGTTGCTCAAGACCACGGAGACGTGGTCATCGCGGGATCTCAGCGAGTTGATCGCTGAGGCCAAGGCCCACAAGGATACACCCCTCCAAAGGGTGCTTGAACTGTGGCGTCCTCCGGCAGCCGAGGCGCTCCCTGAGCGTCGCCGATTCCAAGGCTTGATTGCGGCTAAGCACTGCAGCTATCCGGCTGTCTTGCCACCGTGGATCACCGAACTCTCTATTGAAGAACGAGAGCGGGAGATCGAAGCGCTTCGGCTCAAGCTTGGCCTGTAACGGTTCATGTGTATGGTCATCAGATGACGGGAGTCCACCTTTGTTCTCACACAACAAACGGTGGGCTCCCGAGGGGAAGGGATGTTTTTTAGTGAAGGTTTTGTACGCTCGTATCCCTGCTACCGGAACGCTCCCTCGTGAGAGCGTAGTGGCAGCAGGTATACGAGCTCAAAGGTTTTTTGGCGTTCAGCATTCTGCTTTCTTCACCTCTACTTTTCTTCGCCTCTAATTTATTTTCGGCTAACAAGGCGCCCAGGCTATCGCGGCTCCGATTACATCTTATCGCATAAGAGGCGATAAAATGTCGGCTGTCCTGGCATATCTCTCCCATTGTTCGTAGCACTAAGCACGCACTCGTGGGTGGGGTACGCATTGCGAGCGCTGGCCAGCAGAGGACTCTCACGCTCTTGCCACGTATCAATCACTTGCGCCCGTTCAAGAGAATCGCCTATCCTTCCGAAATTCCTGCGTAAAAAACTTAGGCGCGAGACAACGGTATGGGCGAGCGAGGAAACATGATGAGTCGTAGCGCGACGTGCCTCTGCCTTATTCTGAGCCTCGTCCCCGTAGGACTCATACTGTTTAGGTTGCATGAAATTATACCTCTTTGGGACAGCGCTATATACGCTCGTTGCGCGTTAGAGATAGGCCATCAATCTCCCGCCTTCCCATTAGCGCGATGCGGTTTGGGAGATCCGACCGTATCGTATCTCACGCCCCTGTGGTTTTTCTCTACTGTTACCGGCGCTGGCATTCCCGGGCTCTATCTCGGCAATCTCCTTCTCTTTCTCATCTACCTGTACGCTATCGTAGTGATTCTTCGAGCTTCTATACTGCGAAACTCGCCGAGATTCATCGACTACCTCTTTCCTATAGCGCTGTTCGCGTGCGATCCCCTAAGCGTTACCTACACCCTAATCATCACACCCGACTTCGGGACTACCTCCTTCATAACCGCCTATATCGCTGCGATGTTGAGCCGTCACTTTTTTGTGGCGATGTTTTTTGGACTCATGACCCTTTTTGCCAAAGCCACCGCTCTCTCACTATTCGGACTCCTCGGATCAGCGACCTTACTCTATGTCTCCTTCAAGGGGGCGCCTTCCTTCAAGGTTGCTACCAGACTCCTTGCAACCCGGTTTTTCATGGTCACACTCGTTCCTTTGTTGGCGTATTGGTCCAGCATGTACCTCTTCAAAATCTTTCCGACGTCATTTGACTCGCAACACCTCAAAGGCACGTGCTGGTCTCGGCCAAACAATATCTTCGACCTTCTCTTTACCTTTGACTTTACCTCTCCAGCCGCCACCAATTATCTCTTCAATGTATTCCTCTTAAACTTTCATTGGATTGAAACTCTCCTGCTGCCGGTTTGTATCGGGCTGGGAGCGTATAGAATTATTGGGAGAAGAGCCTCTCTCCGCGCCGATGCTACACGAGCTATGTCATTCCTCGCTGTTGGACTGCTGTTCCTTTCTATCGCTGTCTATGCCACAACCCGCTGCCTTCACTTTAACAACCCCAGATATATCCTCGTCACGGTGCCCTTTTTTCACCTAGCGTTCCTTTATGCTACCTATTTCGCGGGAATCAGCGGTTGGGTCCGTAATTCTATTCTGGCACTCGTTATCTCGCTTCAAGTAAGCTCGTCATTGGTAACTATCGACCCAGTTTCGAAATGGTTCTACGGCGTTATCCCATTCGGTGACGCCTCACTACTCGCTATGACATCGAGGACCGGTGAATGCTGTGGACTCGGCAGAGATCAACTCTTCTATAATACACAGGCCCTGTATATCGATGAGATTACCGCGCGCATTATCAAAGAAATTCCCGCTAGCCCTGAGTCCCCTTTCGTTGTTGATAACCAAGCGATGTTCAGTCTTCTAGGGCGCGAGACAAGCAACCACGTACGATGTTTGTCCGCGTATCAGAAGGATTGCAACAATGGAACACCACTTCTCAGTAGCAATCCGTTTGCCCCCCAGCGCATGCCGCAGTCATTTACCTATATCGACTATCCGTTCGTACCGGTTCCCGCTAACCGAAGGGATTTTGCCCCACAATATGAGCTTGAGGGCACCACACGATTTCGATCAGGACAGCACTTTATAGACACGTATCGGTATGTGCTGAGAGGCCCGAGCTCAGCGCAGTAATCTCGCTCTTTTTGGCGCGAATGTGGGCCTGTGTTAATCTTCTGAGTGTGTTACCACAGCTTGTGAGCAAGAAGGGTCACCTTGCTCCGCGCGCACTCAACTTAGTTGCTACAAAATGCCGACCTGACCTAGTGATGCCTCCCGAGGGACTTGCACCCACAAACCTCCGTCACCGTCATCACGTCTTCCCGCGCGAGGTCGGGAGAGAGCGGAAAATCGAATAAAAGTTGCCATCGCAGATTCGGTTGTTAGCTTGCTAACACCACAGGCGTATGATTAGTCAGTCGTATTTGAATCAACCCGAAGAGGCCCCTTGCTCAGGGGACCGGAAAATTCATAAAACTTGTTTGGAGCCCCCAGTTCGGGCGGTCGAGGCATATCGAGGGAGGTGACAAGGGCGTCATCCGCGCGATTTCCCCAGTACCCACTGAAGGTAACGAGCGCTCCTTGGGGCATCGCCAGGAGAACCGGGCCATTATCGATCTCGAAATCAAATATCTCCCGATCTACCGCATCACTTCGTGACATCAAGACGGTGCAGTTCTTCCGAACTGTTATCGAGCTACTCGTTACGTTAATACCATCCTCGATAGGTGCCATCACCACAAGGGTGTCTAATTCGATTGAGGAATTGGTAATATCGATACCATCATCACCCGAGCAGATGCTTTCAACGGTTGCGATGCGCCACTCGTCTCGCCCTACCCCAATAATAGAAACGGCATCGATATCGTCACAAACCTTATCATCTCCGTCTCCCTCTCGAGGATCTGGTCTGCCTATGTGATCAGCGATAATGCACGATGCTTTAAAAAGGGATACTGGGCTCCCGGCCACAGATGAGATGCCATCTGTTGTCGCGGTTCTATAGGACCCACAGAAATATACCCCTCCGTTGAGGGCTTTCGTTACCTTATTTCCGCTTTCATCCGCTGAACCGAAAACGATCTTCTGCGCCTCAAGACGGGAGCCGCTATCAAAAACAAGAGCGCTCGTATCTATGGCTCGCATGGGCCGATACCCGTTCCGGAGAAGAATCGTCACATCGTCCTCGACTCTGAGCGTGACTCCTGTGCGAACGTGAACCTCCCCCTCTACGACATACGTTGTTCCGCGGCGGAGCATCGTATCACGAATAATATCGTGGGAGATGATCTCGTGCCGTAGGAGCGGTGGCTCCGTCTTATCATCATCGAGCTCCTCTGTGTGCATGCGGTTGACCTCTCCCGCGGGCGGCGGTCCCTGTTGTGAAATCATCTCTGGTGGGTAGGCGCTTCGCTCTCCAGGGAGTGAGGCCAATGCGAGCATGGAGAGCGCGGCTACGGACGTTGACGTTGGAGATCTCATACAATCACCTTATTCTCACCCTATCTCATCATTGGCCGATGGGATTGAAAGGAGCATCAACGGTCCTAACCGTTAGAACATTCCGGCTCGGACGCTCCAAACATGCCCTCTCGATACCGCTTCAAATACATAGCGATTATCGAGATAGTTGCAGGTGTCATGCCCGATATTCGGGAGGCCTGTCCTATCGAAGCTGGGCGATGCTTCTTGAGCTTATCAACAGCCTCTCGACGAAGTTGCTTGATCTGGTCGTACGGAAAATCAGCGGGCAGCAACTCTGATTCGATCTTCTTCAGGTGTCGAACCTCATCTTCTTGTCGATCGAGGTATCCTCGAAACTTAAACTCAATCTCCACCGCTGCGCGAAGGTCTGTCGAAAGCTCTTCGTCGTATGGGAACTGCTCCAAGATATCATCAAGGGAGAGCTGCGGTCGTTTTACAAGTTGCGAGAGAGAAGCTCGGTCTTTAAGGGTTGCGGTACCTTTTTGTTCAAGCCACGAGTTCGTCGACTCATTTGGCTTAGCATAGGTGTTCGAAAGCCATTTCGTCGCGCGCTCATAGGCGTTCTGTCGCTCCTCAAAGGCCACGCGCTGCTCTTCGTTTAACAATCCGTATTCCATTGCGACCGGACACAGACGAGCGGCGGCGTTATCCTCTCGAAGGATGAGGCGATACTCAGCTCGTGAGGTAAACATACGGTACGGTTCATCGACACCGTTCGTGGTGAGGTCGTCGGTCATCACCCCGATATACCCCTGACCACGCGTGATAATGAGCGGGTCCTTTCCAAGAACTTTTAAAGCCGCGTTCGCGCCGGCGATAAGCCCTTGAGCGCCCGCCTCCTCGTACCCACTCGTTCCGTTGATCTGTCCAGCAAGATAGAGACCTGAGATCCCTTTCGTCTCATACGTAGGAAGGAGCTCGCGAGGATCCACGAAATCGTACTCGACCGCGTAACCAGGCGCTAAGAACTCAACGTTTTCGAGTCCCTTAATTTTGCGAATAAACGCTTGCTGAATATCGAATGGGAGCGATGTGGAGATACCGTTTGGATACACGATATCCGAGGTAAACCCTTCCGGCTCAAGGAACACTGGATGGCTCTTCTTATCGGCGAAGCGAAATACCTTATCTTCAATTGACGGGCAGTATCGGGGCCCCCCAGATTGTATCTGTCCGTTGAACATCGGGCTGTGGTCTCGATTGTCACGAATAAGGTCGTGAATCTGCTCATTCGTTGTTGTCTGCCAACACGATATTTGTTGGCGTTCAATCGATTTCGTCATGAAAGAGAAGGGTGGCGGAGGCGTATCTCCTGGATGCTCAACCAATCCTTCAAAGTTAATCGTTGAACGACGAAGGCGTGGAGGCGTTCCGGTCTTGAGTCGCCCAAGGGAGAATCCGAGGGACCGTAGTGAATCACTGAGATCATTCGATGCCTTGTCACCGAGACGTCCCCCCTGAGTCTGTGACGGACCGGTGTGCATCAATCCCCGCAGGAACGTTCCGGTCGTGAGCACGACCCCAGCCGCGTTAAGGTATGACCCGTCGGAGAGACGAACGCCAACGACAACATTCCCTTCAACCTCTACCGATGCTGCCTCTCCTTCAACGATGGTCAGGTCGGGAACCCCTGTGAGAAACCGCTGAACCCACCCCTTATACAGATCTCGGTCCGCTTGAGCGCGTGTTGCTTGAGCCGCGGCACCCTTGCTTGAGTTCAGAGTTTTAAACTGAATGCCTGTCGCATCGATCGCTCGCCCCATGAGCCCCCCCAAGGCATCGAGCTCTTTAACGAGGTGCCCCTTCCCGACCCCACCGATAGCTGGGTTGCAAGACATCTGACCGATACCGTCCCGGCGCAACGAGACGAGGACTGTTGGGACGCCGGCCCGAGCTGAGGCATAGGCTGCTTCAATGCCGGCATGCCCCCCTCCAACAACCACAATTTGATTCGGTTTAGAACGACTCATTAGTACGTTAGGCCGACCCTTCGGCCCCTTTGAAGTAATAAATACTCATATTATATCAGGCACTTAACTAACAACCACCCAACGAGCGGCCCATCTCCAAAGCCTTCTCAGGAACCCTTTGCGCCATACCCATCATCTGGATGAGAGAGGCACCATTTTGTCGGGCACCTCACTCCGCCTTACCGGCGGCGAGACGTTTAAAGGTACGGCGAGAGCCGATATGGACAGAGCAGTTATCAGTAAAAAATCAGCACCCATCCGAAGCACGCTTCACGCTTTGGCGAAGTGCGCCGGAGTAGCCTCATACGTTACCCTGGTTTTCCTTTTGACTCAAAAAAACCTCTCCGATAGGGCTGCCCATCAGGCAACGGCTGCCATCGAGAGCGAGGCGCGCCTTCAGGACATGAAGGCCATGCGCCGAGCCCAGCAAGCCGGTTTTGTGTCTAAAATCATAAGGTTACACAACCCGACCAAACCAAATACTCAGGACCTCGCCGAGGTTATCGTTAATGAGAGCGAGAAAGCCGGCTACGATCCCCTCTTCGTTGCCGCTGTGATTCGCTCCGAGAGCATGTTCCGTCACGGGGCTACATCAGCCCGCGGAGCCAGGGGACTCATGCAGCTTATGCCAGCAACCGGCAAGTACATCTCGGAACGTGAGAAGATCGCTCTCAAGCGATCGGAGGACCTCCACGACCCGGCCACGAACATCCGCCTGGGCATAGCGTATCTCAAATATCTTGAGCGTAAGTTTAACGGAAATAGGGAGCGAGTGCTCATCGCGTACAACTGGGGACCCACAAATGTAGTCCTCTCAATGCGCGGCGGCGTTAAACCTCCGACCCAAAGCCTCCAATACGCGAAGACAATCATTTCCGCGCATACCAAGTGGGAGAACGAATTCACGAGTAATGCAAACGCTGCAGACGTAACTCTTCCGTCCTCGATGGTTGGATGAGAAAAACACTCTCTGACGTTGGCGTGCCTCTTTGATCAGCTTCCGATCTGCCTCGGTTGCGAAGCGCGCCCCGAGAAGACGCTTACCCCACTATAGCTAGCCGCCCACCGCGAATTTTCTCTATCAACCCCTCCGACTGAAGCTCTACAATCGCAGCTTCGATCTTGTCAGCATCGTACGAGAGCTTGCGGGTTATATCAGCACGTCGAAGGCTCTCTTCCTCCGCGATAGCGCGCAAGACCGCTGCGCGCACCTGCCGATGAGATCCCTCGAACTTCGATTGCTTCACGTGATGCTTACTGCGCTGGTTTATTCCCTTAGTGTGCTTCTTGAGCTCAACGCCCAGATCCATGAGCGCGTAAAACCAAGTGCGAGGATCTTGCTTGTAGAGGGTCTCCTCAACTGTTAGCAGGAGCTCTTTATCACTCACCGCACACACCTGTGGATAAAATGTGTACAAGTACACCGAGCGAATGTTGGTCTCAATCATCGGCGCTGGTTCACCGAAAGCGAACGCCGCGACAGCGGCGGCTGTATAGGGACCGACCCCAGGTAGCTTTCTTAAATCTTCAGCGGTCTCTGGCGGAGATCCACCGTACTCGTGGCACACGCTCTGCGCCGCTTTGTGAAGATTAAACGCTCGGCGATAGTAGCCGAGCCCCATCCACACCTTCACAACGTCGGCTGGCGTCGCTTCACTGAGTGCCCTCCATGTTGGAAACGCTTTAAGAAACTCGGCGTACTTCGCCACAACCCGCTCGGTCTGTGTCTGCTGAAGCATCACCTCGCTAACCAAGATTTTGTACGGGTCTTTGGTCGTTCGCCACGGAAAGTCACGGCTGTTTTTTTTGAAGTAGCCGAGCACAAATTTTTGAAATGCTTGCGGCGTTGGTGGCCCCTTCGCTATGAGGGCGTTGAGGCTCGTGATGGTGGTAGATTCTTTCATCGACAACGAAGAGATACAACGTCCGTGTGGGGGCTTTCAAAAAGTTTTTTCGCTACGCTACGAGCTCTTATCTGCCAGTGCTCGCGCACGTTCACGGGCCTTTTGAGACACACCGGTCACCGCTCCACAAGGAGTTAGCCCTATAGACAGCCCTCATGGTAGCATAGGTCCCATGCCTTTGACCTACCTCTACAACGACGGTGATATCTTTGCGGTATATAAACCCGCTGGCACTCACTCCGTTCAACTTCAAAAGGGCGGAGGCACCTCTGTGGCCGATGAGCTCTTGCAAACGAATCGCTCTCTCAGCCAAGCAAGCAAGCAACCTGGTGACGCGGGGCTCATCAACCGGCTCGACGAGGGCACAAGCGGCGTTCTGCTGGGCGCCACTACTCGCGCCGTTTGGAACGCGCTGTATGAGCAACTCCTGGCCGGAGATATACATAAAACCTACGCGCTCATCGTTGAGGGCGAATGCGCGGGCTCTCATACCATTACATCATGGATAGGCTCTCCTCATCGAGGAGCGAAGAAGATGAAGGTATACGAAAAACAACCCCCCGACTGGGCACGCGCCCTTGAGGGAACGACGACCTATTCTGCCCAACGTTACCTTGCTCATTGCGATGCCACGATAGTCCATGCGGTTGCGTCACCAGCGCGACGACACCAGGTCCGGGCGCACGCCGCTTACCTAGGATTTCCTCTCGTTGGAGACACCCTCTATGGGTCAAAAAAACCCCTTACCAATCTAACTCGGATACCACGGGAGTTCTTTCTTCACGCGATGAAGGTACGCTTTTCACACCCGCTCACGAAACAAGACATCGAGATCATCAGCGACCCTGCCGCTGAATTATCACTCGACATACCCGACGCGCGTTAGAAGGTACATCCCGCCCCGAGATGATACCCCTCAAAGCTGTCTCCCGTGACATAGCTTGCTCCGACTGTAACGGTTGAGATGAAGGAGTCGCTCTCGAGCATCTTTCCCACAAAATCAGCGCCAACCTCGTAGAGATCGCGTAAACCCAATCCCGCCACGGCGTTACCACTAATATTATTCCACTGAAACATGGGCCGAACAAAGAGCGTTGTCGTGTTGATGGTAACGCTCGCGGGGATAAGGATGTCGATTCGGTTACTCGACAGTCCTGTGCTCGAATTAACGTCTATGACGGAGCTGTCATCACTTAGGGTGTCGTTAAACAGGTAGGTATAGCCAATCTGATAGTTTAGGACGCCAATCCCCAAGTCTCTTTGATAAAGTAGCTTTAGGGAGGGGGCGTAGGTGAAGACATCCATCGACCAGTTAAAAAGGTCACCTTCGTACTGTTGAAGGTAGGTCTGACTGTAGGCATTATTAAAATTATACCTATTCTTGATGTGACTGTAGGTAAGAGAGGCGGAAGGCTCAAGGGTGACTGAATCGCTTAGTTTAATAAAGGCGCCACCTCCTCCTGACAAGGCGAAGAGAGAAGTTACCGTAAAATCAGCCTCTCCATTGCCATCTGGTGGATCAAACCCGGCCGTTGTTCGTAAAAGGGCAACGTTTGCCTCCGCAAACGGACGAACCGTGTCAGGTATCTCTCCAAACACAAATTCACCAGGCAAGCGAATCGTTGTGTAATCCTTATCTGGCTGTGAGTTTTGTCGCTGGGTGAAACGACCCGTAGCGATCGCTTCTTGAGAGGCAAAGAGTGTATTCGCGTTTACTGATTCATTGACGATTCCATTGACGAACTCGGCTATCTCGCCTGAATCCTCATACACGGGGAGGTCAGCGAGCGCTGGCGCGCTCCATCCACACATCGCCCCCAACAGTATACGCGTGAGAAATCGCTTCACCTTTACAATCCTCGTCCCTATTCCGCTCATCCAAGCATACAGGGCAACCAAGAGTAGTCAATCAAACCTTAGCCTTGTTTTCCAGGTGATTGAGGCGCGGGATTGTGGAAGAAACGAAACTCTGCAGTTTTCCATCGCCACGCTTTTAACGAGGGTGTTTGAGGACACTCCCTACCCCCGCCAACGCTGTAGCCCGCGAGTTTGATCGGCACCACAACGATTGCTCTCTGTGCTTGCTATCCCCCTCTAGTGGAATCGCCACGAAGGTGCCTCCCGGCTCGTGCACAAGTTCTACGTTGAATCTCTCGCCCTGTGGTCCCACCACCTCAACTCTCTCGGTATGATTGCTAGCTCCCGTCCCCTCTCGATGATCCGTATCGGTCTCAAGCAGCACGGAAGCCTCACGAGCACCGTCAGCGGTAAACGTTCGCTCGACATATCCAATATCGATTCCTGTAGTTTGGAAATCCACATTCGCGAGTATCCAAGCGTGGAACGGCACCGTCGTCGGTAATCCCTCAATCGAGTAGCCCTTCAAATACTGAAACGCATTAAAGAGAGTCGCCTGCCTTGATTCGCCCTTCACAATAACCTTGCTGACAAGCGAGTCATAGAAAGGTGGAATCGAATCCCCAACCCGATAACCGTAGTCCTCACGTGCAGACGACGAATCGTTACGTCGCCATGCAGTAATAGTTCCGAGCGCCGGACGGAAGCCCTCAAACACATCCTCCGCGTTAATCCGCAATTCGATCGCGTGTCCACTGAACGAAATATCGCTCTGACGCATAGGGAGTTTTTCGCCCATAGCGATTCGAAGCTGCAACTGAACGAGGTCGGTTCCCGTCACTATCTCTGTGATTGGATGCTCAACCTGAATTCGGGTGTTGATCTCAAGGAAGTAAAACTCACGACCGGATACTAAAAACTCAGCGGTTCCAGCATTGTAGTATCCAACGGTTTTCGCCGCGGTTACAGCGGCTTGATGAATACGCTCACGGACATCTTCGTCAAGAAACGGCGCGGGTGCTTCCTCAACAAGTTTTTGGTGTCGACGCTGCGCTGAGCAGTCGCGAGTTCCAAAGTGGACCACATTGCCGTGTTGATCTCCGAAGAGTTGAACCTCGACATGTCGTGGCCCCTCTATAAACTTTTCGCAGTATACCTCAGGACTTCCAAAATTCTTGTGCGCTTCAGCCCGCGCTCGATCAATAGATTCTTTCATCTCCGTGGCGGCTCTAACGATCCGCATCCCTCGCCCACCACCACCAGCGGCGGCTTTAATAATGACCGGAAAGCCGATGCGAGTGGCCGCGGCAACCAGTGCCTCGTCTGTTTCAGCCCCCTCACTTCCAGGAGTAATCGGCACTCCCGCGGCTGATACCGTTCGTCGAGCCGTCGTCTTCACACCCAAAGCTCGAATGCTCTCTGGCGAAGGCCCCACAAAAATCAATCCCGCTTTGATGACCGCCTCAGCGAACTCGGCGTTCTCAGAGAGAAATCCGTAACCCGGATGAATCGCCTGACACCCCGTGGAACGAGCGGCTTCTATAATCTTGGTTTGGTTGAGGTAAGATTCCGCCGCGGTTTGCCCCCCGATACGGATGACCTGCGAGGCCTCTTGCGCGGCGAGCGATTCCGCATCAACGTCGGATACCACCAGGACGGACTGAATGCCCATCTCCGAGCTCGCTTTTATGACACGTCGAGCTATTTCACCCCTATTTGCTATGAGAACTTTGGTGATTTTAGTATGGTTCTGCATGTTGACCGTAGTTTTTGAGGCTAATTCTCTATGAGTGATTCTACAAACAACCCTAAGCACCACAAGGTAATCATTCTTGGTTCCGGTCCCGCTGGTTTGACGGCTGCCATTTACACAGGCCGCGCTAACCTCAACCCCCTTCTCATCCACGGGCCCCTCGCCGGTGGGCAACTTACCACCACCACCGACGTTGAGAACTTTCCTGGGTTCCCAGAGGGCATCATGGGTCCAGAGCTCATGCAGCTCATGGAGAAACAAGCAGTGCGTTTCGGAACGACGATTGCCGTAGATACTATCGTTAAGGCGGATGTCACCCAACGCCCTATTAAGCTTGAGGGACAATCCGGCACCTATACCTGTGACGCCCTCATCATCTCCACTGGAGCAGCTCCAAAGTACATCGGCGCTGAGAACGAGCGAGAGCTTCTTGGATACGGCGTTTCAACGTGTGCCACGTGCGACGGCGCTTTCTTCCGAAACAAGATCATCACTGTTGTTGGTGGTGGAGACTCCGCATGTGAAGAGGCCTCGTTCCTTACCAGATTCGCTAGCAAGCTCTACCTTATCCACCGACGCGACTCCCTTCGGGCTTCCAAGATTATGCAGGACCGCGTGCTCTCTAACCCAAAGATCGAGGTTTTGTGGAACAAGGGCGTTGTCTCCGTTGAAGGCTCTAAGAAGGATGGCGTTACCGCTCTCGTTCTTGAGGACACAAAAACCCAAGAGCGAACAACACTCCCAGCAGATGCGCTCTTTGTCGCCATCGGACACACCCCCAACTCCAGCCTCTTTAAGGGACAACTTGAGATGGATGAGAACGGGTACCTCCTTCACAAGGCAGACTCACCCGAAACCAATGTGCCAGGCGTATTCGTGAGCGGTGACGTCCAAGACCACGTCTTCCGACAAGCGATAACCGCCGCCGGCTCAGGTTGTCAGGCTGCCATCAGCGCTGAGCGCTACTTGGAGAGCCTCCATGAGTAGGTCGAAATAAGCTAGACTACTCACAACTCGCGAAAGGGGTGGCGCCATAACGGCCCACCCCTTTTGCTTTGTCTAAAAGTAAAAATATTTTAATTACTTAGCTCCTGGTATTTCCCACAGAGCACCCTACTTATCCACATCCGCTGTGGATAAGTCTCTACCGGCACAAAACTAAGCAGATCCATACAGATACATTAGTTACCCACAAATTTCCCGCACATTTGTGGATAACCTGTTATCACCTGTGAACATTCTGTTGAGAAGACCGATCTATCCTCACCCAACTAAGGCTCCAATAGGAGCCGACAGGTCCTGTATCGATGAGTAGTCCCCAATTTATCCTGTGGATATCCACATACTTTTCCACAGAGTTATCCACATGCTGTGGTCTTGCGGGCAGTCAAATGGAAGGAGTTTCTTCACCTCGGTAGGTGTCTGGCTCTCTAAAAACCACAGCACTCCACCCCACCTTCGGAAACGGAACGGACGGCTCCAATAAAAAAGGCCCCACCTTTCGGTGGAGCCCTCCAGCTCATCTCGTGCATGAGCGCCGCTAACTACATTGTGAATGCAATTACGAACGCGAGAATTACGAGAGACTCGATAAGAACCATTCCGATCATCATCGGAGTAAGCAGCTTGCCGCCAACAGAAGGGTTACGTCCGAACGACTCAAGCATTGAGCCTACAACACGTCCCTGTCCGAGTGCGCCACCAACTACAGCCATTCCGATTGCGAGACCTGCTCCAAGAGGCTTGAGAGCTGAAGCCTGACCAGCTTGAGCGTCCTCAGCTACCGCTGAAACGACTGGCATAAGAGCTGCCACAATAGCGGCCAAAGCGTAAAAGCTCTTCGATGCGATGTTCTTGATTGCCTTCATTTTACTCATCTCCTTCTTTTTTCATCCAAAGTGAAAAACTAAATCAAAATCTTAGTGATGCCCCTCGCTCTCTTCGTGCTGGGTCGCGAGCAATATATATATCATTGTAAGGATTGTTGGAACAAACGCCTGCATAAAGCATACGAAGGTTCCCAACGCTAGGAACACAACGGGGATAAGGATCTGAACGAGCTCAGTAAAGAGCCCCAGAACGATATGGTCCGCCGTAATATTCCAGTAAAGTCGAAGGTTAATCGTCAGGATTCGTAAGAACGCTCCCATGATTTCAAGCGGAAGGAAGAACCATGCAAGCCACCATACTGGGCCCGCAAAGTGTTTAAGGTAAGGCCACAGGCCTTGCTCTTTGATTCCGTAGAAGTTGAAAGCAAAGAAAATAAAGATTCCTAGCGGAACCGTTATCCACACGGTTGTGGTTGGTGCCGGCATTCCGGGAATCAACCCAATCATATTGAGAACGAATGTGTAGAGGAAGATAGTCGCTGTGAGGGGAACGTACTTACGTCCCTCTTTTCCAAGTATAGAGTCTTGGAAGGAAACGAACCCATCCATGAACAAATCAAAAATACCTGATGTTGTTATGCTTTTCTCAGGAACAACACCCTGCTCAACGCCAAGCACTTTGCGACGTCGGCTCAAAGCGCGAGCGCTTGTTGCGCCGACGAAAAGCAACGCTGAACCGAGCGCCAACGCCGTCACAAACTTTTGGGTGTTAGCGTCAGTTAATCCCAGTGAATTGAGGTATGTATAGTGTGCTTCCATTGCTACCCTTTAAGCGCCCCTGTTGTATAAGATTTGGGCGATTAAGGCAAACCTTTGCGAGGGTTACCCCGGAGACGGTCGCAAATATCACCATGGCCTCCACCATTCTCCCATCGACAGTTCAAAACGTGGCGACGACTGTGTTCCCGTGCCATTGCCGAAGGAGCAATCGCTTGGCACATAATGCATAACCGTCTTGTTTAAATTACTTGAAATAAAAATCGACTTTGCTATTATTTACTCGTCCGTTCCCGCGGTGACAAAAATTCGTCACTAAATTCTTGTAATTTTCTCTCCTCGTACTATAACGCTTTGTCGCTCTTGTGATGTGAGTGGTGCGGTCGCGCATCAAGAATCAAAAAGTTCAACTCACACCCCCACGAGCATGTAGCTTGCTTCAATAGCGACCAAGAAATGTGTGAGGAGCATGGTAGAAAACCTGGCGCCAGAGAAATTTAGCCAGAGCGAACTTATCGCTGAACCCCTCTCCTCTCACGAGGAGACACTCTCTACTTCTCGCTCAGTAGTTGCTGCCTCTACGGTTTCTTCTTCTACATCTTTTTCTTCCTCAGTCTCCCCATCATCCCAGATCGAACAAGCTTCTCTTGAGCAAAGTTGGGCATTAGCAGTTGCTGATGTATGCTCCGAGGTTAATCCGCACATCGTCGCTGCCTACATCGAACCTCTTTCCGTCGATGTGGAGCAATCAAGTCCTGAGAAATTTACCGTTCGAGGCCCCTCACGACTTATCTGCAACTACGTTATCGCGCATTACGCAGACCCTCTCCGAGAACGGTTGGCACACTTCCTCGACGCTCCCGATATCATTCTCTCTATCATTCCCCGAGAGGCGCCTCTCGCAAGCAGTTCTGATGGAACATCAAGTCTGCGGCGCCCAGCAACACCGTTTATCGTTAAGAGGGTGAGACCAACTCCTGTAGAGGAGTCTCGACCACAGGAACAACAAACGGCTCAACCGTCTGTAATTACTGCGCAAGCTCCGGTTGAGGGCGAGGTTTTTAACAATATTAACCCTCGTTACACCTTTCAAGATTTCGTTGTTGGTAACAGCAACCAATTCTGTCACGCGGCGGCTATGCGTGTAGCCGAAAAGCCCGGTCAGAGTTACAACCCCCTCTTTATTTATGGTGGAGTGGGGCTCGGAAAGACGCATCTTCTCCACGCGATAGGCAACGCCGTTCTCCAAAGAAATCCGCTTGCCCGAGTTCTCTACATGTCCTCAGAGACATTCACAAACGAACTCATCCTTGCGCTTCGACACGCCAAGATGGAAGAGTTCAAGCGACGACTTCGAACGATTGAGGTTCTCCTCATCGACGATATTCAATTCATCGTTGGCAAAGAGAGAACTCAAGAGGAGTTCTTCCACACCTTCAACGCACTCTACAGCGCTAAGCGTCAAATTGTTATTACCTCAGATAAGATCCCAACCGACATCCCAGGCATCGAAGAGCGACTTCAAACTCGTTTCTCATGGGGATTAACAGCGGATCTACAGGCGCCAGATTTCGAAACGCGCGTAGCGATTCTAAAACAGAAGGCCCTTCTTGAAAATTTCCACCTCCCTGAAGAGGTCGGACACCTTATAGCTGAGAAGATATCGTCCAACGTTCGTGAGTTAGAGGGTGCTCTCACCCGACTTCATGCCGTGAGCTCTATCCAAAACGTTTCCATCTCGATGGACATGGCACGCATGGCTTTAAAGCCTCTGCTTCAGCCAAAAGTTGTGAACGTTTCGGTTGATGATATTAAAAAAGCGGTCGCGACCCACTTCAACCTCAAGGTCGCTGACATCATCTCGAAGCGGCGAACAAAAAACCTCTCGTTCCCGCGCCACATCGCGATGTATCTCTGCCGAAAACACACCACAGCCTCCTACCCTGAGATAGGTGAGCACTTTGGTGGTCGAGACCACTCAAGCGTTATCCACGCCGCTACAGTTGTCTCGAGCAAGTTATCCACAGATGCCCAGGTAAAGGTTTTGGTTGAAGAAATCGAGAAGAGACTCTTCGGCTAAAGCTATTAAAATCAGATAGCTACGCACATTACCAACAGCTTTTACCACCATGTGGTTAAGTGGATACTACAGAGGTTTTCAACCGGGTTATCAACAGGTCTGCGCGGTAATTCACACTCTACTCACCCCTTCGATCGTGATCGACCAGGCGGATATGTGCAGCGTGCACATATTCGATGAGGAGGGAGCACCACCACCCGGTAAAACCCTGTGGATAACTTGGTGGAGAGGGGTGGGAAGATCGGGATCGTTGTGGAGACACAATTCGGCTGTGGGTAAGTTCGAAATTTTTGCAGAGCTTACCAACACGTTTTAAGTGGAATTTAAAGTTTAAAAACTTATAGTTAGGAAACTTATCCCCGGAAATGGGCCTGACTTACTATTATTCACTAGATTTATATTAAATAAAGAAACAATAGGGAGACTCATGGAGATTACAATTTCAAAAACAGAGCTTTCGAAACTTCTTCATGTAACGCTCGCGATAGCGGAAAAGAAATCAACCATGCCCATTCTTGGAAATATCTTGCTCTCTGCGGAGGATAAGAATTTCAAAGTAACGGCGAGTGATCTTGAGATCACAGCGATCGCTTCGTCATCAGCGTCCGTTAAAAAGCAGGGATCAATCACCGTGAGCGCAAAGGTGTTTGGAGATCTCGTTCGAGAGCTTCCCGATGGTGAGATCACGATCCGATCGGTAGATCGAGATCGGATCGAGGTCGTGGCCGGTAGTTCAAAGATGAAGATCGTTGGTGTTGGAGCTGAGGAATATCCGGTCCCGCCAGGGCTCGCGTTGAAGACTAAGTGTAAGTTGCCGGCCCCTACCCTGATCGAGATGATCAACAAGACCCTGTACGCGGTTTCTCTCGATGAGGGTCGATATAACATGAACGGCGTGTGTCTTGAGATCACTAAGGAAGGCAAGGCCTCTGGTATCGGAATGGTCGCGACTGATGGTCACAGACTTGCTTTAATAACTCGCCCACTTGAGGGGGTAGCTTTTACCGGACTTTCCCACAAGGGTACCGGCAAGACGAACGCTTCCGTTGATCACGTTATCGTTCCTCGCAAGGGAATCGCCGAAGTTCGCAAGGCTCTTGAGACCGTTGGTGATGTGCCGGTTGGTGTTGATGTGAGTGAAGGGTTCCTTGTAGTTGAGGGACCGGCTTGGAAACTTGTTGTGCGGCTTCTCGATAGTGAGTTCCCGAACTATGAGCAGGTACTTCCGAAGCAGGAGGGAAACAAGATCACCGTGTTGAGCTCACAGCTCGCGCACGCGCTCAAGCGTGTGTCGCTCGTCGTGAGTGATAAGAACAAAGGTGTTCGTTTTGATTTCTTCACGAACTTGGTTCGTATCTCGAGCTCGTCACCTGAACTCGGTGAGGCTCAAGAGGAGCTTGAGATCCAGTACACAGGAAAAGATTTCTCTGTTGGATTCAACGCTCGGTATATCATCGATGTGCTAGGCACGATCGGAGAGAATCAACCGTTCGTTCTCGAACTGAACGGCGAGACCGGTCCCGGTAAGTTCTACGCTGAGTCCGATGAATCGTGTTTCGGAATCGTGATGCCGTTGCGGTTGGATAAGTAATTTTTTGAAAATTTAAAAATACAGCAAAAATTATCCCCCGAAACCCTTGTCCCCCGAAGCCTTGGCGTAGGGGGATGTTTATTTCTCTGCCTCTTCCAAAGCCCCTCCCCTTTGCACGTCTCACGTTTAAAAATATACAAGTTCCGAAACCTAGCCGATCAAACGATCGAGCTTGGATCGGGGCCCGTGTATATCTCTGGCCTCAACGGAAACGGTAAGACGAACCTCGTTGAGTCGATCTATCTCCTCTCGGGATCTCGATCGTTTCGAACGAACTCATCAAGTGAACTTTTAAAGTGGGGAGAGAGGGAGTGTTCTATTTTTGGAACCGTTACCTCGTCACATGGAACCGAAGAGCTCGGTTTAGTGTTTACGTCGGGTGAACGCAGGGCTCTCAGTAACGGCAAAGATCTCGATTCGATGACCGACCTGATCGGACGTCTCCGGGTGATCGCCTTCTCCCCAGCAGATCTCTCCCTCGTCAAAGGCTCTCCAGCAGGCAGGAGACGGTTTCTCGATCGACACATGGTAGACCTTACCCCTCCCTTCATTAAGGTCTTGATGGGCTACCAGAGGGCTTTGGCGAGCAAGAGCGCCGTGCTGAAGCAGCCAGGCTGTACGTACGCGCACCTCAAGCCGTGGAACGAACTCCTTGCTCAGTCGTGTGGAAAGATTGTTGATAACCGAGTTAAGTTTTTGGAATCGCTATCGGATAAATCGAGCGCTTTTCACAGGCTCTACGCTCCGACCGATGGAGAGCTCAAACTAACCCTAGAATCTGATTTCTTTCAGGATGGGAGGGTTCTCTCTGAGGATGAGATTCTCGCTCGTTTTGAAGGTGCGGCTGCTCGCGAGATGGCTATGAGAAGCGCAACCCTCGGCGCGCAGCGTGATGATGTCAGTGTGACCCTTGGAGGAGTTGATGCCCGAGCGTACGCCTCTCAAGGGCAGACGAGGAGCGTGGTACTGTCAATGAAGCTGGGAGTCATCGAGATGATTGAATCCTCAACTGGGGAGTCCCCTGTGGTTATCCTCGATGATGTTGACTCAGAACTCGATAAAGCTCGGTCTGAGCGGCTATTTACGGCACTTCTCAACAAGGCGAGACAGATAATCGTTACGGGTACAGAGGGACCTTCTCCACAACTTATCCACAGCCCTGATTTGAGAATACTGACGGTTTCACAAGGAGTGGTTACGTCGCAGTAAGATCATCGCCTCGTGAAAGGTGACCAATCACGAGAAATCTCGAAAAATTGAGTATTTACGTTGTGAAATCAAGCCCGACAGAGAGGCGTCCGTAAAGTATTTAAAAAGCACTTTTGTTTCAAGTGGTTAGCGCCGTCGAGCTGTGCAGGTTTCCTATTTACCAACAGCATCTAACTATCCTAGACTACTAAGGTTATGGAGCTGCTGCCGTGCCAGAAAAGGAGACGGAGCTTCCAACGGAGTTTTGGAGGAGTTAATGACCACCGCGGATAATACGCAACCAGCAACCGGACTTGTTTACGACGCCGGTCAGATTAAGGTTCTAGAGGGTCTTGAGGCAGTTCGAAAGAGACCAGCGATGTACATCGGAGACACGTTCTACCGAGGGTACCATCACCTTGTGTGGGAAGTTCTCGACAACGCAGTTGATGAAGCGCTCGCTGGATACTGCAACACTATCAGAGTTACCCTTCACACAAACGGTTCTGTATCCGTTGAGGACAACGGCCGAGGAATTCCGACGAGTATTCACCCGACAGAGGGCGTGAGTGGCGTTGAGGTCGTGATGACGAAGCTTCACGCCGGTGGAAAATTCGAGAAGGAAGCGTACAAGGTTTCCGGCGGACTTCACGGTGTAGGCGTTTCTGTTGTGAACGCTCTCTCTGATTGGCTTAAAGCTGAGATCAAACAAGGCGGTAAACTTCACGCAATGGAGTTCCGTCGTGGTGATCCTGTTGCTCCTCTTAAGGTTATTGGCGATGCGGAAGGATCAGGAACAAAAGTAACTTTCTATCCTGATCACACCATCTTCCAAGAGACGAAGACCTTCAACTACGACACCGTATCGCACCGTATTCGAGAGCTCGCGTTCCTAAACGCTGGACTTCGAATTATTCTTCTTGATGAACGTATCGATAAGGAGCAGGAGTTCTTCTTTGAAGGAGGAATTCGAAGCTTCGTTTCACACATTAACAAGTCCAAGCAACCTATCTTTCCAGATCCTATCTACATCAGTGGTGAGCGAGATGGGATTAGCGCCGAGATAGCTCTTCAGTACAACACGGAGTACTCTGAGAGCATTTATACCTACGCGAATAACATCAACACACCTGAGGGTGGAACGCACCTTATCGGGTTTAAGGCCGCTCTTACGCGAACCCTGAACAACTACGCTGACAAGAATAACCTCCTCAAAGGTTTTAACGAGGGTATTCAGGGCGATGACACCCGAGAAGGTCTTGTTGGTGTGGTGAGCGTTAAGATTCCAGAGCCTCAGTTTGAGGGGCAAACCAAATCAAAACTTGGAAACTCGGAAGTAAAGGGTTTCGTTGAACAGATCGCTGGTGAGCAACTCGCGAAGTTCTTTGAGGAGAATCCACAGATCGCCAAGACGATTGTGAATAAGTCACTTGAGGCGGCGCGGGCACGTGAAGCGGCGCGTAAGGCTCGCGAACTTGTTCGTCGAAAAGGAGCGCTCGATAGCGCGGCGCTCCCAGGAAAATTGGCAGACTGCCAAAACGAGAGCCCTGAAGAGGCTGAACTGTTTCTGGTCGAGGGAGAGTCCGCGGGTGGATCAGCTAAGCAGGGTCGTGACAAGAAGAATCAAGCTATCCTACCCCTCAAGGGTAAGATCCTTAACGTTGAGAAGGCTCGCTTCGATAAGATGCTCTCGTTCGAGGAAATTCGAGTTCTCATCACCGCGCTTGGTACCGGTATCGGTTCAGGTGACTTTGATGTGAATAAGCTTCGTTACCACAAGGTCGTCATCATGACTGATGCCGACGTGGACGGAAGCCACATCCGTACACTCCTTCTTACCTTCTTCTATCGTCAGATGAACGAGGTTATCTCGAAGGGACACCTCTACATCGCACAACCACCCCTCTATAAGATTAAGAAGGGCAAGACCGAGCGATATCTCAAGAATGAAAAGGAGTTCACTGAGATTATTGTGGGTGGTGGAGCGGAAGGTGTGTCCATCCAGGGTAAGGACGGTAAGGTTGTAACGGGTGAGTCTATCGTTCCCCTTCTCGTTCGAGTTCAGGATGTGAAGCGGGCGCTTATTGAAATTCAGATGGAGCGACTTGATCAGCGAGTAATCGTTGCTCTCTCCGAATCAGGTATCGCCTTTAACGAGACATCGTGGAAGCGTGACCATATCGCTGCACATCTGACGAATGTTGTCGCCGCTATCAAGGCGCGAACAATTCAGGAGCCGGTTGTTGAGATTGTTGATGACCACGACGGAGAGGTCGCTATCCATGTGAAGACCCGACTTCGAGGTGTTCAGTACGTTACGACCGTTACTCGTCGTCTCTGGATCTCAGACAAGATAGCGACAATTCGAGCAGTGTACACCGACGCTCGCGCTCAACTTGGCGAGGGGCCATACACAATTACCGCTACCGGTGAATCGAAGGAGCGGGCATCTGCTGAGTCGATTGAAGAGGTTTCTGATTGGGTTGACGCGCGTGGTCGTAAGGGCCTCGCAATAACCCGCTACAAGGGACTGGGTGAGATGAACCCAGAGCAGTTGTGGGAGACGACGATGGATCCAACTAATCGACGCCTTCTTCAGGTAACGATTGATGACGCTATCGATGCGGATCAGATCTTCACGGTACTTATGGGTGACGAAGTTGAGCCTCGAAGGAAGTTCATCGAAGACAACGCGTTGAAGATTCGAAACCTGGATATTTAGGGAATCACGGCAAGACCCACGAGGGCGCTAGCCATTTGGCTAAACACGTACACGTGAACGTGAGCATAAACGTGAACGTACCCGAAAACATTGATCTTTTCATTTCGGGTACGTTTAGGTGCACGAGCACGTTCACGTCGCGAAACGGCGGGTTTTGCCTCGCCTCCATAGTTATATAGGGGGGGTCCGGGGTGGAGTTGACCATGGGTCGCTTTCCCGGTACCTTTCTTGTTCAAGATTTTTTAAGGAGTCGTGTTATGGCATCGCCAACTAAAATCACTGAGAACCGTCGAGCAGCTCGTAGCGCTAAGCGTGTTATGAAGCGCAACAAGAAGAACAACCTTAAAGCTAGCAAGGCTAAGGCTGCAGCTAAGTAAGGTTTGAGCAAGGCACCTGATGCCTGGAGAGAACGGAGTCCATTGAGGCTCCGTTTTTTATGCTTACAGATCCGAGTTCGGGAGGGCGCGCGTTCCTGGGCGCCGTGTTGGTCTTTTGGGATGTGCGAGAATTAGGCGACCAGTCTTTCCCATAAACTCCGCTCCTCGCCACTACCGCATGGAGGTAAAGGTGCCCGTAGAGAGAGCGCTTGTACTGAATACGTCATTAATGGAATGACGGATGAACCAAAACAAGGCGACCACAATAAGTGGATGAAGCGCATAGGCTTGGAGATTGTCAGTTAACAGAGCTTCAAAGGGGAGGCAGAGAACCACAAGAGCAGCGATATAGGCGCGTCGCTTCAGGAGATACGGTTGTTGTTGTATTCCTACTACCGAAACTGCGTAGGTGATTATCACAAAGGGTGAGAAGTCGAATACCCAGGCGTACGGAGCCAGCAATGCAGAGATAATCACATAGCAGATGAAGCGATATGGGGTCATTAATCCTCTTTCGAGCACGAGCACAAACGCTGTAGTGAGAGCGGCCGGGAGCATTAAGAGGCTCGGTCGATTCACCGAGGACAAAAAGGTCGAGACCAACGAGGGTAGAGAGGACGTCGCCCATTTGGCGGAATGAACGAAGGAGGAAACCCACCACTCCAAAAGTTCGGCATGATAGGTAAGAAACAGGACTGGACCGACCGCGAACAAAGCGACTTTACATGTATCGGTCCAGGATCCTCGTCTAACGGCAGTTACCATCAGGGCCACGCTTAGGATGAAGGGTGTCTGAGGCTTAATACTGAAGAGGAGTAGCGCAACGGCCAGTTTCCACCAAGGTTGATAGCTCTGAATGATCCACTCAAGCGACAGGATAGCGCCGAGCAATAGAAAACAACTGAGCTGTCCGAAATACCAACATGAGAGGATCGGAAAAAAAGCTCCTACGAGCACCACATAACGAGGAGCAATCGGGGCGCCCAACTCGCTAAGTCTCCGCAAGGCAAAAAAGGTAATGGAGATGTTGCTAGACAGGAGAAGGAGCGACGAGGTCGCGAAGTCCCAATAGAATAGCGGCAGCAAGAGCGGAATGGTCCACGGCGGATTCAGAAACAGCTGTGACGTTTTAAGGTTCGGATGAACGGTGAGCTGGTATTGAAGGAGGATGTTCGGTTCATACGGATTTTCTCCTGCCACGAAGGCCTGAACAGCGCTCCAATATGCGATACTATCTTGAGTGCCGATATCGCCGGCCAATTGAAGGCCGAACGCAATGCAGAGCGGCGCCAGGAAAAAGAAAACGAAGTTCTTAATAACCATACAATTTCATACATGAAGACGAGTTCTTTTAGTGGCTCTTTGCACCCTGAAAGAATCGTCAATTCTGAAGGGCTGCTACCGCGTTGTCTGTCATGAGCGAATCAACCCCTCTTGCTCGAAAGA
This sequence comes from Pseudomonadota bacterium, assembly GCA_027485595.1. GTDB lineage: Bacteria > Bdellovibrionota_C > UBA2361 > UBA2361 > OMII01 > OMII01. The sequence continues at coordinate 33,072 of JAIXQT010000249.1, read as the reverse complement.
AATCCCAGGTTTCTTTCGAGTCGTATCGCGGGGCAGCGACATTAAGAACAACGGAGATTTTCGCCGCATGACACTTTTCCACAGCTTCTCCCGTAATCCATCGCTCAAGTTCAACGAACTCTACCTTGGCTGCTATCGCTTTTTCTAGCTGCTCCATATCACGCACACGAGCGAGAACTCGTACTTCAGGCTCTTGAGCTCGAATTCGCTGGATACGCTCAGGGCTCTTAAGTTGGATGATAGCGCGCGAGATTTTCTTCTCTTGTTTAAGAACTCTCAGGGCGGTGTCTAGAAGCTGGTCTGATTCGCCTTTCAGATCGAGTTGAAGCGTCGCTGATTTGTTTGCGTCGAGCGTCACAAGAGCCTCTTTGAGAGTTGGTATTCCTATAAGCCCGGCTGAATCGAGACGGACTTTTCCACGGTCACCTGTGGATAACTCTTGGACCGGCTTTCCGACTAGTTCTTGTGGATATGAGTAGTTTGATTCTTGAAGTGAGCCGTCGTGAAAGAGGAAGAGCTCGCCATCCGCGCCTCTTCGGACGTCTACTTCAAGAAATTGCACCCCCTTCGAGATGGAATCTTTAAGGGCGGGTATCGAGTTGTCGGGAAGTCCTTCATGGAGTGAGCCACGGTGCGCGATAGCGTAGCGGTGAATCGGGCTTCGTAGAGGAACCGATTCGAAATCATCGAGGGTTGGAGCGCATCCGAGCGTGGAGAGCGTTAGGAGCGATGCGATGGTGTATCTTCGAATGCCTTCTAACGCTCTCACAGCCTACATTACTTAACTTTAGCCCGGAGCTTTTCCATGAGCCCAGAGAACTTGTCCTTACGGATAATCCCCGAGAACTCGTTACGGTAGTTTGCGACGAGACCTATGTTCTCGATAACAACGTCGTACACACGCCATCCGTTGTCTCGGTACATCATCTTGTAGTCGATTGGGAAGGTGTCGCCTTGGCTTAAGACCACGGTCTTAACAACTGCCTTAGCTCCCTCAACCTGCTCGCTCTCAACTTTAACCATCCCTGGTTTAACGGTTTCAATCTTGGAGAGGTAGGTGCGAGCGAGGAGTTCTGAGAATACCGTTGTAAAATCTTTTTGCTCCGCTGGAGTTATCTCGTTCCAGTTTGAGCCAAGAGAGCGCCGAGACATCTCATCGAAGTCAAACTTAGGATTAATGATCTCGCGAAGCTTCTCTCGTCGCGCAGGCTTAGCGGCATCCCCTGGATTTGCTTGAACTGTTGCGATGATGCTGTCGATGGTCTTTTGAATCTCCGATTTCGGAGATGATGTCTCAGCCTGGCACAGAGAGCTCATGGAGAGTGTGAGGGCGGCTACGAGCGCCGTAAAAATTTTGATTGCCATACTAGTTCTTCCCCGTTTTGTTGTTCTTAGAGAGATGTTCTTACTTATTTTTTAGCTTCTTCTGTTTTCGGTTCTTCGTCCTTGTCTCCGCCTAGGCTGTGGACAACTTTGCCGATTACATCCTCGATATCGATTACCGACTCAGTTTCGGTCATCGTTCCACCCTCAGGGATGTAGTCAGTAGACGCGCCGCGCGAGACCTTCACGTAGCGGTCACCGATAATACCCTTGGTTCTGATTGAGGCGATGTCGTCGTCCTTTAACTTAATCGAGCGGTTAAGTTTAAGTGTAACTCGAGCAACAGGGTCCTTGAGGGAGATATCGGAAACAACACCGATAGGAACTCCCGCAATCTCAACAGACGCCCCGTACTTTAAGCCCGAGATGTTATCGAACTCAGCATAGACCAGGTAAGTGTCCTTTGAGCTGAGCTCTAAGCCGGCGAGCCCGACCGCAAGATAAGCCGCGGCACCTACGCCGGCGGCTGTGAAGAGCCCTACGAAGAACTCTAATGAGAAGCTTCGTTTGGGGACCGTCAGTTGCGGGCCGCCTTGAGGGTTATTGAATTTTGATTGGTCCATCCGTTCTCCCATTCAGGAATTGCTGCACCGCAGGATCAGTAGACGCTATCATCTCGGCTGGGGTGCCCTCGGCGATAATTTTACCGCCGAGTATCATGGCCACTCGCTCTGATACCTGAAACACTTCAGGGAGCTCGTGGCTTATCACTAAGCCTGTAAATCCCCACTGATTCTTACATGCATTTATCAAATCATACACCTCTTGACCATCGAGAGGGTCAAGGCCCGTGTTCGGCTCGTCGACCAGAAGGATTTTTGGTTCGGTAATAAGTGCTCGAGCCATGCCGACCCGCTTTCGAATGCCGATGGAGACCTGCTCCGGGTAGTTCGAGAGGTAGGGCCCAAGGCTTAACGACTCCGCGATGTCGAGTACCTTGGTGTGGGCTTTTGAGGAACTGAGTCGAGAACGCTCAAGGAGAGGAAAGGCGATATTGTCGTAAATAGTAAGGGAGTCAAAGAGAGCTGCCGATTGAAAGAGCACACCAAGCTGTTTGCGAATCTCGTTCTTCGATGCTTCGGATCTCGCTTTGGTGATGTTGTCGCCACCGATGTAAATCTCGCCCGCGTCAGGTGTCATTATGCCCATGATGAGCTTTAAGAGTACTGACTTCCCTACTCCGCTCGGTCCAACAACGGTCGTCGTTTTTCCGGGCTCTATCTCGATGCTCACGCCGTCGAGGACAACCTGGGAGCCAAACCGTTTGCAAACGTTCTGAACCGATATCATCGATTAGTCCATGAACACGCGGGTAAGAACGCTTGTGAGGAAGTAGTCTACGATAAGAACAGCGACCGAGGCCGTTACCACTGATTGCGTGGTCGCTTTGTTCACTCCTTGAGCGCCGAATCCGCAGGTGTACCCTTTGTAGCAGCTCACCCATCCAAAGATCAGTCCAAAGACAGCGGATTTAATAAACCCCGATTTAACGTCGACGAGACCGACAGCTGAGGTCATCTCGCTCATGAACGTTCCAGAGCTGAGACCAAGGAGTCCAACCGCGACGCAGTAGCCACCGAAGATACCTACTACGTTGAAAATAGCGCAGAGGAGGGGCATCGCGATGAGGCCCGCGGCGAGACGGGGAGCCATGAGGTACTTTATCGGATCGACAGCCATCGAGCGCAGCGCGTCGACCTGCTCGGTGATGCGCATGATGCCAAGCTCCGCGGTCACCGCGGAACCAGCTCGACCGATCAGCATGAGCGCGGTGAGTACGGGTCCAAGCTCTCGAATTAAGCTCAATGCGACGGCGGGGCCGGTATACGCGGTAGCTCCAAACTTGGCTAGGGTATACTCACCCTGAACGGCTAACACCGCACCGGTGAAGAGGCCGATAAGCGCGATAACGAGCGTGGAGTTTACGCCGATCATCATCAACTGTTGGAGGTAAAGGAACGGTCGATACGGAGGCTTGATGAGAGCGACGAGGGTTCTATAGAGGAAGATCCACGAGCGCCCCCACTGCTCGGTTGTGGAGATGATGAAGTTACCAAAGCGCTCGGTGGTTGCGACGAGGTTCATGCTTCCTTCGATTGTTACCTGGTGCCTTTAAATCCGAGGCCTATCACATAGAACTCGTTGGAGGTTGCTCGGGTCGACTTTAACTCAGACCGGACCAACTTATTAAACATGGGCCTAGCGGATTTGACAAACCCCTCTACTTGTCCACCTTTAAATACTTTGACGACGAAGCTGCCCCCTTTCTTCAAAAGTTGCTGCGCAACATAAAGGGCAAGTTCGGCGCATGCCACCGTTCCCGCCTGATCGGCTTCTTTAATGCCGGTCAGTTTCGGTGACATATCCGAGATTACAGCATCGAAGCATGGCCCGGGATGTCCGAGGATCTCCTCTAAATCACGAGCATCTCCGGTGATACACGTGCACCGAGGGTCTCCAATAGATTCGATAGGAACGAGATCGATAGCGGTGACAGCTCCTTTGGGCCCCACGATATCGAGGGACACCTGAGTCCATCCTCCTGGCCAGGCGCCGACGTCGAGAACGTGGCCTCCGTGAGGAATGACCTTATAGGTTTGCTGAATCTCAATGAGCTTATAGGCAGCGCGGGATTCGAATCCCTCCTCCTTGGCCTTGTGGTAGAGATGGTCTTTACGATTGTAGTCCGCCATGGGGGCTACACTAGCAGTTTGCCCCTTTGAAAGCACCGATACACCCCTGTTTTATTGATTAACCGCCTGAACTTAGGTGCGAAATGCTGTGGCATTCTAATATTTCGATTAGATATAGAAAAAGACTTGAAAGGCGCCGCGCTCTGCTATAGAAAAACTATAGAAACGATTTGTGGAGGGACATCATGGGTAACGATTTATTGGTACTGGGAATCGACTTCGTGTGCGCTGTACTTACGCTTGCCTTCATCGCAAAGCTTCTCTGTCAGGCGATGCCGCACGGACAACTTGGCGAGGTATATGGTGTCGCTAAAGTTTCACTCCCTAAAGTTTCGCTCCAGGGGCAACAAGTAGCTCGTCGGTTACGATAAGACGAACGGAGCAATGTACAGCGATTCTCTGTGGAGGTATCGTCGGCTTTTGTAGCCGGAGGGAGATGTTTCATCTCCCTTTTTTGTTTAAGATTTGGACTACTACCTTTCATGATTAGCGAACAAGCTCAGATGTTCTCTCCAGAGGATTCTTCCCGACCACAACCTAACCTGACCAAGGGGCTCAACGACCCTCAAGCGGAGGCAGTGGTTCATGGAGATGGGCCGATCCTCGTTCTCGCTGGTGCGGGAAGTGGAAAGACCCGTGTGCTTACGCATCGAGTAGCTCAGCTAATTCTTGAGCAGGGAGTCTTCGCCTCTCGTATTCTTGCGGTCACCTTCACCAACAAAGCCGCGCAGGAGATGCGCGAACGGTTGCACTCCCTGTTAGGCACAGATGGGGAAAATCTGTGGATAACTACCTTCCACTCAGCAGGTTTAAGAATTCTTCGTCACAACGCGTCGCGCCTTTCGTATAGCAATCAGTTCGTTATCTACGATGACCAAGATACGAAGGGGGTGCTGAAGCAGGTGTTGAAGGACCTCAACATTAATGAGGACCGGTATCCTCTCGACACCTTCTCGCGCGCTATCGACAAGTTTAAGAATAACTACATCCTTCCTGCCGAGGCTGGTCAGCGGGCCTCCAGTATTGAGACTGACCTGCAGGCGCAGGTGTACGACCGCTATCAAAAGGTCCTGCTTGCGGCCAACGCGATGGATTTCGGCGACCTCCTGGTTAACACCGTACGAGTGTTGCGGGAGTTTCCTGAGGTGTTGGATTACTACCGTCGAACCCTTCACTACATCTTGGTGGATGAGTTTCAGGACACAAACAAGGTTCAGTACATGTTTATCCGCCTACTGGCGGAGCCTCGGAGAAATCTCTTCGTGGTTGGTGATGATGACCAGTCGATTTACGGATTCCGAGGAGCGACCATCAGCAACATCCTGGAGTTCGAGAAGGACTATCCGAACACTAAAGTTGTGAAGCTTGAGCAGAACTATCGCTCGACCGGCACTATCCTCAACGCGGCTCACGCCGTCATCGAGAAGAATAAATCTCGTAAGGCAAAGAAGCTCTGGACTGCGGGAGACGATGGCGACCCGATCCGAACCTTCATCGGCTACGATGAGAACCAAGAGTCTGAGTTCATAACCTCTGAGATTCGTAAGCTCATTACCCAAGGGTATAAGCACTCTGAGATGGCGATCCTCTATCGAACGAACGCGCAAACTCGAGCGCTTGAGGAATCGCTAGTGCGCGGAAAGATTCCGTACAAGATCTTCGGAGGTTTAAAGTTCTTTGACCGTAAGGAGGTTAAGGACATCCTTGGTTACGTGCGGCTCCTCATAAATCCAGCCGACAATCAGGCTTTTCAGAGGGTCGTGAATACTCCACCTCGCGGTATCGGCGCTCAGGCCGTCCAGGCTATAGCTGATGAGGCTCGAGAGACATCGATGCCGTTTTTGCACGCCTCAGTTACGGTTGCTCAGTCGAACAAGCACGTAAAGAAGTTCGTTGAGTTAATGGGGGAGCTGAAGCAGGCGGCTCAGACGATGAAGCTCGGAGAGTTCCTCGGATTCATCGTCGAGAAGACTGAGTACGGCCCACGCTTGGCCGCGATGAAGGACCCGACAGCTCAATCCCGAATAGAGAACTTACAAGAGTTAGAGTCGCTCGGTCGCACCATGGAGAGGCCTGAGACCTCGACCGAAGAGGTCATGAAGGACTTCCTTGATCGTATCTCGCTGACCTCAAGCGCTGATGTGCCGGCGGGTGAGGCAGGAGCGAACGATCCGAATCAAAAGACCGATACGGTTTCGCTGATGACCCTTCACCTTGCAAAGGGATTGGAGTTTCCGGTGGTTTTCCTTGCGGGGATGGAGGAGGGGCTCCTCCCTCACTACCGTTCCCTCGATGACGTTGTTGGACTCGAAGAGGAGCGACGGCTCTGTTACGTGGGCATTACTCGAGCGATGAAGGTTCTCTATCTTAGTCGCGCCCACAATCGCGGTATGTTCGCGGCTGGTGGAAGCGCGGGAAGCGCTGGTGGCGCCCGAGTGGTGAGCCGCTTCGCTAAGGATATCGATCCGAAGAGTTTAACCGCCGTGGGAACGGAGCGTTCACAGGGCGCATCATTCATTGAGGGGTACCCTCGGTTCTCGTTTGACGATGATGACGATATCGATACCCGTATCGAGGATGATTACTCGAACACGTGGCGCCGAAAAAAGAAGTACCCTTCCCGTGATGATGCTCAGCCAACGTACTCATCGAAGACGAACGTATCACTCGATCAGATTCGCAATCTCTTGATGCCCGCCGACGCTATGAAGCAGGAGTCAAAAACTCCTGAGGAATATCATGGGAAGCCCTCCGCGGTGTTCGAGCAGCTTGCCCCCGGGGTTGAGGTGATTCACCCAACGTTCGGTAAAGGGTGTGTTGAGAGCGTCAAGGGAAGTGGCAACACCGCCAACGTTACGGTGAAGTTCGATTCGTTCGATGAGCCGAAGAAGTTAGTGTATCGGTTTGCGAAGTTGGTGTTGGGGTAGTCGGTGCGGCACCCGGAGGGCCCGTATCCTTACGGGCCGGGTATGTTTGATCTATCGAATTGAATCGCAACGGAATACGCGAATCGTAACGGCGACCGCGCCTTCCGGCCCGTCAGGAGACGGGCCCTCCGGGTGAATTGTTTACAAATCCGTAAGATCCCCCTCCTCCCCGATCTTCACATCCTCATACGGCGCGGTCTTTCTACGATAGAACTCAAGCGCGATGCAGTTAAGGACGCCAACAACCTCGTTGTGGTCGGCATAGCGGAGCTCTTTGCCGTATACCTTTTCGATGAGAAGGCTAACGATGTAGTTCATGTGGCCAGGTCGTTGCATCCGATCTTGTGGTACAAGCTCGGCCAACGCGTTGAGTACCTCTTGGTACTGCTTTCGATCTTTTCTCCCGATGTACGGCATAGTCCTTCCTTTTTATACGTAAAGATAAAACGATTGGTGTTTAGAAACCTCGTGCTCATATGGCATGGCGGGCGCTGTTCCCATCTTCTCCGTTGAGAGACTGGCGACAACGGTTGCGTACCGAATAGCTTGAGGGAGATTTCCGTTAAATTTCACGAGTCCGGCCGCGAGTCCGCCGTTAAACGCGTCACCAGCTCCGGTGGTATCGATCGGTTGCACATGAACTGCTGGAGTCCGAAGAATCTCGCCTTTCGTCACCCCACTAATTCCGGGAGGGCGCTCCTCCCGTTGGTACAAGATAGAGCCATGAGCTCCGAGGGTCATGAGCACTGATGTGTTTGGCAGATGGTCGCATACCTCTCGAATCGATTGATCGGAGAGCTTGGGGAGGTCCTCGTTGCAAGTGATGCCCGCGATATGCTCGAGGAGAAAGCTCAATTCAGTTTCGTTCGGGGTGATGTAGTTCGCCAAGGAGAGAAGTGAGGGTGTCACGCCGGGATTAATCGGGGCAGGATTGAGGATAGAGGTTATGCCCTTCTTCTGAGCGTAAGAGAGCGCGGACTCGGCCGCATTGAGGTTGCTTTCTGCCTGCAGGAGAATAACAGAGAGTTGTGATTCCCGTTCGAGTACGCTCAGCACGTGTTCAGATGTCAGCGCGTCGTTTGCCCCAAGAGCTACGACGATTGCGTTCTCGGCTTTTTCGTTTATCACGATGGATGCCGCTCCAGAAGGTGTGCCGGGAGCTGTGAGGAGCTGAATGGGAAGACCCTCTCGAGCGCACCACTCGCGATAACCGTCAGCAAAGAGGTCATCTCCTACGCATCCGACAAAGAGAGATGGAATATTTTGTCGATGTGCCGCCACCGCTTGATTTGACCCTTTTCCTCCAGGACCGGTAAAGAAATTGCCGATGATGGTTTGTCCTGGTGCCGGAAAGCTTCCGACGGTGAAGGCGAGGTCTTGAACGAAACTTCCGATGACGGCGAGTCGCGCGGACATTAGAGGAGTCCTCGGGAGATTTTAGACGAGAGGATATCCTTGAGAGTGCCTTGGGTGAGGACCTTCGCGAACGTTTCTCCGGGCAGATGTCGCATCCACTCGTACACGGTATCGCGCATCTCGGGAGAGAGCTTCGGAGCCATCGCACGAACCTCATCAAGCGCGGTGACAACATCACACGCGAATTTTCGACTCGCTTCGTGAGCCGCGTTGGTCGGAGAGAGGCCCTCCCCCCTCAGTTGTTGTTGATAGGAGGCCATCGCGTCTAGAAGAAGCACCTTCGTTCGCGGATACCCTGAGCACATGAGGTTCCACGGATCGAGTTTTGAGTCACCGCCGAGTCGAAAATCCGTTCGAATAATAACCGAGGGGATATCCAGCATCTTCGAGATGACGAATTCGACTACCGTTCCTGAGTCGAGTTCAGGCCCATCGAAGTGAAAGAGCCCTACATCACACGATACGACATGCAAGAGGTCCTGGTCTCGAATGGCGATGGGCGCTGTTTCTCGCTGCTCAAGGTCTTGAGGCACAACGCACCGGTAGCGGTTGTTGGATTCGAGGTGAATCTGCTCTGCCAGGACTGAGTTTCCGAGGAGATGCTTTAAACTAAACAACTCACCGGCGAAGTAGATGGTAAATGGCTGTGTCATGGACGTTGTTTTAGCCGGTCCCTGGGGAAAATTAAAGGAAAGTTTTTGCAGGCAGGGAGGGCGGTCATTCCTGACCGCCGTGTCGCGTGAGGCGAGGGATCTTTGCTATATGGGCCATTTCGGCGACCAGGAATGGTCGCCCTCCCTTGCGACGGGTTGGGAAGGTGACAGAGCGGTCGAGCGGGGGCGCTCTACGAAGCTGATCGCCGACGCACCTTAATAGCTCTCCCAAACTCCCGCACCAAAAGCTCAAGTATGAAGAGCAGTAGCGCCAGCGACGCAAAGGCCCGCGAAAGGTCCTTCTTTGCGGTCGCCATCTGAAGGTACTTGGTAAGTGCCTCCTTGTCTGGGTTGACGAGGCCACCAGAGCGCGAGGCGATCTGCTGAAGAAGCGGCATATTTGGTTTAAAATGTGGGCGTTCAGAGAACGTTTCATCGGAGATCTGCCATGCCACATCGGGGAGGGTGGCTTTACCGATTGATACCGTGGCGACGTATTTGCCCGGGGCCGCTTTCGGAACGCGAGCTTGATAGTGCCCTGGTGATACAGAGGAGAACGAAAGTGGAGCCTTCTCTAGTGATGGGCGGGTTATCTCTCCGGCAAGGGAGGACCCGCCGATATCGTCAAAGAGGGCGAGGTCGACTATTACCTCGCCACCCTCTACCCACGAGCGAAGTTCGAAATCGACATTCGAGCGAGCGCCACCGGACTGCGCGATAGTTGACTCAACGATATCCGACCAGAACTCATTGATGGAGCGCCACTGCATCCACAGCGATGACCACCGTCCGTTCGCGTCGGAGGTGAATGAGACAACTTTACCTTTATCCACAGGCCAGGAGGCGAGCAGCGGAAAGGTCTTCTCCTCTGTGGTAACGACGAGCTCGGTCTTAGCACTCTCTCGTTGGAGGGTCTCCACGAAGCCACGCAGTGTGGGAAAGTCAGAGATCTGGGTTGAGACGACTCCCGAGGGGCCAACCGATACCGGTATATCCTGGGTCTCTTTTAAAGATTTCTCATTCGAGGCGACCTTCACATCAGAGAGGAATATCTTCGGAAGGTTCTCTGGATTGACCGTTTGATAAAAAGACCCACCACCGATCTCAGCGAGCTGCGCAAGGAATCCATCATCGGCATCGTTACCGACGACAACGGTCGATACGGTGACGCCGAGCACGCGCATCTGTTTCACGAGGTCGAAGTAGTACGGGCCGGGATCGGGGAGCTTGCCGTCGGTGAGGACGATAACGTGTTTCCGTCCCGCGTTGATGCGTGCCATCCCTCGGCGCGCCTCATCCAGAGCTGGAAAGAGGTTCGTTTTCTTTGTGGGGTAGAGGCGGCTAATACGCTCGATCGCAGAGCCACGGACATTTCCAACGGGTGATATGGGGAGCGCGATGAAGGGGACGTCATCGAACCCGATAACACCGATGTAGTCGTCATCTTTCAGTGAGTTTAATACTTCACGCGCAGCGCTCTTGGCGAACTCAAGGCGAGAGTCCATCGCCATGCTTCGTGACTTATCAATCACGAGCTCGACAGCAACGTTGAGTCGCTTCTTCTCAAGATGTGGAGGAACGAGGCGAACGGGAAGGAGGGTTTCAAATTGAGAGCCTATATATCCGCCGAGGCCGTAACTCCTATCGCCGCCGATTGTGATAAGCCCACCACCGCTTCTAACAAACGGTGCGATTGCGTCAGAGAATGGAGATGGAATCGCGTTCGCGGCTACGTTGTTTAAAATTATCGTTCGGTAGTCGTTCGGGGCACCGAGCGCGGCGGAGGTTGTCTGAGAGGCTATCTCACTTCGGAGTTGATACGCCTGGCCTCGCAGTATTTGGGAAAGGTATCGGTCATCTTCAGGTGCTCCAGAGAGAAGGAGCACCTTGTCCCTCTTCTCGCTTGAGAGCCACGTTGTCTTTGATACCGAATGAGAGCCGGTTTCGTCGTTCCAGGTGTACGTTGCGACGATTGGATGAAGCCCCTCAATGCTCGCGTCGCTCAGCGCGGTAAAGGTAACGTCCGCAGAGTTAGGGAGGGAGACCTGCTTTGAAAAAATCTGCGCCGGTCCGTGCTTGATCGTTAATGAGCCACGGGAGTCTGTGGCTTCCGGATTGGAAAGGGTGACTCGAACCTCGGCCCTTTGTTGTGATTTCACTACCTGAGGCGCGAAGAGCTGAGAGATTGAGATTCCCTGGGAATCACGAGGTCCGTCGACAGTTAGTGGAAATACCCGAGGCGAAGCGCCGGTTCCGACCGCTGCAAGGGCGTGTCCTGTTGATTCGTAGCCATCAGAGAGAAGGAACACGAGGGAGGAACGTCCGTGACGAGCGCTCGTGAGCGCGCTTTCGATGTTTGTGGCCGTTGGATCGAGGTTTGATCCCGTAGCGCGAAGTGTCGAGTAACTTGTCGATGATTGAGGAGTGGTAGCCGCTGTCTTCGCAAAGGGGATTACTTTGAGAGGCGCCCCGATGTGCGCGGATAAGGAGTTGGCCTCCGATAGAAGGCGTTCTCCCTGCGCGTCGGTCATGCTTGAGGAGGTATCAATCAGCGCTATCGCTCCCTGTGAAGGCTCGAGGTCTGATTGGTAGGGGCGAGCAAGAGCGCCGACGATGGCAGTAATCGCAAGAAGCCGAAGTGTGGCGATAAGGAGAGCTCGAGGAGTCCTTCCATTTGGATCGCGCAACGAGAGTCCCATCGCGATAACGAAGGGGATGAGAGCCAAGAACGCAATCGGATATTCAAAGCTCATGCGTCACCCCAACGGACACGGCGAAGGATTCGTCGAGTGAGGTCGGCTCCGATCACGAGGAGCGCTACGAGCGACAACACCGATAGGAGCGAGCGAGAAGTGGTCGGACTCGATGTCGTGGAGACTCGGGGGGCTGGTGCCGGCAGCGAGAGGGCGGAGCGTCGTGAGAGGTCGGACTCCTGCTCCTCGAAGGAGTTAAGTGCAAGATACCGCGCGGTGCCATCTTCATCTTGAAGCTCGATTACACCGGGAGCTGGTGGCGCGATACTTGAGCCTTCGAGAGTTAGTTTAAGATTCTCTGGGTGAATGTACCCAGCCTCGACGATCGATTCCGGGAGAGAGAGGCGCGTGGGGAGCTCCCCGGCTGTTGTGGTACCGGAGCTTTGAAAGAGCCACTTGAAGGCGTTTAAGGTGAAGATGCTGATAGTTGGATTTCGTGAGCCTTCGAAGGGGAAGAGTTCAAATCCGGTGATGAGGTAGCGAGCCCCCTTCTCCTCTCCGGCGCAGGCGATAGGACCACCGGTTGAGAAGAGTATCGGTGTAGCTGAGGGAGGACATTCCAAGGGGCGTACTTCAGGAAACGTAACGAGGGATGGATTCACATACTGAAGAACGGGATGAGAGGCGTCCCATCGAGTGACCTCTCGACCCTGCGCTCCTTGCGTCTCGACAGTTCCTCCCCACGGCAGAGCGCCAACTGGCGGAAAGACAACGAGGGATGATGTCGTTGGAACGGTTTGTGGCACCGTTCGGTGGTAGATGGTTGGCAGCTTCTGAGAGGAATCTTTTTGTGTCTCCGTTGAGACCGTAATGGTTTTCACCTTGGTGAGCCCGAGCTGCTCCGCGGAGAGTGAGCTAACAAGATTCACGGAAGGCTCTGTTGGTTCATTGGCAATCCATCCCTCATTGTCGAGGGGAAGCGCGTCAAAGAGAGATGAATCTTGAAGTTTGATATGCACTCGGCAATAGCCCCAATTCGTGCGTGAGGGCGTAAGGGGCGCTGTCGTTGCTGCGTGTGGAGCTAAGCGAAGTGTTTGTGCTGGTAGTTTCGCTAGGGATGCGGAAGGTCCGTCGAAGCACTCACCATCAAGAACGGCGTCCTTTGGAGACGCTCCTCCGTATCCGACCTTTACCGTGAGTGTGCCACTGCTCTCAACGTGAATCCCTTGTATCCACGCGTTCGTGGAGGTGGAAGGGTCGATAGGGAGCTGATTGACAACGAGTCGTTGAGAGGGTTGATAGTTTTGAAGCTCCCGGTCCGTGTACACCCACACCGCGTCGTACTGTGTGTCTCCGACAAGGGAGGCGAGGTGCTGCTGCAGCACGTCAGCACGGTGCGATTGTTGCGCGCCTTGGACCGTGGTGAGAGCTTCTGTTGCAGACTCATGAGGTTGCGAAAGCGGCGTGAGGTCCTTGGTAGAGGAGAATACGGTATAGGTTGTAGAGCTTGGAGCGCGTTGAATATCGAGCGTCGCGATACGTTTTGCTTGCTCAAGGCGGGTACCGCCGGAGCCGTAGAGCGCTCCCATACTGAGTGAAGAGTCAACGACGACAGCGACATGCTTTCCTGAGCGAGCGAGGTAGAGACCTGAAACTGCGAGCAGTAGAAGGGTAAGGATCGCGAGCTCAAGCCAAAACTGCAGTGGGGGCACGAAGGTTTTGCGCCCCACGGGTCGGCGAGGGAGCTCCTTCAAAAAGAGCAGCGAGGACACCACCGCTTGCTGTGCGGTTCCTCGCACTCGAAAGATGTATACAAGAAAGCCTAATGCGCACGGAATTCCGAGGAGCAGCCACGGCGACGCTGCCGTGATGGTGGTGCCAAAGATGGAGATCATACGAAGAGCCCCATTTCGCTTAGGATAGAGATAGAGTTCTCAGCGAGGGGCTCACGAGCGACCGCTGGTACAAAATGGATCTGAGCGCTGAGGCAGTGTTGGCGGATCGCCTCGGTGTGTTCCTTGAGCTTCCTCGCGTAGTGCTCGCGCGCAGATGGATCGAGGGAGAGTCCGATCTCTTCCCCCGTTTCGCTATCGACAAGGGTACTTCCGCCACTTGCTGGGTTAGGATCAATATCTTGCGCTCCGAGCATCTGTACCGCGTGTATCTCCATGTTTCGGGAGCGAAACGAAGAGAGCATGGTAACGACCTCCTCAAGCGGGTAGAGAAAATCTGAGATGACGACGCAGATGCCGGGGAACCTCACTCGGGTTGCGGCGATTCGAGCCGCTTCGACGATATCTATCTTTGCTGGAGCACCTTCGATGAGGTGCTTCCCTTCAGAATCAAGAAACGCGCCAAGGGGAGCGAACGACCGAGGCCCCCAAAATTGCGGGCTCTGATGTCCTCCGAGTACCGACACTGTTACAGGGTCGTGACTCGCAAGCGCGATGTATGAGGCGCAGGTTGTGAGGTTCGCCGCAGCGTGCCATTTGAGTTGAAGTGCTGGATGCGTGAGTGAGCGAGAACCATCAATAACCATAAAGACGCTCACCGTCTCCTCTTCAAGGTAGCGCTTTACGTAGATCTTATCGCTTCGCGCATAGAGGTTCCAGTCGATGTAGCGAGGATTATCTCCGAGTTCGTATGAACGATATTCAGCGAACTCAACACCGTGACCACGACGTTGGGAGCGGTGCGTTCCTTGGCGCGCGCCATAGAAAGACCGTCGCGTGCGGAGCGCGAAGGTGTCGAGGAGTCGCAAGGTGCGCGCGTCTAATGCCATGAGTGGTCCCTACCCTACTCTACTTAGCCGAACGAACCTCCTCGATAAGATCATCAGAGGTTACGCCATCAGCCTCCGCTTGGAAGTTAAGGATGAGTCGGTGTCGAAGGGTTGCTGTGATTGCGTTTTGAATGTCCTCGAACGCCAGGTTAATTCGCTTATCAAGGAGTGCAGCGACCTTCGCGCTCATCACGAGCGATTGCGCGCCACGAGGACCTGGACCGAAGCGGATGTATCGCTTGGCATTCGGTGTCGCAAAAGGGGAGTTCGGTGTGAGCGCGGCGATAAGGCGCACGATTACCTCTTGGATTGGATCCGATACGACAACGTGGCGCACGAGGCTCTGCATCGCTTCGAGGCGTCGAGGTGCTTCGGCTTCCGAGAAGAGTGGCTTAATAGGAGCTGTGACGGTGCCGGTTGTGCGAGAAAGAATCTCTTTTAATTCAGCGGAGGACGGCGATGGAACGAGTATCTTTACAAGGAATCGATCGAGCTGCGCCTCAGGGAGTGGATACGTTCCCTCAACCTCAATGGGGTTTTGGGTCGCGAGCACAAAGAACGGTTGTGGCAACTTGTAGGTCTGATTGAGTACGGTGACCTGTCGCTCCTCCATCGCCTCAAGGAGTGCTGATTGCGTCTTAGGGGTGGCCCGATTTATCTCATCCGCGAGGACGATGTTCGCGAAGATCGGCCCCTCTTTAAAAACGAAGCGTCGCCCCTCGCCTGGCTCCTCGGTAAGAACCTGCGTGCCGGTGATGTCGGAGGGCATAAGGTCGGGGGTAAACTGCACACGTTTAAAACTTAAACCGAGAGTTGTTGAGATAGCCTTCACAAGGGAGGTCTTTCCAAGACCGGGTGCCCCCTCAAGAAGAACGTGCCCCCGAGCGCAGATAGCAGCAAGGGTGCTTCGCACAACGCCCTGCATACCGACGATAACCTTCCCCACCTCTCGCTCAAGTTCGGTGAAGGTGTTTTGAAAGTCATTAACGGCTTGGCTGAGCGCGGCGGTGTCGCGAAGGTCGAGGTTTTCCATAGGGGTACAGTTTCCTTTCTTTTCGGCGGTGTCGCAACGGAACTATTCCATGATCTCTCTGTACTCAAGGGGGATAGGTTGTCTGCCCTTGTGTGTAGAGCCTTGAGGCTTGGCGAGGAGCACATCGTCGAGCGAGGTCTTCGCTTGAGCGGGTGATGTGTTCTCTTCGAGGGTTGTGTCAGCGCCGGTAAAGCGGGAATCGAGCGCTTCGTCCTTCCCTTCTACCTTTGATTCCTCCCCGGTGAGCGGGATGTTCGGCATATCGCCCCCAGCGCCCTCTGTAGGGGGCTCGTCGTTGACGGCTTGTGCTGAGCGGTCAGGCATCGCCGATCGGTCCCCTACCCCATCTGATTGCCCGTCCTTAGAGTCGCGCTTCTCGGCAGGCTTTTGTTGTTGCTCCTGCTTTTTGGCGCTGCCTGAATTTCCGGCCTCGCCCTCATCTTTGGCTTCCTTCTCAGACTTTTTGTCGGCGGAGTTCTTTTCAGGTGTGCCCTTTTCGCCGTCGCCCTGCTTGCCCTGAGAATCGCTCTTTTTGTCTTGCTTCTCCTTTGAATCACCAGAGCCCTGTTGCTGACCTTTGGGCTTGTCGCCTTTGTCACTGTTGCTCTGAGTCTCCTTACCTTTTGAATCTTTACCTTCACCGTTTTTCTTCTGATCGTCCTTACCCTGAGACTCTTTACCGGATTCGCTCTCTTTATCGCCCTGACCCCTGCCCTCTTGGCCTCCCTTCCCCTCTTGCTCTTCCTTCTGCTGCTCTTGTTGCTCCTGCTGAACAGCTTGCTCCGCTTGGGCTACGGCATCTTTGAGCTGTTCGAGACCGGCTGCGCCTGGGGTGTTTCCTTGTTGCTGACCTTCCTGAGCTGAGCCCGATTGCGGTTGTCCCTGCTCACCACCTTTTGAACCTTGTGAATTCCCCTCGCCCGTCCCCTGTCCGTCTTTTGCGTCACCAGAGGAGCCTTGCGAGTTTTGGTTCTTCTCTTTGTTATCGCCCTGATTGCCAGCACCAGAGCCACTCGCTCCCTCACCTTGGCCAGAGCCCTCGCCGTCACCGTCTTCGGATTTGTTCGACTGGCCGCTCTTGGATTTGCCGTCCTTCTTAGAGTCCTGCTCTTGTTTGGATTCCCCCTTTTGCTCCTGATTTTGGGCTCCCTTTTCCGACGCGCCAGCTTCAGATTTTTCTTGAGAGTCCTTTGATGGCTGCTTCTCTTTCTGTTGTTGCTCTTCGTTGTTCTGCTGGTCGGAGGTTTTGTTGTCCCCCTCCTGCTTATTCTCCTCGGACTGCTCCTTTGGCGATTGCTGCTGTTGGTCCTTTTGCTTTTCGTTTTGTTTCTCTTGTTCCTGCTTCTTCTGTTTCTGCTGCGTGTCGAGCTCCTTCTCCTCTTTGCGAGGTTCAGGTTGGGATGGCGCTTCCTTTTGAGTTTGGTGCTGCTCGTCTGATTGTTGGATGGTGCGCTCGTCCTTTTGAGGTTTCACGCTCGCTGAGAGCGCTTTGGTAATCTCAGTTTGAGTTTTTTGAAGTGACTCTTGAGCGGCAGCGAGGTCTGATGCTCCGAGATTTTGAATGCTCTCTTGGGCCGCGACCTTAACCTGTTCGGGGAGTTCAGGATGGGCGTCTACGATAGCTTGAAGGGTCGCGGCAACGTTCTCGAGTGGAGTCATGGGACGAAGGAGGAGAAGGGTTCCCGCAATCAGTGCGGCAGTGAGCGTAGCGGCGACGGTCCACCTCTGTGGCTTGGTGAGACGGACATCTAAGAGATTCTGAGGGGTACAGTGCGGGGGAATGTACTCGCGTATTTGATCGGCGATAAACTCACTTCTGATGATATCGGGGGCCGCTGCTGACTGAGAGAGGAGGGAGAAGGTGCGAACTCGTTCCTTGGTTTGTAACACCGCGTCGACGATCTCCGAGGCCTCCTCTTTGGTGACCTGAATCGATCGGTACTCTGACCGGGAGATATAGATCGCAGCCACCAGCAGTGGCGGTAGCCATGCGAGGAGAAGCCACGATGGATAGTGTTGAAGTAGTACCCACGGAACCGTAAGGAATGAGAGGCACAACCCCGCATTGATGGCCACGGCGGCGCGCCGTCGTCGCGCTTCTCGTGAACGAACCGCCTCAATTAGGGAGTGAAGGTCCTTCGACATCTTCGATGCGCTTTATGTTTGCGGCTCAGAGAGCGGTGTCTCTTGAGGCGCAACTGTTTCGGCCGCGGTTTCGTTCACTGATTCCGCAGATCCATTACCTCGCTGAAAGACGTTGACCGCCTGATTATGTTCATCAAGGGTCTCTGAGAAGATGTGCTTCCCCTTGCCGTTGCCTACAAAATAGAAGTAGTTCGTCTCGGCGGGATAGAGCGCCGCTTTGATTGCCGAGAGTCCTGGGCTGGCTATCGGTCCTGGAGGGAGCCCTGGGATGATGTAGGTGTTGTACGGGGTCGCTGTTTGGAGGTCGACCTTTGTTATGTTGCCGTTAAAGTCGCGGATTCCGTAGATCACTGTTGGGTCGGACTGAAGCCTCATCCCCTTATTCAATCTATTGTGAAAGACAGAAGCTACAATAGGTTGTTCCTCGGCGTTGCCAGACTCCTTTTCAATAATCGACGCGAGGGTAAGCACCTGATGCTTTGTCATTTGGAGCTCCAGCAGTCTCATGTTCCACTCCTCAAGCCACCTACTCTCGAGCTGATTACGAAGCGTTTGGATCACTTTACGCGGAGGGGTGTTACGTTGAATGCGGTAGGTTTCAGGGAAGAGATACCCTTCAAAACTTGAAGCTGGAACCTTGAGCTCTTCAAGGAGTTTTGGATCTTGTAACGCCTGGTCAAAGAGAGCTTTCTGGGTGACTCCGCTCTCTTCAAGGATCGGGCCTATCTCGCGGAGCGTTACCCCCTCCTTGAGCGTTATCGTACGGAGGATCATCTTCCCCTCGACCATCGCGTCGAGGATCTGTTGAGGGTTCATCGAGGGGGAGAATTCGTACTCCCCCGCCATCACGAGGGTGTCCTTCTTTTGAAGTTTCGCCAGGAGGCGAATCGCGTAGCGGTGCTTGATGTAGTTATTCACTTCCAGGTTTGCCGCGACCTCGCGGAAGTTCTTGTCTGGGGCAACCTCAAAGATCGAGGTTGCTGTGTTAGTCGGGTCAAGGGGGGCTAGGAAGTAGTACTCCGCCGCCTTAAAGCTTGCGACCGCTGCAGCTATCGGAATCGCCAGGTAGACCGCAATGACAGCTAACTTTCGCATAGGGAGTCTCTAAAAGCGTCTCGATTCAATGGTTTAGGTCGAAGTATCGCTGAAGGATGAGGCATGCCGCGGCGGCGTCCACTCGGTGAACTGAGCTCGCTGCTTGCGACAACTTTTCAGACGCCTCAACGGAGGAGAATGCTTCATCTATATATACAATCTTGATGGGGGTGCGTTTGGCAAGACGACGAACGAAGGCATCGATGTTTTCACAGATATCGGTTCGGTTGCCATCCTCATCCAGGGGCAGGCCAACGACCAAGAGGGATCCTTTGCGCTCTTCGATAAGTTTAAGGATGTTCTTTTCGGCTTCGTATTGAGCTCGGGGCCAAATAGCCACCGGGAATGGGATGCGGACGGTGGGATCGGCCGTCGCCACACCCACTCGAACCGTTCCTACGTCCACGCCGATTATCGTCATACGTCGTTTAGTATACCCGGTGTTGTGGAGTCGGGGTACGTGCGCCGTTGCCTTTTCTCCAGCCGGACTCAAGATTATCCATTGTTTGAGGGAGATAGATGGGGTTGCAGGGGTTGTGAGCAGCCTCATATGCAAGTAAAGTCCGGTCTGCATGAAGAAGTACATCTGGGCCGCGCGCGCTACCATCGTAGTCGCCGGTGCCGCTCTCCTCACAAAAGGGGTTCTACCCCATGAGATCCTTTTCGGCCGGGCCGGAACGGGTGAGCTATCTAGAGAGCTTCTGCACGACGAAGAGAGCCCCATTCACCAACTTGCGGACTCCCTTCATGAACAACCAGCGGAGATAGCTCCGCCACCCCCTCAACAACCGATCGTTCGTTCCTTCCAGCACGCTGTAAGGAAAGGCGCCACCTTCAATTCGTTGTGGAGGGAGATCGGTGGAGATGTTGATGATGTTACCGCGGTGCTCGACGCGTTGAAGGACTCCGGTGTGAACGCTGGATCTCTTCGAGTTGGAGAGGAGCTTGCGGTTACGCAACTCAACGGCGAAGTCATAGAGGTTCGAAAGAAGCAGGGTGAGAACGCAACCGTTATTCTTACTCGTGATGATCACGGTAGCTACGCGGTAAAGGTCGATAAACTTAAAGTTATCAGCAAAGAGCGTCGAGTTACCGGCACTATTGTTTCCTCCCTCGGTGATTCGGCGACCGGGTTAGAGATCCCCTTCTCCCTCGTGGATGATTTCGTTGACCTCTTCTCTAATCGCGTTGAGTTCACCAAGGACATTCAACCGGGCGATTCCTTCACGGTGATTTACGAAGACCGTGTCTCTGAGGATGGTGAGCGACTTGCTCCCGGTGTGATTAAGGCCGCTTCGATTCAGTTAAGTGGAAAGATGCTCGCGGTTGTGCGAGATGTCTCAAAGGATGGCACCGTTCGCTACTTCGACGAGAAGGGATCGATGCCAACCAAGGCGTTTCTTCGCTATCCCCTCAAGTATAGCCGTATCTCCTCGATGTTCGCGTTCTCCCGTTTCCACCCAGTTCTAAAGATCTCTCGGCCACACAACGGTGTTGATTTCGCCGCTCCGCTCGGTACGCCCGTTCGAACGGTAGGTGATGGTGTGGTGGTACAGGCTGGCTACGGCTCAAGTACAGGGAATGTTGTTCGCATCAAGCACAACGATCGCTACACAACTGAGTACATGCACCTCAATTCAATAGGAAAGAACGTTCGCAAGGGCGCTCGTATTGGTCGTGGTGATGTGATCGGAACGGTTGGGCGTACGGGACTTGCAAGCGGTGTTCATCTCCACTTCGGCCTCTTCGATAAGGGCAAATACGTCGACCCAATGAAGGCGAAGATCATGGATTCGCCATCAGAGATTCGTCCACCAGCGGCTGTTATCGCGATGATCGAAGATCTGAAGAAAACTCACGCGGCTGTTAACGTGGCGTCTGTGAGATCAAACGCAAAGAAGAAGGCATAATGCGTTCGGTTTCAATCCTGGCAACTGGCTCTGAACTTCTTGATGGCCGGGTCGTTGATACCAATTCAAATTTTGTCGCTAAAGAGCTTTCAGAGCGAGGTTTAAAACTTAAACGTGTCCTTGTCGTCGATGACGATATGAGTGAGCTCGTTCAGGGATTGCGAGATCTTTCAACGGTAAGCGATTTCATCATCACCTCAGGAGGGCTTGGCCCAACAAGCGATGATCTTACCCGTGATATGGTCGCCGCTTTCTTTGGTGTTGGGCTTTCGGAGCACCCTGACGCGGTCGCGCACCTCGAGGGCTTCTTCGCGAAGCGTGGGCGTGTTTTGGATTCGCAGAATAGAAGGCAAACCCTTCTGCCGATCGGTGCGACGATGGTTCCGAACGCGAACGGCACCGCTCCCGGATTCGCGATGACACGGGATGGCGGTCCGACCGTTGTGTCACTCTCGGGTGTTCCCCGTGAATTCAAGCCTATGTTCCTCGACACGGTGTTGCCGATGATTGAGGCGAGATGTGGAGGCGTTGAGCCGATTCAACGCGCGACGATGAAGACCTTTGGATTGCCTGAGTCCACGGTTGGACGTTTGATTGAAGGGCTTAAGCTTCCACAAGAGATAACGGTTTCCTACCGAGCAGCGTTTCCTGAGGTGCACGTTGTTCTTAAAGCTCCGAAGAGCTTTGACCTTGCGCCACATGTGGCTTCCGTGAAGGATGCGCTTCAACGAGATACGATCTTCACAGAGAATCCCGCGGAGAGCTTCATCACCTCACTTCAACAATTGCTCATCTCTAAGGGGCTCACGGTAGCAACCGCCGAGTCATGCACTGGAGGGATGGTTTCAGAGATCTTGACGCGCACACCGGGCTCGTCCGCTGTCTTTCACGGGGGCGTTGTCGCCTACAGTAACGATATCAAGGAACGGATCGTTGGCGTCTCGCACGAAACTCTTGAAACAACCGGCGCGGTAAGCGCAGAGACGGTACGTGAGTTGGCGAAGAACGTTCGAGCGAAGTTTAAAACCTCCTTCGGTGTCTCCATTAGCGGTGTTGCTGGGCCGGACGGCGGTTCAGAGGCTAAGCCGGTTGGAACTTTCTTTGTGGGGATCTCCTCAGAGTCTCGCTCCTTTGAGATGAAGTGTCTCTACGTAAGCGAGCGTCAGAACGTCCGTAGTTACGCATCGTACGTCGCGCTCGATCTCGTGCGAAGGGCGGTGCTTGGATTGCCGGCGCCGGAGGGGTATCCGATTTTTCGGTAGATACCTGTTGAAGAACGCCGAGGAGAGA
The DNA here is from genome assembly GCA_027485595.1 of Pseudomonadota bacterium. Taxonomy (GTDB): domain Bacteria; phylum Bdellovibrionota_C; class UBA2361; order UBA2361; family OMII01; genus OMII01. The sequence goes on along the minus strand of JAIXQT010000249.1, from coordinate 11,052 downwards.
TAAGTCCACCTATTTTCAGACGTAAACGTGGTCGTGCGCGTGAACGTAAACGTACCCGAAAAGTCGTGGGATTAATCGGGTTCGTTCACGTTCACGTTCACGTTTAAGAGCACGTTCACGTGGTAAGTTTAAAAATCAGCTTGCTGGTTGGGCGTGGCTCGCTTTTCTGGCGGAGCATGGCTACCATGCCTTGGACCACGCAGGGGCAGTGCCGGCCTTGCTCTCCTGCGGCAAAATGGAGAATTCCATGTTCGGACGCATGCCCTCGGTAAAGCGAGCACTTCTCTCGTCATGTATCTTTGTATTCCTCTGCTCACCGGTGGCAGCTCAGCAAAAGGTTGGTGTTCTCGCGAGCTATACGGGGGATTGGGGCGCCTACGGTCAGGCATATCGACGGGGTATTGAGCTGGCCGATGTTGGTTCAAAGGCTACGTTCATCTACGAAGATGATGGGTTTCTTCCCGCCCGGAGCGTCTCCGCGTTTCGCAAATTAGTTGAGGTGGACAAGATCTCAGGCGTTCTCGTGGGTGATACTGTCACCGCGCAGGCTATCGCGCCGATAGCGTTGAAACATAAAATCCCGCTCCTTGCGTGGGCGTCAGGTGTTAAGTTCGCGGATAATCCGTACGCTCTTAGACTGTGGACCTCAAACGCGAAGGATTTCTCCTTCATGGCGGGCGAGATAAAGCGGCGGGGATATAAGAAACTCGCGCTCTTCACCTCAACGCATACCTACACCACTGAATGGGCTCGCGCGCTGACGGACGAATTCCCGGATAGTATATGGGAGGATTTCTCGACCAATCCAGATAGTTTTCAAGCCTCAATCCTGAAAGCGAAGGCGGGTGGCTTTGACGCGATAGGTGTGTGTCTTGCGGCGGGATTGAATGGACGCTTTGCGCGACAGCTTCGTTCTCTTCGTGTTGATATCCCTCTGATTGGGTGCAATTTCATTGAGGCGTCGGCTGATATTGAGAGCGCGGCAGGAGCTTTTGAGGGTGTTTGGTTTACAGCACCTCGGCTCTCTCCAGAATTTATAAGGAGCTATACCGATCGTCACGGAAGGTCGGATCATGTGGTGTCGGCCGCGGTATTCCACGACGCCGCTCTCTTGGTAACCGGTACCACAGACAAGCCGTTCGCTATCGTCGGGCTTCATGAGGTGAACGAAGAAGGAGACCGTCACCTTGACTTCGACTACCAGGTCCTGCGTTTTAAGGGGTCGCAGATAGAGGTTGAGCCTCATTGAGTGGGGAAAGAGCCATCCAAGAGAGCTAAATCATTGGACTACGTAGATTTTCTTGGGTGGGCATAGGCGGGGATGTGGTATCCTTGGGACGACGCAGGGTTCTATAAGAGTGGGTTGGTCTTTTGCTCCCAACGGGGTATGTGAGAGAGATGAAGTGAGCGAACTCTGTTGAACAGAGATTGAGCGCATCATCTTCAAGAGGCCGGCTGTGACGTGTAGTGTAGTGGTGTCGTAACAAAGAAATACCAAATGACGGGATACGGACGACGAGCAGGAGATCCGAAAGGCGCGCTTAAAGAGATGGATGTTCACTTCCCAGACGCGAGCGTTCTTCAATCATTAGTTGGCGACAAAGACGAAAATCTTAAAACGATCGAACGGGAGCTTGGTTTAAAGATCGGGCGATCTCCGGAGGGGCTCGTCCTGGTTGGTCAAGATACCGACGTCGAGCTGGGGCATTCGCTCCTCACGCAGCTCCGTGGATTGATCGAGCAGGGAGAGGTTGTTTTTAAAGGTGATGTTGAGCGGGCGATAAAGATGCTCTCCGGTAATCAGCGTCTGCAGCTCTCGGAGCTCTTTCGCGATCAGATTCGGACATCCGGAAAGCGCACGAAGATCGTACCGAAGACCTTTAAGCAGAAGACCTACATCGAGGAGATTAAGAACCACAGCGTTGTGTTCGGTGTTGGACCAGCTGGAACTGGAAAGACCTATCTCGCGATGGCTATGGCTGTATCGGCCTTAGTTAATAAAGAGGTCAAGCGAATTGTGCTCTGCCGTCCCGCTGTTGAAGCGGGTGAGAAGCTCGGATTCTTACCGGGAGATATGGCAGAAAAGGTGAATCCTTACCTACGACCACTCTATGACGCTCTCTACGATATGGTGGATGTGGACCGCGCGAAGGAGATGGTTGAGAAAGGTGTGGTGGAAGTAGCTCCCCTAGCTTTCATGCGTGGGCGCACGCTCTCTAACGCGTTTGTTATCCTTGATGAGGCGCAGAATACAACACCTGTTCAGATGAAGATGTTCTTGACGCGGCTCGGGTTTGGCTCGACCTGTGTGGTCACGGGCGACCCGACGCAGATCGACCTTCCACGAGGAATGGTGTCAGGCCTTACGCACGGACTCAAGATTTTAAACAACACCGACGGGGTGTCGATCGTGCACTTCACCGACGAGGATGTCGTACGGCATCCCCTCGTGTCCCGTATTATTCAGGCGTATGACCGGGACGAAGAATAGCAGCCTTCTGACAGAGGGGCGTTGGCGCTTCCTCGTCGTGGGGTGTTGCCAGGCTGCCGTTGTTGTGGCCGCCGAGCTGTGTCTCGGTGCTCAGGGTGCGGACCTCCCCGTCACCGTTCGTTTAGTTCGTGGACTGGCGGTTATCCTAACCATATGTGGGGTGCATATTGCGGCACTACACGCGCTCTCGTCATATCGGCAACGAGAGGTGAAAAGTGACCTTTTGATATACGCGCTGCTCCTGAGCTCTGTGATGGTGGTGAGCTTTGGAAACATTATCTCCTTCGCGTTGATCAGTTATGGAAACATGCACGACATGTGGAGGGGCGTTTCGATGGAGTCGCTCGCTCTCTGCATGCCTTTCGCTCTTCCCATTCTTATCGTCCGATCAATTCTGGGGCTTCATCTGGGGTTAATCGTTGCGATCTTCGAGACAATTATCATGGGAACCTACGCCCCTGCCCCCGGGATTACGGCAGGATTAATTCTTACAACCTCAATCGTAGCGTGTGTTGAGTTTGTGCGCGTACGTTCGCGCTCAGCGTATCTGCGGGCCGCGGTCAAGATAAGCGTCGCTTCCCTCCCCTTTGCCGTCATTTCGCTCCTTATCGTTCCACCCACCGGTACGCTAGATGCCACTGTTAGGATTTTAGGGTGTCTTGTGAGTGGTGGTTTGAGTGCAATTATAGCCGTTGGGCTCACCCCCGTTGTGGAATACCTGAGTGGATACGCCTCGGATATGCGACTGATTGAGATGGCTACTTTGGACCATCCCTTATTAAAGGAGCTGAGCGTTCAGGCACCGGGCACGTGGAACCATTCGATGGTGATTGGGATGATGGTAGAGTCAGCGGCTGACGCTATTGGAGCGAATCCCGTTGTGTGTCGGGTGGGCGCTTATTTTCATGATATTGGCAAGATCGCGAAGCCCCTCTACTTCGTGGAGAATCAGACCCCCGGGGACAATCGACACGATAAATTGAGTCCTTCGATGTCAGCGTTAATTATTCGCGCTCACGTGAAGGAGGGAGTTGAGCTCTCGCGTAAGCACAGGCTGCCTCAGGTCATTGAGGACCTCATCGGGCAACATCATGGCACCTCGATGATCGAGTACTTCTACGATAAGGCTCGTAAGGAGGCAGAAGAGTCCGGTAACGATCCAGACTCAGTGGATAGAGCTTCGTTTTCCTATCCGGGACCTAAGCCTCAAACTCGTGAAGCTGGTGTGCTCATGCTTGCTGATGGTATCGAGGCAGCAAGCCGGACCTTGAGTGAGCCATCCTTCGATCGTATTCAAGGACTCGTTCAAAAGATGATCAATAAGGTTTTTGCGAGTGGAGAGCTTAACGAGTGCGACCTTACCTTGCGAGACCTTCACGTGATCGCGAAGTGCTTTACGAGAGTCCTCAGCGGTATCTATCATCAACGAATCGCCTACTCTGAGCCCGCAGATAAGAGTGGGAGCTCATACTCTGACCACGGCGCTGAGGAGGGATCAATCTCCGACGCCGCCCGAGGAGCTAAGGGGCGAGATAATCTTAAGAGACTAGGGGTCGAATAGTGCCAGCAATCCAGCGAAAGAACGCCTCCTCCGATAAACGTACTTGGAAGATCCATCTCTCGGTCGAGAGTCGAAAGCTCGGCATCCCCTCGTCGTGGATTAAGAAGCTCCTTACACAGGTGCTTCACCACGTGGAATCCGACATCGCTATTCCGGAGGTGTGTGAGATTCACCTTGCACTGACCGATGATGCCCGAATTCAGGTGCTCAACAAGGAATATCGAAACAAGGATAAGGCGACCGATGTTCTCTCCTTCCCTCAGTTTCATCCTAAGGAGATATCCGGCCGTTCACGGCGAAGGGTTGATGCTCCTGGCCCCTACCTTGGAGACCTCGTTATCTCCACCGAAACTACGCTCAAACAGGCTAAGGAGTTCGGTGTTACCAAGCGGGAGGAGCTAGCGCGGCTGGTGGTGCACGGTGTGCTGCACCTCTGCGGATATGATCACGAGAAGGTGCCGGCTGCAGATGCCCAGCGGATGCGCCGAAGAGAGCGCTACATCCGCAGCAGGCTCGTCGTGAGGTAGGTTTAAGGGGCTTGCCGCTGCGTGCCGGGCCCGCTCACTACCCAATTGACGAATTGAGGACGCCAACGTATACGGCTTAACTATGATACAGCAGTTTGATCCATCAGAGATTAAGTACAAACTTCAAGGGCTCGCGGAACGCGTAGAAGTCCTTAGGGAGTTTCTTTGACATCCCAAATCTGACGACCAAAGTAGAAGAATTAGAGCGACAATCCCAGGACGGGGATATCTGGAGTGATGGCGCGCAAGCCAAATCTCTGATGAGGGAGCGCGCCCAGAGCGTTGCGACCCTGCAGCACTTCAAGAAGCTCGACACCCTTAAAGCGGATACCGAGACCGCTCTTGAACTCGCTCGAGAGGCAAATGACCCTGAGTTCCTGTCCGAGGCCGGAAGACTCGTTGATGAGTTAGCCCAGGGGGTTGGGGAGCTGGAATTTAAATGCAAGATGAATGGAGAATTCGATAGTCAGAATGCCATCATCGAGATTAACTCTGGTGCCGGAGGGACCGAGTCGCAGGATTGGGCTGACATGCTTCTCCGCATGTATATGCGGTGGGCCGAGAAAAAGCGGTATGGTATTGAGGTTATGGATTACCAGCCGGGTGAAGGGGCTGGTATCAAGAACGCCACGCTTCTGATCTCTGGGACCTACGTGTATGGGAACCTTCGAAATGAGTCTGGAGTGCACCGACTTGTTCGTATCTCGCCGTTTGACTCGAATGCTCGGCGGCACACCTCCTTTGCATCGGTGAGCGTTACACCTGATATCGAAGAGGAGGTCGACGTGACGGTAAACGAGGCGGACCTTCGTATCGATACCTATCGCTCCTCTGGCGCGGGCGGCCAGCACGTTAATAAAACTGACTCCGCCGTGCGTTTAACGCACATTCCCTCCGGAATCATAGTGGCTTGTCAGAGTGAACGGTCCCAGCACAAGAACAAAGCGCGCGCCTTAAAGATTCTGAAGTCGAAATTGTTCGAGCGCGAGCAGGCGCAGCAGCAAGCGAAGATGGATCAAATTAAGGGTGTGCGGAAGAAGATAGACTTCGGAAGCCAGGTGCGAAATTACGTGATGCAGCCCTACCAATTGGTGAAGGATTTGCGAAGTAGCTACGAAACCTCCGACGTTAATTCGGTGTTGGACGGTGATATCGATCCATTGATTGAGTCGTGTCTCTTGATGACTGAGTAGCCAGAGCGGAATGACCCTCGTATCGCTGATATGGGCTAAGCCCTCTGGGCGTTCTGTCAGATAGAACGCGGGATTGGGCGGCATGGTCATATGGCTTGCCAGCTTCGAGGTCTCGGCGTGTTAGCCACCTTCCCTGCCCCTCTAGCTCTGGATTCTGGGTGCTGCTGTGGGGTTGTTGAAGGAATGCAACATGAATTCATGCTTCTATCTACGTTACTCACAGGAAGTGCACATGTGGAATATTTGTGGGTCACCCTGTTTGGGAAGTTGAGACTCGAGCTGTTTCACAGGGGCCCTCGTGGCTCACTCGCCTAGCGTTGGCGCCCCTCTTAGGAGTAGGCGGTTGGTCCCTTGTTGCGAGGGCGGAGCCTGAGTGGGCGCGCTCTCGGTGAGCTGGTACGAATCGCTTAATCAGATACGGGTCGATTCGTCGGGTTCTTCGGAGTTCTCGGCTCGCGGGGTAGTAGGATGTTTGCGGTTACATTGAAGTCAATGTAAGCGCTTCTCTAGTCTATGTGTGCCATATCGGGCGGATAGTGGTGGCGTGGTGAAGGCAGATGGCGAGGCTCGGTAGGGCCGATGGTCTCTGCAGAGTGGGAAATCTGGGGAAAAGGTCCGTAGGGATGCCTCGAGAGGCTGCTTGTGGCGGCGGTAGCTTGGTGGCGCCTCCTTGGTAGGATCCGAGCACCCTGCCCTCTTTGTGCCGTGCACGGCCTGCGCGCACAGGATGTCCTTCGAAGCATGGTCGAGCGTCTTCTATAATGGCTAAGGGATCGGGATTAGATGGGGCCCAGGGGGTGTCGTTCGGGCTCGTTCGTTATAGCGGTGGTGTTGTTCCCTCCTCTCCGTTTATCGTTGCACCTCTTCGCTCTGGGAAGGTTCCTATCGGTGGGCGTCGCTCGAAAGAAGAACCGTGGAGCCGTGGAGTGGTTGTTCCACGTGGAACGTGACCACTGACGGGGGCATTGCTCTTCTGTTCCACGTGGAACAGTTTTAGAGGCCCAGCTCTGTCCCCCTGCCCCCTACCAGTGATGCGGCGTTGAGTGTTGGTCATTCCGTCGCGGCGGAAAGTCACTTTCTGCGAGTAGTGGCACTCAGCATAAGCTCTATGTGGAATGTTCCACGTGGAACACCAGTGGCTAGGATTTGGCGCCCCTGCCCATTTGATGAAAGAAAGTCACTTTCTTTCACTTCAATAAGCGCGCCTTACATTAGGAGCTATGGGAAGGCTCAAATGTTCCACGTGGAACACTCCCTATCCCCTTCTTCGTGTTCCACGTGGAACATCGTGGGGTGCGGTGCATTTTCTCAGAAACGTAAGGGGTGCCGCCGCCGCTCTTGGGGTATCTTTTCTGTTGTTAAGAGTTCCGAGTCGTGGTACCTCTAACGGCTCTCAAGGTTAAGGAAATACAGTCTTTCTATGGCGCAAGTCATCGCCCTCGCAAATCAAAAAGGTGGAGTCGGGAAAACCACGAGCTCTGTCAGCATCGCCGCTCAGCTCGCGCTCCTCGGCTTCCAAGTGCTCCTCTTGGACTTCGACCCCCAGGCAAGCGCAACGAGTGGTGTGGGAGTGCCGATGCACCCTGAGGGTGCAGACCTCTACGATATCTTCTTTGGAAAGCTTCAGCTCTCCGACGTAATCGTTCAGTCCCCTATCGATAATCTCAAGGTGGTTCCGGGGTCTCATGATCTGGTCAGCCTGGAGCTTGAGATTGGAAAGACCCCTGGTCGTGAACTTATTCTGCGCAGCGCATTAGCTGATGTGGATAAAGATTATGACGTTGTCATCATTGACTGCCCGCCCTCCTCTGGATTGCTTACCCTCAACGCTCTTGGCGCCGCTCACAAGGTTCTTATCCCACTGCAAGCCGAGTACTATTCACTCGAGGGATTGTCAGGGCTTCTTAAGACTATCGCATTCGTTCAGAGTACCTTTAATCCGAAGCTCGATATCCTTGGCGTCTTCCTGACGATGTACGACGCGCGCACAAACCTCAGTATGCAGGTTCGCGATGAGACCGAGCGCCATTTCGGGGAGAAGCTGTTGAAAACTCGAATTCCCCGAAATATCAAACTCTCTGAGTGTCCAAGCCATGGTCAGCCTATCTGTGTTTACGACCCAACGAGCGCCGGTGCCAAGAGCTACCTCGCTCTCGTTGGAGAGTTGATAGAAAGACTTGGTCTGAATAACGAGCCGGATGCAGTAGCGGCCGCTTAGAGGGTGTTCCACGTGGAACAGTTTGAGGTACGTGAGTAACTAAGGAGAAGATGTGCAAGGTTTAAAGAAGAATCAAAGAATGGCACTTGGAAGGGGACTCAGTGCGCTCGTTTCCTCTGCGGCTCCCGTTGCCGCAACCCCTCCGCCGACACAGGTTTTACCACAACATGCTGAAAATACAGCGGAATTTTCCGATCCGGCTCCAACGTTGGAACCTACTAGCGGCGTGCAATATGTGGATATCGCCCGGATTTCTGCGAATCCCGAACAGCCTCGTGTTGATTTTCCAGAACAGGAGATTGCTGAGCTTTCTGAGTCAATTAAGGCACTTGGAATACTTCAGCCGATCCTCGTGCGGCCTTGGCAGGGGAGCTACCAGATCGTAGCAGGCGAGAGGCGCTTTCGAGCCTCTCAACGGGCCGGTCTTACGCAAGTTCCAGTATTGATAAAGGAACTCTCTGACCGGGATACCTTTGAGGTTGCTCTGGTTGAGAACGTTCAACGCTTAAACCTAAATCCACTTGAAGAGGCTCGTGGGTACCAACGCTTGATGGACGAGTTTAACCTTAACGCACAGGAGGTTGCCGCTCGGGTTGGGAAGGATAGGGCTACCGTCGCTAATTTGGTTCGCATTCTCAGGCTCCCAGCCGCCGTGCAGGAATACCTCCGAGAGGGAATTATTACGGTTGGCCACGCTAAGGCGATCTTGACCGTTAAGGAGCCGGCCGCGCAAACCAGCCTCGCTCAGAAGGTTATCGACGAGTCGCTCTCTGTGCGGGCCCTTGAGGCTATCGTCTCTCGGGAGGTTGTTCTTGAGGAGCCGAAGAAGCCTCGGGCTGGAAAGCGGATTGAGGCGTCGCAGTTCCCCGAGATCGAGGAGCGGTTGCGAAACGCGCTCGGAACAAAGGTAACCATTCGTCGTTCGAAGAAGGGCGGGGCTGTCGAGCTTCACTTCTTCTCCGACTCAGAACTCGACCGTTTAATTGATATCCTGAGCACTTCAAAGGAGTAGACATATGGCAAACGAGGCAAGATCCTTTCAATTCTTTGATTCAACAAAAACGCCGAGCGCTGACGCTGCAGCGCGGGCTGGTGCGACCATTATTGGCGCCGACGTGGTCCTGAAGGGAAACCTAAAATCAGCCGGTGACGTCGTCATCGCCGGAGTATTTGAGGGCGACGTTGCTTGTGAAGGGCGCGTCACCATCGCTCCTGGCGCAACCCTCATCGGTGCGGTTGGTGCGGCCGAGGTAATTCTGGGCGGAAAGGTTCAGGGGAACTCAGTCGCTACCAAGGCGCTCACGCTTCTCAGCACCGCAGAGGTTCGTGGTGATGTAACGACCCCACAAATCGTCATCGAGCCTGGGGCGACGTTTGTTGGTCGGTGCACTATGCCACAGCCGGCATAAGCAAGGGGCAGGGGAGTTCGCGCCCATACGAGCGGTGCCGTAACGGGCTCGTTTTGTGCGCGTACTTGTATTCCTAGCAGCTGCCAGCCTCGGGCCGCAAAACGCCTAGCCCGCTCGCCTTTCGGGGCGTTTTCGTTATAACCGCCCGCTACTACGGTTGATCTTATCCCCGAAATCGAGGAATCTCTCGAGCATGGAACAAAACCCGATTCTTGACCTATTCTCCCTCACCAACGAGGACGGTTTGATGATCGTCGTTGGTACGGTCTTTCTCTTTGCGCTTTACTTCGCGTTGCGCTCGACCCTCTTTAAGCCGCTCCTTCGACACCTTGAGGAGCGCGAGTCGGTAACGGCTGGTGCTGTTCACACGGCATCGCAAATGCGGCAAAAAGCTCAAGCTTTGCGAGAGCGTTACGATGAGGGGATGCTTCAAGCGCGCGTTGCGGCTAATAAAGAACGCCAGACCTCAGTTGCGAAGGCGAAAACCGCAGCCACTACTGTTGTTGCCGATGCTGAGGCCAAGGCGGCTCAAGAGCTTCAGGCCGGAAGACAGTCGATCGAGGCCGCTCTTCAGCAGGCGTATGCTAAGGCCGAAGGGGAGGCCCAGGCTCTTGCTGATACCCTCACGTCGAAGGTCGATTCCCAGCTCACTGTTCACTAGACCGGAAGGTCTGCGACGTCACTTGGTGGGGCGCGGCATACGTGCCCCACTTTTGTAAGCCAAAGGGGTGACTTCTCAGGCGTTCTTGGCTAGACTTCCGTCGCCGTTACGGGTGTTTACGTAAAGAGACGTTACTACAATCAAAGGCCTATGACTCGTCCCACAGGTACAATTCTCTCGACCAAGACCTCGACAAGCCTCACTGCCGTCGTTGCCACCTCTCTCGTACCCGCTCTGGCGGTCTCGGACGTGGCTGTAGCGAGCGCCGGAGCGGGACATCATCCCTCGATTCACGACATCATCCCGTTTTGGGTGAACTTCGTTATCTATATCGCTCTTATGACCGCGCTTCTTCGTAAGCCGATTAAGAATGGTTGGGCCTCACGACGTAATCGAATCGCCGAGGAGGTTGCCTCCGCAACGTCGGAAATGGAAGCGGCGGAGCGTGAACTGGCAGCTGTTGAAGCTCTGACAAAGAATCTTTCTCTCGAGCAAGAGCGTGCTCGAGTTGAAATATTGAATCAGGGTGAGCTTGAGTCAGACTCCATCGTTTCTGCGGCGAGAGAGAAAGCTGCTCGATTAGCTATCTCCACAAAGGATCTCCTTGAAGGTGAGTCTCGCTCAGCGCAGGCGCACTTCCGTTCGGCTCTTGTCGCTAAAGCGGTAGAGCTTTCAAAGACGAAGTTTAAAACCGGCGAGCTTGCTGCTCGCCAATCGCGCTACGTAGATGCTGCGATCGATCGCGCTAAGAAGTTGGTTCGTTAATTAGAAGAGGGAACGAAAAGAGCATGAGTTCTGGACGAGAACAACGAATTGCCAAGAGATACGCTAAAGCGCTTTTTGACGTATGCGTGCCAGCGGATCTCGATAGAGTTGAGGCACAGCTTGCGGCGCTCGCAAAGGCTTGGACTACATCGTCGGATTTCCGTGAAAGCATGAGCAATCCTCGCGTTGCTGAAGGAAGTCGCCTTGCGGTAATTGCCGCGGTGGCT